>JBIJCA010000003.1:0-41027 GCA_044344935.1 Aquimonas sp. | reverse complement strand
CTGAAATTGCACGGAAACCGGGCGAAATCCGACCGGAAACATCGGCGCTCTCATCCGGATCGGATGCGAGGTGCGTGAAAACTCATCCAAGGTCAAACGCTCTGGAGTGATTTCGGGACCGGCCTTGGAAATGGACCATGCCAGGTTCAGAGCCTCGCGCGCGCCGTCAGCGGCGAAGGTGGCCAACATGGCCGACGGCTCCTCGCTCGCAATGAAGCGATATTCGTGATTCCCTGGCGCAACGACACGAACTGGCGAAGCACCACCCTGCCCTGCGAATTCGATCCTAGCGTTGGCACGGCTTACTGGCTGCCATTCGGAAGCGACAGCGGAAAGACCCTGTCGGCCACCTGCCACGAAAAAATAGTGCGTCCGTCGATCGTGGCCGAATTCGTCGCCCTGGAATGCAACTTCGAATGAAGGCTGTTTCGCAAAATGAACCCAAGCGGAGTCGCTTCCAGCTGTACACGGACAGATTTCGGGATCACCACAGTCGGAATACGTCACCTGGGATCGGATCACGGTAGAAACATCCCGAGACACGGTGCCGACCTCGGATGCCATTTGCGTTCTAATTGCCACGTTGTAGAGCATGGTGGGTACAGTCCACACCATCGTGCCCTCGGCACGCGTGAGGATCTGCCCAGTGCGACTCAAACAACTGTTGGGCGAATCAAGGAACTGCAGAACCGGGTTCTGCTCAATTGCGCAAGACGTACCGATGAAGAACCCGCTCGGAGGGTATCGGGAAAGATCGAGGCCCGGGCAGGTTCCGCCCCGATACTCATCGGTGACCGAGACATCAATTCGATGATTCGGCACCTTGTTTCCATATCGATCGAAAGCAATTACCAGGTGGCCAATGGCGCCAACTCCAGCCGAGACGGAAGACGCGTTGGAGGATGCTTGCATTTCGAGTCGCGATGCAGCACCGGGAGTCATGAACGAATGTATTGGAGAACCCGCTCGTACTTGGCCATTACCCTCCGCAACATCGACCTCCAAAGACGTGCGGTAGGCAGGAACCGGATGTTCCAGCCCTTCATCCAGAAAGTACCCCGCAAGGAGCGATGAAGAACCACGACCGAGAAGCCGCGCTCTCACCTCAACTCGGCCTCGACGATCTGAAGAACGGGTGGCGCTTGCGCCCGCATTGGCTTCGCTATGGATCTCAGTCAAATGGTCGAGCGCAGAGAACCGAACTTGCGCACCCACGACAGCACGACCACTAGCGTCGAGGGCCAGCACCTGCACGGGAAACGGGATAAACTCGCCCGCCGCGGCTCGTTGTTTCTGAGACGCGTCGCGAATCTGCAGCAAGAACACGGCGTTCGGATCCGTGTTTGGCGCTTCTTCGTATGGCGAAGAGAGTGATTCCACCAGATCCAGGAAATACCAGAGCCCCGGCGGTGTGGCGGTGGACCCTCCGGCGTAACCACCGCTAATGAAATAGCCGCTCTCTCCTGTTTCGGGGTTTTCGACACGCCAAGCGCTGCCCGTCCATGCGGCCACTGTCTGTGGCTGTGCCGGAAGGCTGACTCGCATTCCCCGCCCAAGCCAATGCGACACTTGGGCGCGAAGCGCCGGCGGCTGCGCCGCGATCGCGGCAAGATCGTCGCCGGGCTGCAGGTGGACCACCCCAGCGCCAGCCTGCTGAAGCAGGCGATCCGCGGACACCGACAGTACGCCCCAGAGGTCTTCAAACAGCTGCGACTCGAGAGCGCTGCCGTGCAAGCCGATCAGCCGCAGCCAGTCCGCCTCCGACTCGGCTCGACCCTGCAAGGCGATGGGCTCCAGCGGGCGCAACGCCGCGTCCAGGGCCACCCCCAGAAAGTCGAGGTGTTCGGTCAGACCAGCGACGCCCCGGGGCGCAACCTGGGGCAAGGCGACCGCCAACGCGGGCGCGGGGCGCAGCACCCGCACGCCCATCAAGGAGGCACTTTCCGCTTCCGTACGTGCCCACTCAGAGAGGTATCTCTGGGCGAAGCGACCCAAAACGGTCCCGCCTTGAGGAATGGCGCTCAGACCTTCTGCTGGCGGCGGCTCCGGGGCAGTGGACCCGTGCGGGTCGATGGCGAAGCCGGCAATGCTGCCCGCATGAACGGTCTGGGTGTGGCGGATTTCGCCGTTGGGCGTTTCGAAGCCGATGGTGAACTCCAGCAGCGTGCCACCAACCACTTCACCGCGCCCCGGCGCAGCGGCCATACCCTCGCTCATCAGGCTGGGGCGCAGCCGGATCAGGTTGAGTGGAAAAGCGCCAAGGGAGCCATTGGCGTTGGTCATGTGCTGGTCTTCCACCGTGGCAGGCAGGAAGGCGAGAACGAAGCGATGCGAGACCAGGTCGCTGAGGGCGATGCGCGCTTCCAGCAGTGGCGGCGACTGCGGCTGCGCCGGATCGCGCATGCGCACGCGCATCCACTGACGCTCGTGCTCGGGCAGAACACCGTACTCGGCATGCACCGCGATCACGGGATAGGGCGTGCTCGCCGGCAGGAGACCGATCGCAGGCGCGTCGATCTCGTGCTGGCCGCCGAGGCTGCCCAGTTCTACCGGAGGCTGCAGGGCTGCCAGTTGCGACGCCCAGCGCTGCCTCAGCTCGGGCCAGGGCAAAACGCTCTGCGGTGAACGCAGATAGGTCTGCAGCCACGAGGCCATGTCATGTTGGATGCGACTGTGCACGCCTGCGCCCGCGTGGAAACTCGCCGGTTTCAGGGCGGGCATCAGCGGAATCCAGGTCGGCTCGGTCGTGTCGGCGACGGTGCCGCGATAGTTGCCGTAGGGCACCCGTGCGGATACCCAGATGTGGCGGATCTGATAGGCGACGACGCGGCCAGCGGAAACGCGCGGTCGGTGAGCAATGCCGGCAACGGTAAGCGCTCGCCCCAGCTGGCCTTCTGGCACGCCCATCTGCTGGGCGAGATCGCCGACGGGCATTTCAACGATGCCCAGCACATAGCGCGCGGGCGCGCCGCTGGCGCGCAACAGGGCGATCAGCAGGCTGGCCTGCTCGACGTCATTGCCGGCAAGTCGACGCAGGGTGCGATCAGGGCTCTGGGTGGAGCCGGCTGACCACTCGGTGCGCACGTTCGAGCGCACGAAATCGAACAGATCGACGTAGCGATAGCCCATGGATTGCGCCTGCTGCAGCAGGGCTGCCGTGAACTGCACTTCCCCGGATGGCAACAAGTCCTCATCAAGCGGGAGTGGATCACTGGGGTCGGCGTAGCTGGGCGCGATGGAGCCAACCTGGGCGAGGGCTGCAGGTGCGAAGCCGGGGCGATGCACCGGCAGCTGTGCATTGACTTGCAGGGGCTGCGACTTGGTGGCGGGAAGCAGATTGCCAAGGCGAAGATCGAGCTGCGCCTGCGCCGCCTTCGCGTTAGGGGAAGTGCGCAGCGTCTCGGCCGCGGACAGCAGGGGCGCCGACAGCTCGTTCCAGCGCAATACAGACTCGGCAGCGCGCTGCTCCAGAATCGACTTGAGCGCAAGCGCCTTCGCCAGAGACTCGTCGCCAAACATCGGATAGCCGGCGCGCAGAAGCAGGTCGGCGGCCCGAAGTCGATCCATCGCGGGCGCCAGCCCAGTAGCGAGAGACTTGCCTGAACTGGGCGAGCGCGTTGCGCGCTGGAGTTCCGCTGCGGCCTCCGCAATTCGCTGGGAAGCACCGGGCCGTTCCGGCAATCGCGACATGCTGAGGGCTTTGGAATCGTCGCTCGCCGCCAAGGCCTGGGCGGCAAGGTGCCGAGTGTCATCGCCCGCCACGAGCAGCGGCACGATGGAGGGCTCCGCCGTCGAACTCGGGGCGGGGTCCGCGTTGACGGGCTCCACCGGGAGCAACAGCAGGAGGGTCAAACAGGCCAGCGCAGGTGCGAATCGAAAAGGCATAAACAGCCGCTGCAATTGAAGGGGAAACGGACAGCCCAAGAGAGGCCGCCGCGTCAGGGCGATGAGGCGGCTCATGCTTCACGCCCCCTGCGACGCAGCGCTGCGCCAGCCGCTGCAAACAGCACGAGCACCAGCCACGCGAGCATCCAAGGCTGATCGATCGGAATCGGGCGCGGCTTGGGCAAAGGCGGTGGCAGGCCTGACTGCCCGCGCAGTTCGACCCGGGCATCCGCCAGCAGCACTTCGACCTCATCGGCCGCGAACAGACGCAGGTTGAGAACACCCGCAGGCCAGTCGGCGGTCGAAGGACTCAGCTGGTACTGCAGGGATTCACCCGGCGAGAAGCTGTGCGTACGCACATCCAAAGCCCGCTCGATGCCGCGCGAATCACGGGCCACCAGACGCAGTTGGACCGAAGGCTGCGGATGCGCGGCGTCATTGCTGACCTGGATGCGGATCGGAAGCGCGGCACCGATGCTCAGATCGGCTGGCGCCTGCAGCGTGCCGCGCAGCACAAAGCCGCCTCGCCGCTCGACCTGTACTTCGGCCAAGGCACCCGTGTTTCCCGCGGCATCCGTTGCGCGCACTTGCAAGCGGTTGGCGCCGATGCGAAGTGGCACGCGATCGAACCGGAACTGGCCGTTGGCATCGGCACGCAGCCTGCGCTCGAAGCTGTTTGCGCGAAGGAGCACTTCGGCCGCGCCTTCGGTGTGGCCGAGCACGGGCGTCTCTTCGCTGCGGATCAAAGCCCCGGCAACGGGCGCGACAATCGTTACCTCGGGTGGCTGCAGGTCGAGTTCGAACGCGAGGGTTCGAGTGCTGACGTTGCCGGCCGCGTCGGTTGCGCGCGCGACCAGTGCGTAGCGGCCGTGCGATTCAACCCATTGCCCACTGGAGAACGCAGCGCCGTTGAGCAGGATCTGCAGGGCGACGGGCGAGGCGTCGCTCGCCGCCACCTCGACCCGCACGCGCTCGCGATACAAGCCACCTTCGCTGACACCGCTGATCTGGATCTTGGGCGGCGTGCGGTCGTGCACAACGCTGCGGCTCAGGATGGGCGTCCAGTTCTGGGCGGCGTCTTGCGCCCGGATCTCGATGCTCAACCTGCCTTCGTCGACGGGCTGCAGCGCGCCCTGCCAGAGCCCGCTTGAGGTCGACTGCAGTTTGGTCCACTCGCCGCCGCCGAGACGCGCCTGCACCAGCGCCACTGCGCTGTGCACGTCGCTGGCCCGGGCTCGAAGCTCGATGCCACTTGCGTGGTAGCTGTCCGGCGCGGGCGCCAGATAGGCCAACTCAGGCGGCGTCCGGTCCACCACCGCGAGGCTGCGCTGGGCCAGGTCGACCCACGCCCCATCGAGTCGTGCCTGCAGGCGCAGGCTGACGAGGCCCAGGGAGGGCTGGACCGGAGGATCAAGCTCACGCTGCGCCATGCCATTCGCGGCCAGGGACGCGATCCAGCCGATTTCTTGCGGCGACTGCCCCGGCCGCTCGATCAACACCCGCATATCAAGCGAACCGCGTGCCTGCCCGAGGGTTTCGCGCAGCTCAGCACGAGCTGCCCAAGATTGGCCCACCGGAATCTCGGTGACGCCATCAAGCGAGCCCAGCAGGCCCTGCTGGCCCGTGGTGTCCACGCGAACGGTGCGGACGACCTCATTGCTGGGGCGGCCCAGGGCGTCGACGGCGCGCAAGGTGAGAGTGTTGAGGCCGGCGTTCAGGCCCACATCGTCGATTCTGAAACCTCCCGCGGCATCGGCCTGAACTTCGTGCTGGGACAGCGGCCCCTGCGCCGCGACTCGGGCATGCGGCTTGGTCAGGCCCAGCACTGAGACGCGATTGCTCGGGAGGATCACGCCCTCGCCGGGCGAGAGCACCTGCAAGGTCACGGGTTCAAGATCGACCTCGAACTCGATCTGACGCTCGCTGAACTGCCCCAGTTGATCGGTCGCTCGCACGCTCAGGCGATAGCGACCGCTTTGGTCGATCAGGCTTCCCGGCACGAAGGACTGGCCATTCAGCGTCACCACGAGCGGGCCTGGGTGGGCATCGACCATGCGCACCTGCGGGCGCACCGGTTCGCCATACAAGCCTTGGTCGGCCACCGCTTCGATGACGATCGCGGGCGGCGTGCTGTCGACGACGATGCTCACCGGTGCGGCAGTCGCGAGGTTGCCGCTGCGATCCAGCGCACGCACCTCGATCGTATGTGCGCCGTCCACAAGGGCCAGACTGGCGCCGAACAGGGGCGGTGCGGCGAGCGTCATCGATGTCCATGCGCCTTGGGCGCTTCGATAGCTGACTTGATCCAATGCGTCGTCGTCGCTGGCTTCCACCTGCAGAGCCACCGGACTGGACGTCAACGCGCCCGCCCCCGGCTGCAGCACCCGCAACCGGGGCGGCAATCGATCGACCAGACCCAGGCCTGCAGTGGCCAGCACGGTCTGCTCGGTCCCGTCATCGAACAGCAGCTGCAGGCCGATCGCGCCGAGCGGCCACAGCCCCGTGGGCAAGCTTTCGGTCCAGGTCCGCTGCGCGTCCGCCGGCAGCTCGACAGGCTGTCGACTCTCAGCCAGAACGCCACCGCCTGCGGACTGCACCCGCAGCACTGCTTGGCCTGTCGCGGCCGCCGCCGTCTGGTTGTGGACCGTCATCTGCACCGCCAGCACTTCGCCCCGCGGCAGCTCGGCGACTGGGACGCCCAACTGCCCGACCAGTTCGCCGCCCAGTTGCATCCGCGTGACCTGCACGCTGACGCGCGGCGAGCGATTGCCGGCACGATCCGTGGCCTCGGCCTCAAGGCGATTCAAGCCGACCTGCAGGGGCACCGCCGGCAGCAGCACCCTGCCCTGGGCATCGGCCCGCGCCGAGGCCCGCCAACTGCCCACACTCAGCTCGATCTGCGCACCGGCTTCGGTCTGCAGCTCGGCGGTGAGCTCCGGCGTCGAGACCTGAGCGCCCGACAAGGGCGCAAGGAATGCGACCGTCGGGGCCGTGAAGTCGAGCACGAAACTCAGCTCGCGCTGCGCGCGGTTTCCGGCCGCATCGTCGGCATGCACCTGCAACCGGTGCACACCCTCGGCCGCGACCGTGGCCCCGGATTCGATCGCGACGTTGTTGTCGAAGCCCCGCACTTCGGCCAGATGCGGGTCCTGCGCGCTGAACAAAGGACGCACCGGCGCAGCGTAGTACTCGCCATCGACCACGCCCTGGATATCGATCACCGGCGGCGTGTTGTCGACCAGCAGGGTGCGCGGCGGCATCTGCCAGCGGTTGCCCCAGATGTCCTGGGCGCGCAGCGAAAGCACGTGTTCGCCATCGGGCAAAGTGCCCAGCACGCTGGAGTAGCGTTCGCCCGCTCCCGGCAAGGCCCGCCAAGGCGCTCCGTTGAGGCTGTACTCGGCGAAGTCGACGCGCGAATGGCGATCGCGAATGGCCGCTTCAAAGTAGACCGGCGTGCGCACTGGCTGGCCCGTCGCTGGCACCAGAAGCTCACCGCTGGGCGGCTCGACATCGCTGCTCTGCAGGCCGAGTTGGGCCAGCAGGCGCCAGCCTTGGCCGGTCTCGGTCTCGAGCACAGCGGCGTACTGCGCGGGGCGTTGCGGCAGCGCCGAAAGATCGATCTCAAAACTCAGGCTTTGGGCTGGGTTCAAGCTGACAGTGCGCTGGTCGGCAACGAAGGTTTGCTGATCCGCAGCACCCAACACCCGCACGCGAACGGTGCGCTCGCTGAGCGCCGCGCTGCCCCGGTTGCCGACGCGGTAGGTCAGCTGTACCGGTTGGCCGAGCGCGATGCTTGCAGAAGGCGCCAGCGTCAGTTCGCCAAACAGATCAGGCACGGCCGCGTCAGGCAGCAGCCGCAGAGACTGGGAGACTTCGCGATCCAACCCGGGCGCGCTGAAGCTGAGCCTCAGGCGAACTTCGCCAGGACTCTCTCCTGCGGTCGGCCATGACAGACTGCGCCGCAGCCGGTAGCCGGCGCCGAGCGGGCCGGTACTGCCGCTCCAAAGGCTTTCAACACTGCCGTCGGTGCGCTCGACGCCGAGCTCCAGGCGTCCACCCTCGACAAGCGTGTTTGCATGGCTGACGTTCAGCCCAATTGCGACGCCCAGGTTCTGGCCCAAAGGCAGTTCAAGACTCGCAGGCTGCAGGCTGAGCGCGATGTCGACCGAAGCCTGCAGGCTGAGATCCAGGGACCGCTCGGCGCGGATGGCGCCCGCGGTGTCCATCAGGCGCGCATGCAGCCGATAGCTGCCCGCCAGCAGGCCCTGCGCTGGCACCCAGGTCCACGGCCGCGACCACGGCGTCAGCGCGCTCAGCTGGCCGGTTTCATATCCCGGCAGTGCAAGCACAAGCTCACCTGCCGCGTCGGCGATCCAGAGTTCCAAGCGCCCCGTGAAATCACGCGCCACCGAGACTCCGATGCTGCCCTCGAAGGGCTGTCCCGGCGGACGCTCACAAGCGTTGGCGCTGAGATTGAGCTGGGGCTCCGCATCTGCGCGGATATTGAGCTCAGTTCGGGCGAGATTGTTGGCTTCACTGAATTCGGCGATGCGGCCTTCCGAGTCAAGCTCGACCTGCACGCGATAGACGCCGCTTCGGAGCAACCCCAGCGGCACGCTGAGCAGCTCGCTCCGTTGGGCTTGCACGCTCGCGCGACGCACGTGGCTGACGCGCTGGCCTTGGGAGTCGGTGATGTGGACTTGGACGTCGAAATCCGGGGCTTCGCGGAAACCCACGTTTCGCAGTTCAATCAGCAGCGAATGCGGCTGACCGGCGACCCCGGGGCTGGGCACGAGTCGAATATCAGAGGCGGTGACTGCCAAGTCGGACAACTGCGCTATGTCCGCGTCGAAGTTCAGATCGAGTTGGTCTGAAGACCCACTGCGAACACCTGCTTCATTGCTAGCGACTGCGGTAATCCTGTTGATACCGAGCATCGGAACAAAACTGTCGCTGCACCATGCTCCAGCGAGCTGAACCACCTGAACCAGCCCGCTGTAACTCGGAGATGCCGTCACCAGTGTCCCGGTTTTCGAAGCAAGGACCATGGATGGGTCCAGCGACTCGCCCAGTTCGATTTCCTCCGAAGGCGCCGCGGCCGCGGGCGGATACAGCTGCAGAGTGCTTCCGGACAGGACCCAGTACCCACTCGCGTCTGCCGCAGGTGCGAAGCTAGCGACTTCTGCCGGCAGCGACAGGATGGGGTCCGGCTGGGGCGGATCGACCTTCAGCAGCCGCGTCCGCGCTGCGTCCTGTTCCAGAAGGATGACAGCCCCCCTGGCATCTGCGCTCAGCTGCAGGCCTCGACCCGCAAGTGCAACCCGACGGGCGTCCAGGTCGCCGAGGTTCCAGCGATACACGGAGCCCGAATCGGCAAGCAGGAACACAGTGCTTCCATCGGCCGTCGCGACATAGCTGCGAACTTCGCTCCCTTCTTCCATTTCGATTCTGACCGGTTCCGACTGCTGGTCCCGGATCCACCAAAGCCCCAGAGACGTGTGCCGTCCAGCCGCAAGCCAACCGTGGTTGCCGGCGAGCTGAAAGGCCGAGTAAGTCACGTCCAACAGCCTCGTTTCGGACAGGCCTGCCGCTTCGCTCCAGGCGCTCCAGGCGGTGCCGAATGCATCAATACCACCCACCGATGTGCCGTCTGCCGAGAACGTGATTCCTGAGAAAATGTTCAGCGGCAACCGTCTTGGCGTGCCGTCAGAGAGAGACATCAGCATGACTTGCTGGAGGTTGCCGTCGATCCAGGCCAGTTGGCGACCGTCCGGGCTGAGTGCGATCTCCGAGATGTAGGTGGTGCTGAGAGCCATACTGGGCGAGACCCTAAGGGTCGGCTGCGGCTCGGCGCTCCCGATGGGCGTCGAGTTGACCCGCACCTCTATCCGACGTCCAACCTCCGCGACTCCGCAGACTCGATACAGGGGCTGCGCCCAGTCGAGCGCATCGGGCGCCATCGCAGGCCAGGTAATCACCGGCGAAGCCGGCGTTCGCAGGTCGCGCACAAGTGCCTCAAAGGGCGGACTCAGCTCACTGAGGTTGCCCGATGCATCCTCCGCTTGAATGCGGTAGTAGAACCGCTGACCGTAGGCAAGGCCAACATGCAACCACGGTGATGCCTGGGGTCGGGCGATCTCGCGATAGGGATCTTCGGGATCTTCAGCGCTGGAGCTGGCGTACAGGCGGTAGCGAGGCGGCACTACGCCATCGCCCGCGCGCCAGTGCAGCTCTAGCGCGGGCTGATCGACCTGAGGCATGGCACGAAGCAGAACAGGTACGGCGAGCGCCTCGCCATCGATCTCGATCACCACCTCATTGGAGGGCGTCGACAGGTTGCCGACCAGATCCTCAGCCAAAACTCGATAGCGATGGATTCCGTTCGGAAGGTTGGAATGGCGGTACTCGCGCGTCCCTGCGGCAAGCTCGGCCAGCAGACGACCGTCGCGGAGCAGCTGGTAGCGCCTCAAGTCCGGCGCCGGCGACGCTGTCCAGCTCAACACCGCGTCGCGCCCGTCAAGAGCGCCAGTCAGCTGCACGGGCGGCGGGGGTTCGCTGTCGCCCACCTCAGCGATCCATTCGGCCGACATTGAACTCTCGAAGCCGAGCGGGCTGATGGCGGCTACGGTGTAGACATGGCGCCCATCCGCTACCGGTTCAGACCAGCTCGTCTCCGACTGCAGCGCGCGCGCAAGTACACGGAGCCCGGTGAGCGAATGGGGGGCGCCGGGCCACTGCCCACGGCGCGGCACCAGCAGCAGGCGCTCGGTGGGATAGGCCGTCTGCAGCTGCAGGCGATAGCTGGCTCCCGCCTGATTGCGCACCTCAGCGAGAAGGTTCCAGCGCTCATCGAACCACCCCAGCACGTCGAAGTCACGCGCGGAGCTGGCGGCGTCACGCCACTCCAGCTCAAGCCCGCCGACCAGGTCCAGACTCGACCAGCTCAGTTCAAGGCTCCGGCTCAACCGGTCGCTGAGTGCGCCCGGCTGTTCGCTCCAGAAAGTGCTGGGATCGTTATCCAGCACTTCTCGCACCTCGACGCCTGCAGAGCGGGCTTGGATCGCCTGCGTCAGCGGCGTATCGGGCCGGATAGGACTGCCGTTGCGGTAGAGGCGATAGCCAACAGCCGAGGATGAGGGCTGCCACTGCAGGTTGGCCACGCCAGCGCTCACGCTGCCCTGGAGGCCGGTTGGCGCTTGCGGGGGGCGCTGATGGGTCTGCGCGAATTCGAACGCAAGGCTGCGATTGTCGTCGACATCACGCACCGCCATCCGCAGCACGTTGCGGCCCGGCAAGAGGCCGATATCGAGATCGAAGCGCAAATCCGCCGCTACCGTTGTGCCGGGCAGGTCGTCGAGGCTACCGGCCAGATCGCGCTGGATCAGCACTTGCCCAGCACGTGCACTGCGCCCCTGCACAGACACCTGCGCTTCCGGGCTAGGGCTGAAGGGCAAGCCGTCGAGGTCGATGGCGAACACCTCGGCCTCCGCCTCGGGCGAGGGATCGGACACGTTGCCCGTAGCGTCCGCGGCCTTGACGCGATAGCGGTACCGCGATGGGTCACGCGCAGGGTCAACGGCGTTGAGCGTACCCTCGGCGAGTCGCTGGATCTCGACCCAACCGCTCTCCGGGTCGAAACGGTCCAAGGCGTAGTGCGCGAGGTCATCGACCTCGGAGGCCGACCACGACAGCAGGATTCGATCGCCCTGTGCACGCGCGGACAGAACGGCTGGCGGCGGCGGCGGTGTGATGTCCTGATGCAGTACGCGCACGCGCGGCGGCTGGGGATCGATCAACCCGCCATGATCTGTGGCCACAGCCTGCAGTTCGTACTCGCCATAGGGTCTGCCCGCGGTGCTCAGCACTTGTCGCCAAGGCGGGGAGCGCGCAGGTTCGCCGAGCGCCGTCCATTGCGAATCGCCCAGGGCGCGAACAAAGAAGGCGATCGCGGCGACATCAAGGTGTTCCGTGTGAGCGAGCAACTCCAGTGGCTGATCGAACACCGTGCCTTCGTCCGGGCGCACGATCTCGGCGCTGGGTGGCCCAAGCTCCACCACGGGCGTAAAGGGTGCCGAGGGCGCGCTGATGTTGCCGGCCTGATCGATGGCATACGCTCGGTAGACGTGTTCACCGTCAGGCACGACTGGGTCAAGGTAGGTGTTCTGGGGCAACGCAAGCGGGCGCAGGTCCGCCGGCAAATTCACGCCACCGGTGAGCAGTCGACCGCTTCGGTAAAGCAGATAGCCCAGCAGGTCAGGCTCTTGATTGGGCAGCCAGTTCAGTTCGAGATCAGCGCCCCGCAGCTGGCCGTCCAGACCTTGCGGCGCCGCCGGCGCCAGGTTGTCGACCCGAACCGCGGCAAGCGCCTCGGCACGGTTGCCGCTGCGATCCCAGGCCCGCAGGCGCACCTGCGCCGCCTCACCCTCCGCGTTCTGCCGCGAATCCCACTGGCCCAGCACGCCGGAGCGCACCTCGGCTGTGCTGTCGCGCAGCACGCTGAGCTGCAGCCCATTTGCATCCAGCAGGGCCAGTTCGTAGCGTTCAAGGTCTCCCTCGCCCGCCGCCGTTCCGCGCACTGTCACCAGACCGCGCACTCGTTCGCCCACTGCAGGCTGCGCGATCACCACGTCCGGAGGGCTGCGATCGATACGAAGCTGAGCGCGATTGCTCGGGGGGCTTTCGTTGCCCACGCGGTCCAGCGCCGTGACCTGGTAGGACCAGACGCCATCCGGCACTGCCGCATCCACATACTGGCGCTGGGGAACCAGGTCCGCGCTGATCCTGACCGGCTCGCCGGAACCACTGCGGTAGATGTGGAAACCTGCGAGATCAGGGGCGTTGCCGCCCTGCCACGCGAGGCGCACGTTGCCACCGGGCTCGACAGTTGCCCGCAAGTCAATTGGAACCGGCGGTGGCTCGGCATCGATCAAGAGCAGCAGATCCGCCTGTGCCTGCAAGCCGGCGTGGTCCCGCACCTGCAGACGAAAACGGCGCTCACCCTGTGGCAAACCCTGCACAGGCGGCAACGGTGCTGAGGCCATGGGTTGATCTCCGCTCATCAGCGGCGTCCATGCGTCACGCGCGGCCTCCGCGGGCGTGGCAGTGAGCAACTGCCACTGAGCAAGATTGGCATCGGTCGCGGTGACGACCAGACTCAGCGCAGATGTCACCTCTGCGCCCTCAGCCGGGGCATGGAACTGCGCGAGAGGCGGAGTGCCGTCAATCTCGATCGGCAGACTGAGGTCGGCGGAGTTTCCGGCCTGATCCAAGGCGCTGAACCGGATCTCGTATGCGCCGTCGGTGACCGCGGGAGACCAGCGGATGTCGAGTTCGGTCTGCGATGGGTCGCTCGTCTGAAGCAATAGCTGGCGAACACTGGGATCTGTGAGCGATACCAGGTCCACCCGATAGCTTTGCAGATGCGTGTCCTCTGCCCTGCCCTGCAACGGATGCGCGGCGCCATCGCCGCGGGCGAGCACTTGATCTGCGCGCGGCTCACTGAGCTGCAGCTGTGGCGGGCTGCAGTCGAGGATAAACCGAGTCTCCGTCTCACTGCGGTTGCCCGCTTGATCGACGGCCACCGACTGAATTCGGTACTCGCCCTCGGGCAACTGGTCGAAGGCCCCGAAGGCAAATGTGCCCACCGTGATTCCGGCCAGGTCGCGCACCCGCACACCACTGGCGTTCCTCAGCTCGGCGCGATACTCGGCAAGCAGCGGATCCTCAACGGTGAGCTCGGGCGATTGCTCGCAGCTCAACACGGCCGGCATCTGCGGCTGCCAGCCCAGCTCGGGCGGCTGAGTGTCAATCTGGAACTCCAGAAGGGCCTCGTCCGGCTCGCCGCCCGACTCGGCATCTGTGGCTCGCACCCGGAGGAGATAGCGGCCATCGGCCATTTGCTGCGGATCGTACTGATCGCCCCAGCTGAAGCTGAATGGGCCAGCCCCGATCGTCTGCGCCTGCGCCAGCCGGGACAGCAGCTGACCGCTGATGCTGAGCAGATCGATGTCGAGGCGCGCCTCGCGCAGGAGCAAAAGGCGCAGGTCAAGACTGTCGAGGCGTCCGTCTCCATTGGGCGAGATCAGGCCATGCGAGAGCCGCGCGGAGGCGAGCACATCTGGTCGCGGGAGCAGGGTAATGCGATGCACACGCTGTGCACGGTTGCCCACTCGGTCCACCGCTTTCAGCTGCAGCCAGGCCGAACCAAGCAGACCCTGGGCTTGCAGCGTGGCCAGGACGCGCGGCTGCAGCACGTTGCCACGCCCCTCGGCGAGCTGCTGCCAAGGTCCATCGGGGCCCACGGCGCTTACGGAGATCTCATGGCTGTCGGGATGGTCATCGCGCACCGTACCCAGCAGCTGTACCGAAGCCAGTCTCAGCTCGGCCTGATCGACGGGCGAGAGAATCTGAAGCTCGGGCGGCGTGGTATCCACTCGCACGAACCTGATGAATTCGCGCTGATGTCCACACTCGTCGACGACATGAAGTCTCATGCCGTAGAGACCGTCTGCCGCGGGCTGGCCTGACATCGTCGCGCCCCATTCGATCTCGAAGTCGCCGATGGGCTGGGCACCTGCGCGCAGCTCGGTCAGCGCGGGGCCCGTGATCTCGTAGCGCGGATTCGAGCCCACTCCGATCGCCACGGCGGCATACAGCTCGGCGCGCAGCTGCACGGATTCCCGCGTTCGGAAGTACCAATGCACCATCCGCGAGTCAGGGCTGCCACTGCTCGAAATCACCGGTGGCGTCGAACCAAGTGCTTCCGGTGAGGCGGGCCGACGCTCATCCACCTGGACGCTCGCGTCGACCTGCACGGTGGTGCTTGTGCAGACCTGCGCGCCGGACCAGTCCAGAGCGCGCAGCCGGAAGTTGACCGGCCCATCGGGGACGCTTGCGTCAGGGAAGGCAAGCACCCGCCGAGAAAGCGAACGCTGGCTCAGGCTGGGGGAGGAAGCAAGCGGTTTCTCGTCAAGCGCGGTGCAGGCAGCAGTGTCCCGCCCGCCGTTGCAGCTCAGCCATTGATAGCGTGGCTCTGGACTGCTCGGATTCGCGAACTCAAGCCCCCAGAGGCTGAAGCTATCAGTGTTGAGAAACGCATCGACACCGTCCGAACTGGATGCGATAGAGCACAAGCGGGTGCCCGACGCCGGAGCAGTGATCGCGAGCTCCGGCGGCGTGTGGTCAATGGGAAACCGCTCCGTGAGCTCGGCGGAGTCGCCGCTCGGGCCTTGTGCGACCAAGCGCAGCTGTGCCTCAGCGCCGGGAACTCCCCTCAAGGGAACCGGGTAACCCAACGGATCGGGCCTGTCACCCTCGCCCGAAGCGATCAGAACGGGCTCTGACTGCCTGGGGTCGAGCAGTTCCAAGCGGAACGAGCGTGTGCCTGAGACCAGGCTCGGCCAGACCCGTACCGCCCCAGGCACCTCGCCGTTGCAGATGCCGGTGGATTCCGGGGCAATCCGCAGTGAAAAGCCGTGGAGGCCTCCGCCGCCAGTCGAGCCACTGCAGGCCGAAGAGCCGACTTGCGCCCCAGAGAACTCGAACGGTTGTTCCGAGCCAGCCATCCAGAGCCGCACGCCCTGCGGCAGTTGGTTCCGGCTTCCACCTCCAGGGAAGAACCAGTTCTCACGGCCATCGGGGTCTGCCCGCAGTCTATCGCCCGCGATACGAGTGCTCGAACCGCCCGCATCCGAGGACGCCAATGTGAGCTCGGCTCGGGTAGCCGACTTCGGCAAGAGCACGCTGAACTCCCAGCCGCCGATTCCGCGAACGCAGGTCAGCACCGGATCAGGCGAACTGAAACGCATCGCGTTGGAAAGCCGCGGCTGACCGGCCGAGCTCTCACGCACTCTCAGCGCCACGATCTCAGCCCGCTCAAGCATGCTGAAGTCAGCATCGATGCGGAACAATCCGCCACCCAGTGCCGTCGGCATCACCGCGGGCAGGGACTGCCATCGCAGGGGCGAATCGAGTGCCGATGCTGCACCCGCTGTTCGCGCAAGATCCAGCGCCACGAGCCTGGGTTGCTCATAGTCGGCCTGGAAATAGACGGGCCTACTGACGCCGGGCAAAAGAGCAGTCGACGGCGATGCCGGCGCACTGCGATGCTCTGGAACATCGCGCATGCGACTGGCGCTGAACGGAATCGCCTGCCAGCTGGAGGAGATCGGTAAACCTTCGGACTCCGCACCCAGTAGGTTCAGTGCGGGTGATGCCTCGGCAAGCTCTCGCAGCGTGCGGTTGCCCGCCTTATCCGCCACCACCCAGCGATAGCGGCCCGCGAAAAGCTCCAGCCAAAGCAGGCCGGCTCCGCCCAAGTTTGCATCGTACTCGGCAGCATGCCGCCTCCACTCCGCCTGCCCGTGAGGTCGAAACTCCAGATAGCGTTCAAGCTCGGAGCTGACATCGGCGCTTCCTCTCAAATCTCTGGCGGGGCCAAGCTCTGCAAGCGCGATTGGCGGCGGCGGATAGGTAGGGCTTAGCCGGGCAGACGCGATGGTAGGAAAAGCTGTGTCCACTGCCGCAGGCAACGCGAACCCGGCGGACAACTCGATGCGATAGAGACCGTCCGGAACAGTGACGCCTTGATCGTCGCGCCCGTCCCATTGCCACTGCTGGGCACCCAGGTCGGCTGCACCGTAGCTGAAATCGATCACCCGCACAGCCTGACCAACAGGATTGAGCACCCGAAAACGGAGCTCCGTAGGCCGGGAGACCGCATAGTCAATCTGAAGAACATCCTTTACGCCATCGCCGTTTGGCGAGGTAGCACGAGAGTCACTGCGCACATTGCTTACGGGGGAGGAGAAGATAAGCTCGGCCGAGGCAAAGCTTTCGCGCCGGTTGCCGGCTCTATCCACCACCCGCAGTCGAAAAAGGTAGGCACCAGGTTGCGGTGGCGCCCAAGTGAGGAACTCATCGCCTAGGATCTGCTCGCTGCGCGCGGGCAGAACGCTGAGCCAGCTCTCTGGCGATTCGGCGCGCGCGTAATCGAGCTGGAAGTAATCCAGATTCTCGTCTGCCGCGTACCCGAAGAGACTTGCAGAACGCCCGTTGCTGGACACACGAAGCTCTGCGCGGATCCGATCGAGTGAACTGATCACCGAAGCCGCGCGATCTGGATTCGATATCTCGTTCAGCAATATGCGCGAGTCTTCATGTATCGATTGCCAGAGCCGCGGAGCAGAGGCCCAAGGGCGACCTACGATGACGGCGCTCTCCGCGATCCTTGCGTCGACACGAGTCCAGATTCCCGCGTGCTGGATGTAGCGCGGCCACTCGGGCGGCAAGTTCACTCCACCCGAAGTGCCATCGACGAGGGTGTAGCGCGAGCGATCCTCGCTTTCCTGCAGCGCCCAGCCGGTCTGGGCAGCGATGCGCCGAAACTCACCGGACCGCAACGAAAGGGCGAGATATTCGACAACTCCCGCGCAGGCAAAGCTATAAGAAGCGCTACCCGCGGGGTCATCGCTCTGCGGCGGGGGAAGGTCGAGCACGACTTCGCCGGTAGCGAAGTACACGTCTTCGGACCAGGGATCGAACTCTGCTCGACCCCGTCCCATCAAACCTGAAGCATTCCCGAGATCAGGCACAAGGCGGGAGGGGCAGACGCTTGACTCTCCCACTGCTTCACCGCGCACTACCGCCTGGGGCGCTTGCTGACCGCCGCTCTCCGCGTAGTCTCCGTTTCTGCGAGCGGAGTCGAACGGCAGGAGCAGCGAAACTTCACCTGTGGGCGTCAGTGTGCTGACGGTACTGCGAGCATGGTCGATCAGGACTGCGGCATCCAGAGACTCGATCCAGATCAGGCGCGCCTGCGCGAACCCTGCGAGCTGACTCTGCTGGTTGATGTTTCGGTTCAAGGAACCGTCAGACGGCTGCCGACAACCGCCAGATGCCTGCTCGAAGACAGGCTTGGATTCTCCGCTCAGTAGATCGACCGAATCGACGCGCTCTCCCGAAACACCAAGCACATGCCAGAAAAGCGCCGGATGGTCTCCAGCGGTCTCGAATCGGGCGAAGCAATCTGCAAACGATCCGCCGACGAGATCCAGAAACACGGGCGACAAGCTTGGGTTTGCCGGTACGAAGACCCTCGGCTGAACTCCGCCGAGGACGGCCCAGCTCTGTTCTCCAAGCAGCACACCGTGCGTAGAGCTCTGGATGAGAAAGTTGCCACCCCAGTCGCTCAAGACTCGCGAGTGTCCCGAGTCAAGGTCAACCTGGATGACAATGTGCGCCCGGTCCCGGGTTTGCTGCAGGACCACCGCCCTAGGGCCTACAAATCCAACAACGCGAGCCTGTTGCGCCCGGGAGGGCAGCTCGGCGATCAACTGCGCTTGATCCAGGCTGTCAAGCCCTTGGCTCCAAAGTCGACCGTTTGCGGTGAAAACCAGTTCGCGACCAACGCTCGGCTCGATCAGCAACGAAGTGACAGCCGCATTGTCCGCATGACGCTCCAGCCATCTCGCACTCACGACCGGCTCGACGCCCCCCAACAGGGTGTGGGTACGCGCGATCCCGCGCCTCAAACCCGTGAGCGCGTTGGCGCTGTCGCCCCAGGTGAATAGATAGTCTTCAGCCGGTGATCCGCTCGGAGCGACCATCCACTCATTGACGGAAGCCGGGAGCCGACGGGTCACCACATTGCTGGCCGCGACCGATGCCAGCGCCATGGCCCGGTCGGTATCCAGCACAACGCGCGCGCGCCCCAAGATTCGCTGCCCATCACCATAGGCGACCAGCAGGTAGCCGCCGTCGGGAGCGATGCGTCCCCGGCTATCCAGGCCGTTCCACCAGACCAGACTGCGCTGCCCGGGCAAGGATTCCGGGTCCTGGATCAAGGCGACCAATCGGTCCTGGGTATCGAGCACTTCGACTCGCTGGACGCTCTCTGCGGAGGCTGGGAAGACGGCTGCAGCGCGGTCGCGCATGCCGTCGCCGTTGGGAGAAAAGTAGGGGACCAGAGCAAAGGCTTCATCGAGATCGGCGAGTACAGGAATGCTGATCTCGTTGTTGCTGCGATCGCCGTCCGCAGACTCACGCTCTGGGTCGAGCCGAACGACCAACGCCTCGGGCAGCTCGGAATCACTCGTCCACTGCCAATGAAGGTCGAAGACCTCCCCCGGAGAAAGCTGAGGGACCGCAATCGGTTCGGATATGGCCTGCACATTGCCTCGCCACAGCCCCGAAAGAACGGCCTGAACCGGCTCGCTGGGCTGCTCACCCAGATTGCTGACAGCCGCACTCAGGGTGATCGGCAGGCCTGGCAGCGGTGTCGGGGGATCCAGCACCACCCGCTCCGCGCTCAAGGCTGCATCGGCCATGGCCAGAGCGATGGTGTCGACGATGCCCAGGTTGTTGTCTTCGTCGATTTCATCCATGGCCAGCTCACTGTCGGCCACGAAGAACAGCGACACATCGCCGCGCGCTGGGAATGCTTCGACGGTGAGCGACACCTCCGAGCTTGCGCCCGCCGCCAGCTCGGGCCCCGGGATTGCCACCATTCGCTGGCCGCCGTTGCGCGGATCGCCCAAAAACAAGGCGATCTGGTAGCCCGAAGCAGCCTGCTCACCCTGGTTCGAGACTTGTGCATCGATACGCAGCGGCCGGCCCTGCAACGGCTGGACGGGCGTTGCCCGCGTACTGCGCGGCACCACCAGAAGGTCGACGCCTTCGGCCGCGATGACTTGAACGTCGAAGTCGTGAAGATTGTTGTTGCGCGCCAACTCTTCGATAAGGCCATTCGGGTCCAGCTGGATCCGAAGGCGAAACTGACCCGGGTCCGTGGGTCTCCAGACAAACTCAGTACCGGTTGATGCGCCCGCATCGAGCTGCAAAGGGCGTCGCTGAAGCGTGGTGGCCTCACCGGGTCCCAACAGGAGCAGAACTGCCTCCGTCGCACCGGAGCTACTGTTTCCAAGATTTCGGGTTTCGACACGGATCCGCTGATCGCGCCCCAGACGGGCGACTTGGGGCTGCAAAGTCAAGGTCTGCGGTTGCAAGGCCAGATCCACGCCCGGCGCCGCGTCCAGCTGAATGCGCAAGCTGTTGTTGTCCCGACGTGCATCATTGATCTCGCGCTCTGGATCAACGCTGAGCTCAATTAGGTGATCGCCGACCGCAGTGATGCCGAAATCAAGCGCGTAGGGCGTCTGTGAGCCGGCGCCAACATCGAGCCGGAGCTGCGCAAGCTCGCTTCGACCACTGGACTCGATGCGCTCGACGCGCAACAAGGCCTGCCGAACGGGCGCACCGCCAAAGTTGCGCACCTGGCCGCTTAGGGTGACCGTGTCGCCAATACGCTGGAAGCGCGGCGGCTCAAGCGCGTGCTCACCCGCCACAAGGGCCAAATCTGCCTGCGCTCCGGGTGTCGAGAACTGGACATCCAGATCTGCGCGATTGTTGGCTTCGCTGATCTCGATCAGCTCGTCCTCGGAATCCAGCTGCATCTGCAGCCGCGCCGTGTTTGGCCATCCCTGGGTCTCGACGCGAACCTCCAGCACCAGGCTCTCGCCGGGGATGAGCGGCGCAAGCCGTTCTTGGGCGACCACGAGGTAGCTCGCAGATCCGGGCGGCGATTCCCGACGCCAGGCGTAGCTCAGTTCGGGCGTGGTCACGCCGCCCGCGTTACGAACACGCGCACGCAGAAGGATCGGCTCACCCATCAGCGGAGCCTCAGGCAAGGCCGAAAGCTCAAGCACTTCAAGATCAGGTTGGGTCAACCGAGCAAGTGCGAGGCTGGCTACGGCGGTGGTGTAGATGCTTCCTTCCCAGTCGCCCAGCGTTCCTTGCCTAGCTTCCAAGGCGCTGCGCAACCTGAGGCGAAGAGTCTCGGAAAGCTCAAGCTCGCCAGCGAGGACAAGCGCATCGGCCAGTTCGCTGGTGCCTGCGGACTGGCTCCCCTGCAGCGGCAATTCGAGCAGTCGGGTGACCAGCCAGTTTCTTGCACGTTCGCCGGCCACACTCCCCTCTGGCCAGAAGGCGAGCAGCGCGCGGGCCGCGAGCAGGGAGGTCCTTAGCCGGACCGCTCCGCCAGATACGGAGCCGAACCCGCCAACCGCCGATTGCTCAGCGGCCAGCGCAGCCAGTAGCCCTTCACGAGACGGGCTGTCGTAGAGGGCGGCGTCAGCGTCAAGCGCGGCCGAAAGCGAGAGATCAAACGGGCTGGAGCGCCAACCGGCCAGCAGTGCCACGGCAGCGTTCCGATCCGTGCTCGGGGCACCCGCCGCTGCAAGTCGAATCCGGTCGTCTTCGTTAGCTGCGCTGCTGGCACGAAGGAACCGGCGCGCGGCCTCACCGCCAGACCAGGACGGCTGCACTTGCTGAATCGCACGCGCGGCGATGCCGGTGTCGCGTATAGCGGTGCCCGGACGATCAGAAAAGCCGCCGTCGGCGCGCTGCTGTTGGCTCAACCAAGCGATGCCTGCGCCAACTGGATCGGCGTGGCGCTGAGGGGGTGACCCGATCAGGGGCTGCGGGACACCGGGGCTCGCCAGCCCGCCCCGCCCTTGCACGAAATGAAGACTGGCTCTGCCCTCTGTTATGGACTGGAAATAGCTTTCGTAGCGCCGCGCGAAACGCTGCAGCTGTGCGAGCTTAGCTTCTTCGACAGCCTGGCCCGGACGGACCAGCAGGACCAAGGCGGCGGTGAACTCGCGCTGCGCCTCACTCGCTGATGGCGCGCGCGCGCCTTCCACGGCGATCACTTGCGCGATCGAGATTTGCTCGGCCGCGCCGGAGGCGCGCATGCCAACACGAGGAAGCTCTGCAGGATCAAGCCCAGTGTTCCGCAACAGCCGCATTGCGGGAACTTCCTCAGGCGCCGCCAGGCCCGCCAGGTAAAGATCCCAGCGCGAGAAGCGCTCTGTGGCCTCGGACAGCCGGAATCCGCCGTCAGGGTCCTGCCGCCAGGCCCCGCCGTACATCACGGAGGCATCGGTATCGGCGAGCAGGCTCCAGTGAGACCCGTCGCGCCCAATCAAATCCGAGCTTGGCTGCCCTTCCGACGATTGAAACCGGACACCCACTCCCCATCGATGCATCAGCTCGTGGCTGAGGGCGTTCAGGGGAACCCGGTAGGCAGGGTCTCGCGTATTGAAGCTGTAGCGGCTGATCGCCGCCATGTCGATGTAGCCCTGCAGACGCCCTGCACTTCCGAAAAGTCCGGAGTGATCGAACAGCGGCTGACCGATACCGCGCACGTCATTCCGCACGGGGTTGTAGAACGCGAGCGCTTCGCCGGTGGGGAACTCGAAGTCGGTAAACACGACGACGAAGTCGACATCCTGCCCCGTGGCTTCCAACAGGCGGGTCGCCAACGCTGCGCGAGGTGCGGGCTGTCCCCTGTCGTAGTTCCCAGCGAAGTCGGCGGTATAGACCGCGCCGGTGAGTCCGAGCACTCGCACCGGGCCGATTGAAGACTTACCTGCCAGAAGCGACGGCTGCACCGGCTCCATGCAGGACACAGGCGGTGTCAAGGGAGAGAACGACAGGGGTGCGGATGACTGGGCTTGGGCGAAACCGGACACCGCCAACGCGCAGAAAGCAAGCGACCGAAGCGCAGCATGCCGCCAGAAAGACGCACCGAACGCGGAAACTCCACGCTGACGCATGGAGGCGGACATGCGCGCTTCAGTGTGCATCGCCGTCGTCCTGCTCGGGCGACGCGGGCGCGTAGGCCCTATCCAAAGATTCCCCAATCTCGCGAAGTGTCTGCTCCGCGTCAATCTGTTGGCCACGAGCCAGCTTCAGCCTGAGAGGGCGGCCATCTGGGGATTCAAGCAGGAGCGTTGCGCCCTCTTCGGAGAGGGCATCAAGCCGGATTCGCGTGCCCGGCAGTTCTTTTCCGACGGGGACAGGGTGTTCGCCAGCGTCCGAGCGAAACACCGCAAGCGACGGCGTAAGGGAAAAGTCAACGAACGTCCATCGCCCTGCCGTTGAGTCAGATTTTGGAGAGGGCGGCGCGGATGCAATGCCCAGACTGGATGTCAGGAGCAGGAAAACCAGAAGCACGCCCGGAGTACGGACGTGCAAGAAAGAGGCAGCCATGATTCCCCCGAAATCATCGAAAGGCGCGCTATTGGAAATGCAGCTTCACAAGTGCAGAAAGTTGGGCGCGCACGTTAGGCCGACCACTCCATGAAGTCAACGTGAACCTTACGACGCGGTTCCGATCGCTGGCATAGGAGAAGTGGTGGGCACGGGGTAGGAGTTTTGCTCAATCCGCTGGCGGTCGCGGATCGCAGCACGCTCAGTCGCAGCCTCAGGGGCCTTGGCAGGAGGCGCCAGCCTTCCAGCCCAGTGCGGCGGACCAAGGGCCACTTCAACCAGAGCCAATGACTGCGCGGAAGCCTGCAGCGTCTTGTCGGGGAGAGCGCGCGTTCAGGAGGAATCCCGCTTAGAGCACTCCTGATCAGCCTTCCCCAAAGTCGGCAGCACAGCCGATGGTTGCTCGAAAGCAGCCAACTCGCGCTTCAGTGCTGGCGCGCTTGAATCAAGGCGCTCACCCCGCCGCCGCCCTGCAGGTAAAGAACCCATTGACCGTCAGTCGCCCGCGCGCCGGGTCCGCGCTGAGCAGATCAGGCCGTGCGATGTCGCCGCTGTGGAAGAGGTCGCCGCGGTAGACGATCAGGCGGTTGTAGCGCGGCGCAACGGTGGCGGTGTGTTCGAACCAGGGGTTGGCGTCGCGCATGTAGCCGGGGGCGATGTCGGGGTAGCGGGCGTTGAAGTCGTCGTTGGCGAGGCGCACCGAGTCCTGGACCAGCGCGTCGATCTCGGGCCTCGGGCGACGCGGGCGGTAGAAGGACGTGCCGCCGAGCTCAGGCTTGTCGAACAGGTAGAGCACGCTGGCGGCGATCAGGGTGCCGGGCTCGCTGCTCAGGCGGTCGCGATGGCAGAAGCGCTGACAGGGCGCGAGCGTCTCGGGCGGGCGCGTGACCAGGGCGAAGCGGCTGTGGGCGCGCAGGGTGCGGCGTGCGCCGAGCGCCGAGCGCGCGTGCTGGGCAAAGAAGTCGCAGAGGCGGTCGGTGACTTCGCTGGCGAGCGCGAGCTCGGGGCCGGGGTATGCGTTCCAGGCGCCCTCGACGAAGCGCTCGCGGTGCTCGATGGCGGTGTCCACCCACGCCTGCGGGTCGAGCAGCACGTCATCGAAGACGAGGCAGACGTGGCCGTCGTGCAGCGGAACGATCTGGCGGGTGGGCTTCGGGTTGAACATGATTCGACGGCTTGGAGAGAGGGCAAGTGGGAGGGTGTAGAGAGAACACGCGAGCGATGGGCAAGGGTTCAGGCCATGGTGGGCCGGGGCCCACCCTATGGGGCTTCGCGATCTCGCGCCAGCAGGAAGCGCAGGGGATCGGCGAGACGTGCGGACCATGCGCTTTCGCTGTGATCGGTGCCGGTGTACTCGCGGCTGCTCCACTGCGCGCGCGGCAGGGGCGAGGCGGCGAAGACGGCGTCGACCTCACGCTGCAGCGGCGGGTAGAGCGCGTCCAGGGTTTCGGTGCCGTGGTCCATCCAGACGCGCTGGCCGTCGAGCGAAGGCAGACGCTCGCGCAGGTAGCTCTGCATCGCTTCCGCAAAGCTGCGGTCATTGGGGTCGAAGCCGCCGGGCCAATGGGTGGACACCGCGGCCGCGCCGCCGAAGGCCTGCGGCTCCTCAAGCAGCGCGTACAGGCTGATGAGGCCGCCCATGCTGGAGCCCATCAGGAAGCGATCAGCGGAGGCCTTCGACACGGCGTAGCGCGCCTCGATGGCCTCGCGCAGTTCGCCGGCGAGGAAGTGCACGTAGGCGTCAGCCGCAGGTGGGCCCGCGAACAGCGGCCGGCCGGGCTCGCGCTCGGCGGCCAGCCAGCGGGTCCGCGCATCTTCGGGCATGGCCTCGAACACCCGCTGCGGCAGGTAGTCGCGGTAGCGGTGATCGCCGCCGTTCCAGACGCCGATCACGATGAAGGGACGCAGCGCGCCGGCCCCGATCAGCGCGCCGGCGGTTCGATCCACTTCCCACGCCTGTTTGTTCCAGGTGCTGCCGGCGTCGAACAGCATCTGCCCATCGTGCATGTAGAGCGAGGCGTAGGGCGCCTGATCGGGGTAACCCGGCGGCAGCCAGACATCGACGCTGCGGGCGGCGAGCCCTGCCGGCGCGAACTCGATGCGCTCGATGCGCCCGCTTTCCACAGTCGGCAGCCCTGCAGGCGTCTGCGCGGTGGCGTGCGATGCCAGTGCCAGCAGTGCGCATGCAGCGAGGGTGAACGAACGCGAAGAGGTCATGCGTGTGATTCCTGAAGGCGCGAGGGTGGGCCCGCTAACGCGATGCTAAGGGCAGGGTGACTAAGGTAGCGGGCTCTGTGCCGGGCTTTCCGTGTCCGCCTGGCGCCCCATCGCACGGGAGAACACGCATGCAGGACCTCATCGAGAGCAGCCGCGGCATCGACTGGATCGGTCTGGGTACGCTCTGGGGATTGCGCATCGTCGCGGCGCTTTCGATCGTGCTGGTGGGCCTGTGGCTGGCGCGCCGGATTTCGAATGCCGCCCGGCGTGTGCTGGAGCGCGCACGGGTCGAAGCCATCCTCGCCAACTTCTTCGGCAATGTCGCCTATGCGGTCGTGCTGGTGCTGGTGCTGGTCACCGCACTGGACGCGCTCGGCGTGCCGCCGACCTCGCTGCTGGCGGTGATGGGCGCCGCCGGTCTCGCAGTGGGCCTGGCCATGAAGGACTCGCTGTCCAACATCGCCGCCGGCGTGATGCTGATCGTGCTGCGTCCCTTCCGCACCGGCGATCAGGTGCAGATCGCCGGCATCACCGGCGAGGTCGAGCAGGTGCGCCTGTTCCAGACCGTGCTGCGCAGTTTCGAGAACCACGAGATCACGCTGCCGAACAGCCAGATCACGACCTCGCCTATCGTCAATTACACCGCCAAGGCGCAGCGACGCGTCGACATTCCGGTGGGCGTCGACTACGGCAACGACATCCGCGGCGCGCGCGAAGTTCTGCTCGGCTTCGCCACCGGGCATCCGAAGGTGCTGGCCGAACCCGCGCCCGACGTGATTGTCGATGCCTTGGCTGACAGCAGCGTCAACCTGGTGCTGCGCGCCTGGGTCAACACGCCGGACTTTGCGCAGACCCGCTCCGACCTGCTGGAGGTCGTCCACCGCGGCCTGCCGGAAGCCGGTTTCAACATTCCCTTTCCACAGACCGATATGCATCTGTATCTCTCCGACGCGACGACCAGGCTGCTGCAGCGCGACGGCCGCGCGGGCGACGCCGAGGACACGGTCACGCGCGCGCGCTGACATCGGCACCGAGCGCATCACGGTGTCTCCGGATCGCTTCGATCGGCGTCCAGAATCTGCCGACGCAGTACGTCGACCGCGCGCGTCATCGGGTAGCGCGTCGCGTCCGCCGACGGCGGCGCTGCGAAGTCCAGCCCCTGCAGCGCATCGAGCGTCGATTCCAGCACTGGCTGCGGCGCCAGCTCCGCGCCATCCAGCGTGGCGCGCACGCCGTCCCACAGCAGCTCGCGCGGCTGCGCGGCGAGCTCGAACGCGACGCGCACGCGGCCGCCGCGGGTCCGCAGCAGATCCAGTTCGAGTCGCTTCGCCGACGTGTCGAGACCTTCGAAACGCCATCGCTGCTGGCCGCTGTCCTGGCTCACCGTCAGCGCCAAGGCATCGCCGCTGCGGCCGAAGGGGAGCCGCGCCTCGGTCCGCGTCCAGGCGCTCGGCAGCGCCGGCACGAAGTGCAGCACATCGCGCACCAGGTCGGGCCGGAAGCCCAAATAGTCCTGCCAGGCATTGCGGGTGAACTCGGCCACGCTCCACGATTGCGCGTAGGTACCCGATGGCCGCGGCTGTCCATCCGCGCCGGGCGCGGCGTCGAGCAGTTCGCTCATGCTGCCGCGGGTGCCGACGTCGAGGATCTGGCGGGCCAGCTCGCGCGTCAGTCGCCATGCGAGTTCCTGCTCGCCGTGGCGATTGAGTGCGGTGATCGCGAAGCCGGCATTCCAGCCCCACACGGTGCCGTTGTGGTAGGCGGCGTCCTTGTGATGCAGCGGCGGATGTTCATGACGCGGATGGAACTGCGGGTGCGCGGGCTCCAGCGAGGCGATACCGTAGGGAAACACAAGGTGCTCGACGCTGTCGCGCAGCAGGTTCGCTTCCTGGCGCGCGTCGAGGATCGGCGCCCACGGCACGCTGATCAGCATCAGCGAATTCGGCCGCCGCGCCAGATCGGCGCTGCCGTCGGCACGCAGCCGATCGGCCACTCGCCCGTCGATCACGAAGCGCTTCAACACCGCCGAGCGGGCACGCTGCGCCTGCGCACGCCAAGGCTGCGCATCGCCGCCCTGCCCTCGCGCCTCGGCCAGTTCGGCTGCACTCTCCAGCGCGGTGATCCACAGCGCCTGGATCTCGACCGCGCGATCGCCGCGCGGCGACCACGCGGGCCCGTTCTCGTAGACGCGGGCGTCCATCCAGGTGTCGGCGTCGGCGTGCCTGAGCAGGCCCTCGCCGTCGAGGTGACGCTGAGCGCCTTCGACGTAGATCCTGGCGAGCTCGATCAACGCGTCCGCGAACTCGACGTCGCCGCTGTAGCGAACGTACTCGAGGCCCGCACGCAGCAGCCAGGGCGTGCCGTCGACGGTGTTGTAGATCGTCGGCTGGTTCGTCGCGACGCGATTCGGCACGCGGCCGTAGTCCGGCGATGCCGGGTCGCGCTGTTGACGCTCGGCAAAGGCCGCCAGCACGGCGCGCGCTTCGGCGAAACGGCCGGATACCAGCAGCGTGCCGGGCAAGGCGATGAAGGTGTCGCGGCCCCAGTTGTCGCGGAACCAGGGCAGGCCCGCCCAGATGCCGGGGCCGTACTGCTGCACCACGAAGCTGTAGGCGCTTGCCTGCGCCCACTGCAGGGCGCGGTTGTAGTTGGCGTCCGGCGTGCGCAGGACGGCGGCCGAAAGACGCTGATGCTGCAGGGCGAGCTGGGTGCTCCAGCTGTCGATCGCCGCCAGTTCGCGCGCGCTCCCAAGCGCTTCATTGCGACTGTCGCCGTAGGCGATGTGCAGGGTGAGGCGCGTGGCCGGAGCGGCGCTGGAGAACCGCAGCATGGGCGTGTTCTCGGCGGGTGTCAGTGCGCGCTGATCGGCCCGCGAAAGGGGCGGCGCGCGCTCGACGCGCACGCTCTGATCGGCGCTGATCGCGATCCAGTCGGGATGACCGTCGTCTGGCGTGGGCTGCGACGGCGCCAGCACCAGCGCGCCTGCCGCGAGTTCGATCCGGTAGCCGGCGAGCGCTGTGCTCCATAGCGGCAGCAGTGCGAGATCGGCGGCGACATCGCTTTCGAGGCGAAGGCTGACGGCCGCACTGCCGCTGTGCAGCAGCAGGCAGTCGCGCGTCGCCGCGTGCTCCACGCAGTGACCGAACGGATGGATGCGCTCGCTACCCGCCGACTCGCGCGGCAGGCGAAGGCCGGCGACGAAAGCGCCGCGGTCCTCGTACAGACTGAGTGCGCCAATGCGATAGCCATCGCCGCCACGGTAGCCGTGCGTCCAGCCCTCGTAGTAGCCCGCGCGGTTGTCACCGGCCACGAACTGCGCGCGCTCGCCCGGCGCGATGGCGATCGCCATATCGGCGAAAAAAGCTTCAGCGCCGTGGGCGGTGGCTTGTACGGGTGGCGTGCGCGTGAGCAGCAGCGGCGGTGTCGCCGGCGAATGCGCACAACCGGCGAGGCTCAGGCAGAGCAGCGCGCGTGCGCCCACCGAGGTCTGTCGGCGCGATCGTGGGAGGCCCTCCATCGCATCGCTCTGCATGTGCCCTGCCCCGTGATCGCCTGCGGCGCATGCTAGCTGCCGGCGGCACCTGTGCTGTGCTGCAGCTGCGACGCATACGTATGCAGCCCCTGCGTCGTGGGCGGGCGGCTAGCATCGACGGCCGACTTGCCCCCGAGGAGCGCCGCAATGCGCGATATCGTCGAACGGAGCCTTTCCGAACGCTGCCAGCGCCCTTCATTCCTTGCGCGAACCGGGCTGCCACGCACCGCTCTGCTGCTGGCCTGCACGCTCTTCGGCGCGGCGCAGGCGGAGGACAGACTGCGCGCCGATTGCGATGCCGCCTCGCATTTCCGCGTGCTTGCGCGATCCTCGCTGTCGGCTGATGCACAGGCGATCTGGCTCGACGCGGACAGGCTGCGCTGGCCGCAGGCCCCGGCCGGCCCCACCGTCGTCCTGTTGCACGACGAGGCTGCGATCGCGCTGGACGGAGAGGCGCGGCCCGCGCCCGCCATCCAGCGAATCGAGCTCTCGGCCGTCAACGACGCACTGCCCGGTGAAGCCTCGGCGCGCTTCCGCTGGTTCGGAGAAGGCCCCGAATTCCAGCTGCCCGAGGCGCTCGATGTCGGCGACCTGCTGCAGGGTGATCTGCTGTTGGCAGCGCTCGATGCTGACGGCCGCGTACAGGCACACACCCGCGTGCAGCACGCCGCCGCACTGGATGCGCGCTACCCGGCCGCGTTGCAGCGGCCGCTCGGCGCGCTGCCAGACACCGACGGCGTGCAGTTCGCGCTGTGGGCGCCGACCGCGCAGCAGGTTGCCGTGTGCGCGTATGCCGACGACGCCAGTGCTGCGGACTTTGCGCGCCGACTGGACCGCGATGCGACCAGTGGCGTGTGGTCGGTGCAACTGCCCGAAGCCAGTCTCGGCAGCTACTACACCTACCTGGTCGATGTTGTCGTGCCGGGTCTGGGCCTGGTGCGCAATCGCGTCACCGACCCGTATGCGCTGGGCCTGGGCGCGAACGGGCGGCGGGCGATGGTGGTGGATCTTGACGATGCGCGCTTCAAGCCGGAGGGCTGGGATGCGCAGCCGCGTCCGCCAGCGCCCGCCAGCAACGTCGACATGGTCCTGTACGAATTGCACGTGCGCGACTTCTCGCGCGACGACGCCAGCGTGCCGCCACAGCACCGCGGGCGCTATCTCGGCTTCGCGCAGGGCGACAGCGTGGGCATGCGCCACCTGCGCGAGCTGGCGGAGGCCGGGCTGACCGATGTGCATCTGCTGCCGGTCTACGACATCAGCACGATTCCGGAGACCGGCTGTCTGACGCCCGTGGTGGTGGGGCCTCCAGATGGCGAACAGCAGCAGGCGACGATCGCTGCGGTCAAGCATCAGGACTGCTACAACTGGGGCTACGACCCGCAGCATTTCACCGTTCCCGAGGGCAGCTACGCCTCGCAGGCCAGCGACGGAGCGGTCCGCATCCGTGAATTCCGGCGGATGGTGATGGGCTTGCAGCGGCTGGGGCTGAGGGTCGGGCTCGACGTGGTCTACAACCACACCAGCCACGCCGGTCAACACGAGAAGTCGGTGCTGGACCGGATCGTTCCGGGCTACTACCACCGCCTCGACAGCCGGGGTGCGATCGAGCGCAGCACCTGCTGCGAGAACACCGCCACCGAGCACGCGATGATGGCGCGGCTGATGATCGATTCATCGATCGTATGGGCCCGCGACTACCGCATCGACGGTTTCCGCTTCGACCTGATGGGCCACCAGCCGAAGGCGGTGATGCTGGAGCTGATGGGCGCTATCGATGCCGCCGCGGGCAAGCGCATCCCGGTCATCGGCGAGGGCTGGAATTTCGGCGAGGTCGTAGACGGAGCGCGCTTTGTGCAGGCCAGCCAGCTGAGTCTGCCGGGCAGCGGCATCGCCACGTTCAGCGATCGCGCCCGCGATGCCTTGCGCGGCGGTGGCGCGGCGACCGCTGGGGCGGAGCTGCGAACGGCGTATGGGTGGTTGAACGGCTGGGTTGAGAGCAGGCGCTCAGAAGTCGGGAACGGGAAATCGACGCCGCTGCAGGAACAGCTCTCGTCTCCCCTCTCCCCTCGTGGGAGAGGGGCTGGGGGAGAGGGGACAGCGCTTCGCGAGAGTTCCCCCCCTCTACCCAACCTGCCTTCGCTTCGCTCGGGCTCCGGAGAGCGTCGACTGCCGCAGGCAGCCGACACGCACTCTCCTCCGCTTCCCACAAGGGGAGAGGGGCTTGAAGCCGCCGCGTCGACCGGGAACGCAGCGCCACCCAATCCCCAATCCCCAATCCCCGATCCCGGCCCTCAATCCCGAATCCCGAATCCCGGACTCACGCACGACCTTGTCCGGGTCGGCCTGGCCGGCTCGCTGCGCGACTACCGGATGCTTGGCAGCGACGGCATTGAGCGGCCCCTGGGAGAGTTCGACTACGCGGGCCAGCCGGCCGGCTACGTGGCCTCACCCAACGAGGTCGTGAACTACGTCGAGAACCACGACAACCAGACCCTGTTCGACATCAACGCGCTGCGTCTGCCGCAGGCGACGTCGGCCGAGGAGCGCGCGCGTGTGCAGGTGCTGGGCATGGCCTTCAACCTGCTGAGCCAGGGCGTGCCTTACTTCCATGCAGGCGTGGAGGTGCTGCGCAGCAAGTCGCTCGACCGCAACAGCTACGACAGCGGCGATCATTTCAATCGACTCGACTTCAGCGGCGAAGACAACGGCTTCGGTCGCGGGCTTCCGCCTGCCTGGGACAACGAGAACGACTGGCCGCTGATGCGCGAGCTGCTGGCTGATCGCGCGCTGAAGCCTGCGCCCGCGGTGGTCGACTACACGCGTCGCGCCTTCCTCGACTGGCTGCGGTTGCGCGCGCAGACGCCGCTGCTGCGCTTGAGCAGCGCGCAGGCGGTCAAGCAGAGGCTGCGATTGCTGGACAGCGATCCGGCCTCCGGGCTGATCGCCGCCTACATCGACGGCGCCGACCACCCGAACAGCCCGCATTCCAGCGTGCTGTACGCGCTGAACGTCAGCGCCGAAACGCAGATGCTGGCGGCATCTCTACCGGTCTCGCCCGCTGCCATCTCGGGCTGGCGCCTGCACCCGGCCCTCGCCGAAGGTGTGGACGCGCGGGCCCGTGAGGCGACGCTGCGGAGCGAACACCGGGGCGCACCAGATTCCCTCGGGGGATCGACCCGCGTGTGGCTCGAGATTCCGGCACGCACCGCCGTGGTGTGGGTGCAGACCCCGACATCTGGCTAAGCCTCGCGACACAGGAAAGGCCTCGAATGCTGCGACCGCGCAGACACTCCTGAGCGGATGTGCAAAGCGCTGAAGCTCGGACCACCGACAATCATGCTGCGGGTGAACATGCGCGGCGGTGCGAACCCCGCTCGCGGACCCGCATGAATACGTATGCACGCGAGTCGGTGCGGAGGCGCGCGCTGATTAAGCTTGCGGCCCCATCACTCTTTCTTGCCTGCGCGCCATCGCCCACCAGGCCCTCCACAGCCGGAACACGACATGAGTACAGCCCCCTGGTGGCGCGGCGCCGTCATCTACCAGATCTACCCGCGCAGCTTCCAGGACAGCAATGGCGACGGCGTCGGCGATCTGCCCGGGATCATCGAACGACTCGACTACGTCGCCGGACTGGGCGTTGACGCGATCTGGATCAGTCCCTTCTTCCGTTCGCCAATGGCGGATTTCGGCTACGACATCGCCGACTACCGCGACGTGGATCCGATGTTCGGCACCCTTGCCGACTTCGATCGGCTGGTGGCGAAAGCGCACGCGCTCGGACTGAAAGTGATCATTGACCAGGTGCTGAGCCACACCTCGATCGAGCACGACTGGTTCAAGGAGAGTCGACAGAGTCGCGACAACCCCAAGGCCGACTGGTACGTATGGGCCGAGCCCAAGCCGGACGGTACGCCACCGAACAACTGGCTTTCGCTGTTCGGCGGCTGCGCCTGGCAATGGGAGCCTCGGCGCGAGCAGTACTACCTCCACAATTTCCTGGTCAGCCAGCCGGATCTCAACTTCCACAACCCCGAAGTGCAGGAGGCCACGCTGGACAACGTGCGCTTCTGGCTGGAGCGCGGCGTCGACGGCCTGCGCCTGGATGCGATCAACTTCTGCTTCCACGATCCCGCGCTGCGCGACAACCCCGCCAAGCCGGCCGAGCTGCGCACCGGACGCGGCTTCAGCCCGGACAACCCGTACGCCTACCAGTACCACTGGTACAACAATACCCAACCCGAGAACCTGGCCTTCCTGCGTCGCCTGCGCGAGCTGATGGACGAGTTCGACCAGGTCGCGGCGCTCGGCGAGATCTCGTCCGAGGACTCGCTGCAGACGATGGCTGAGTACACCGGGCCCGATCGCCTGCACATGGGCTACAGCTTCGAGCTGCTGACGCCGGACTTCAGCGTCGAGCACGTGCGCCGTACGGTGAACGACCTCGAAGCCAAGATGACCGAGGGCTGGCCCTGCTGGTCGATCAGCAACCACGACTCGCAGCGCGTGGTGACGCGCTGGGGCGGCGGCGCAGCGCCGGCGCACATGGCGGCGATGCTGAGCGCCATGGTCTGCAGCCTGCGCGGCTCCGTCTGCGTCTATCAGGGCGAAGAGCTTGGCCTCCCCGAGGCCGAGATTCCCTTCGAGCAGCTGCAGGACCCGTACGGCATCGCGTTCTGGCCCAACTTCAAGGGCCGCGACGGCTGCCGTACGCCGATGCCCTGGCGTGGCATGCCATGCGGCGGATTCAGCGAGTCCAAGCCCTGGCTGCCAGTCTCCGCGGAGCACCTGGCCCTCAATGTCGAATCGCAGGAGGGCGCAGTCGATTCTCCGCTGCAGCGATTCCGTCGATTCCTGGCGTTCCGCCGGGGCCAGGCCGCGCTGCGCTGGGGCGAGGTGCGCATGCTTGCGACCGCGGAACCCGTACTCGCGTTCGAGCGCGTGCAGCAAGACGAACGACTGCTCTGCGTCTTCAACCTGAGTGCGGAAGCGCAGACGCTGGCGCTGGATGAGGCACAGGGCGCGCAAGCACTCGACGGCCACGGCCTGGTCAGTGGCGCGCTGCGCGACGGACGCGTCGAGCTGCCGGGTTATGGGGCGGTGTTTGCGCGTTTGTGAGGGCTGATTTGCAGGCGATGGGCGCTACGCTCCGCAGCGCCGCTCACCCCAATCCCATTGCCTTCGCTTCGCTCGCGTTTCCGGGGGGAGAGGGGCTCGAAAAGCGTGGAGCGCTACGGCTGGGTTGAGAATTGCGAGGCCTGCTTCACGAATCCCCAATCCCCAATCCCCGCTTCTCACCCATACCGATCGGTCGCTGCCACCAGAGCATCCACGTTGGCCGGCTCGAAAGCGGAATGGCCGGCATCGGCGGTGATCACCAGCTCGGCTTCGGGGAACTCGCGCTTCAGATCCCATGCGTTCTGGACGGGACAGACCACATCGTAACGGCCGTGCACGATCGTGGTCGGGATGTGGCGGATGCGGCCGACGTCACGAAGCAGCTGGTCCTCGACTTCGAAGAAGCCGCCGTTGACGAAGTAGTGGCTCTCGATGCGGGCGAACGCCAAGGCGAAGTCATCGGCCTCGTGCGAAGCGATGAAGTCGGGATCCTGATGCAGGAAGCTGGTGGCGGCCTCCCAGACAGACCAAGCCCGCGCGGCAGCCACGCGAATGGCGGGGTCGATGGAGGTGAGTCGACGGTGGTAGGCGCTGATGAGGTCCGCGCGTTCGACCTCGGGAATCGGTTTCAGATAGTGCTCCCAGGCGTCCGGAAACAGGCGCGAGGCCCCTTCCTGGTAGAACCACTCCAACTCCCAGCGCCGCAGCATGAAGATGCCGCGCAGCACCAGCTCGGTGACGCGCTCAGGATGGGCTTCGGCATAGGCCAGCGCCAGCGTCGAACCCCAACTGCCGCCGAACACCTGCCAGCGCGCGATGCCGAGGTGTGCGCGCAGGCGCTCGATGTCGGCAACCAGGTCCCAGGTGGTGTTGTCGACGAGATCCGCATGCGGTCGCGAGCGGCCGGCGCCACGCTGGTCGAACAGCACGATGCGGTATCTCGAAGAATCATGGAACTGACGCATCTTCGGACTGCAGCCGCCGCCCGGGCCTCCATGCAGCATCACCACCGGCTTGCCATCGGGATTTCCACACTCCTCGAAGTGGAGGGTGTGTCGTTCGGAAACCGCGAGTTCACCGCTGGCGTAGGGTTCAAGTGCGGGGTAAAGGGTGCGCATCGCGGAGGCTCGCGTTCGGCTGCAGGGTCTGCGAGTTTAGCCGCTGCGGCCGATCGAGCCGCCTACCAAGCATGCGCAACGATCGGAGGCAGGCCGGAAGCGCAACGACGCATCGCTGCGCCGCATGCTCGCCGGTGAGGAGAGAGCGGTACAGGCGCTGGGTGGACTCAGGCGATCGGCTGCACGCTGGGACGTCTGGAGCAGTCTGCTGACAGAGTGATCGGATGGTCGGGGCGGCCGGATTTGAACCGACGACCCTTTGCCCCCCAGGCAAATGCGCTACCAGGCTGCGCTACGCCCCGACGCGGATCCGATCAATGCTTCACTTCGCGCGTGGGCTCAGACCGCGGCCGCGCGAAGCGCATAAGTATAGCGGAGAGTTGCAGGCTTGTCTCGCTCCTGCAGCCACCACAGACGCGACTCGCGGCATCAGCTCCTGAGCAGCTGCAGTACGGCCTCGAGCTCCTGACGGACTTCGCGCAGGACCTGCATGGATGCTTCGCTCGCAAGCGGATGCGGGCGCTGGCCTTCAGACTCAAGGCGCAGGCGCGCACCGGTGATGGTGAAGCCTTCTTCGTAAAGCAGCGAGCGGATCTGCCGGATGGTGAGGACATCCTGGCGCTGGTAGTAGCGCCGGTTGCCACGTCGCTTGACCGGCTTGAGGCTGGGAAACTCGGTTTCCCAATACCGCAGCACATGCGGCTTCACCTGGCACAGCTCGCTGACTTCACCAATCGTGAAGTAGCGCTTTGCCGGGATCGGCGGAAGTTCGGAATTACTGCCCGGATCCAGCATAGGCCTCCACGCGCTCCTTCAGCTTCTGCCCCGGACGAAAGGTCACCACCGTGCGTGCGGAGATCGGAATCTCCTCGCCAGTCTTCGGATTGCGGCCTGGCCGCTGATTCTTCTTTCGAAGATCGAAATTGCCGAAGCCCGACAGCTTGACCTGCTGGCCGGTTTCCAGCGCATCGCGCAGAACATCGAAGAACGCATCGACGAATTCCTTGGCCTCACGCTTGTTGAGACCCACCTCGTCGAACAGCTTTTCGGCCATTTCGGCCTTGGTCAGTGCCATGTCACCCCCTGAGCGTGGCGCCGAACTTCCCGGACAGCGCCGCCACCGCATCGGCGATGGCTTGGTCCGCATCCTGATCGGTGAGGGTGCGTGAAACGTCCTGCAAAATCAAGCCAATAGCGAGACTTCTGAAGCCCGGTTCGACCCCCCGCCCCTGATACTGGTCAAACAGCTGGATGCCCTGAACGCGGCCCTGCAAAGCGTCTTCGAGGGTCAGCTTGAGCGCTGACCAGGGGTGCTGCTCGGCGACGAGCACGGCGATATCCCGACGAACGGCAGGGAAGCGCGAGATCATGCCGGCACGCGGCAACGCAGTCGCAAGCACCGGCTCCAGCTCCAGCTCGAAGGCGATGACCTCCTCATCGAGATCGAGCGTTTTGGCCAAAGCCGGATGCAGGTGACCGATCCAGCCGATGCAGCGCCCGCCGAGCCAGACATCCGCGCCGCGCCCCGGATGCAGGAAGCCAGCGAAGGTGGGCCGGTACGCGACACGACCCGGATCCCCTGCGAGGGCCAAGGTGGACTCCAGATCCGCCTTGAGGTCGAAATAATCGACCGCGCGGCTGGCGACGCCCCACTGCTCTGCCTCGGCGCGACCGATCGCAACGGCGGCGAACCGCACCGCCTCGACTGGACCCGCGGCGCCCTGGCGAAACACCCGTCCAAGTTCGAACAGACGCGGCCGGACGTCCTGGCGATCGCGGTTGCGCGCCAGTGCCTGCACCAGCCCCGGCAGCAACGCGGTGCGCATCACCGCCAGCTCGGCACTCAGCGGATTGGTCAGGGCGATCGAGCCGTCGGTCAGCCCCCAACGCTCCAGCAAGGCCTGATCGACGAACGCGAAGCAGATCGCTTCACGAAAGCCACGACCGGCCAGCGCGCGCCGCAGCTCGCCCTCGCCCAGCCGCGTTTCGCTGGGCATTGCCAGCGGGATCGCGCCGGTAGGCGTACTGGTCGGAATCGCCTCGTAGCCGTGAATCCGCACGACTTCCTCGATGAGGTCTTCTTCAATCGCGATATCGAAGCGCCGGGTGGGTGGGGTCACCCACCAGCCACCGCCGAAGTGTGAGCCGCGCAGGGCATCGACTGGCTCACTGGCTGCACCATCGAACGACTCGACCTGCATGCCCAACGCAGTGAGGATGCGCTCGACCTCCGCATCGTCAATATGTACACCGAGCACGCGCGCGAGCCGAGCGCGCCGTAAGCGCACTGACTTGGGCGGGGGCAGGTGTTCGGACAACGATGCTTCGCTGACCGGGCCGGCGTGGCCACCCGCATGCGCAAGGATGAGCCGAGTCGCACGCTCCAGCGCCAAGCGCGGCAGTTCCGGGTCGACGCCACGTTCGAAGCGGTGCGAGGCATCGGTGTGCAGTCCCAGCTTGCGGGCGCGGCCGATGATGGCCTCGGGCGCGAAGTGCGCGCTCTCGAGGAATACGCTGCGGCTTTCGGTGGTGACACGGGTGTCCCATCCGCCCATCACGCCCGCCAGCGCCACAGCGCGGTCGGCGTCGGTGATCACCAGGAAGCCTTCGTCAAGAGTGACCTCGCGCTCATCCAGCAGCTTAAGCGTCTCGCCGTCGTGGGCAGGGCGCACGCCGACCGGGCCGCGCAGGGTGGCGCGATCGAAGGCGTGCATGGGCTGGCCGAGTTCGAGCATCACGTACTGGGTCACGTCGACCAGCAGGCTGATCGGACGGATGCCGGAGCGGCGCAGCCGCTCGGCCATCCACAGCGGCGTGGGCGCTGCGGCATCCACACCTTCGATCACGCGGCCGCAGTAGCGCGGCGCGGCGGCGCCGGCCCGCAGCTCGACCGGCAAAGCATCGCCGCTGCTGACGTCGGCGGCCGGCACATCCAGCGGGTTGACGTTCGCCCCCAGGACAGCGGCGACGTCATAGGCGATGCCGCGCACCCCGAAGCAGTCGGCGCGGTTCGGGGTCAGCTTGATCTCGATGCTGGCATCCGGGAGGCCGAGAGCGTCGGCAAAGGCCGCGCCCACCGGCGCATCAGCGGGCAGCTCCATCAGGCCGGAGGCATCCGCATCGACACCGAGTTCCTTCGCCGAGCAGAGCATGCCGAAGGACTCTACACCGCGCAGTTTGGCCGGCTGGATCTTGAGGCCGCCCGGCAGCTCGGCGCCGACCATGGCCAGTGGGGCCTTCAGCCCTGGACGCGCATTCGGCGCACCGCAGACGATCTGCACGCAGCCGCTCCCGGTATCCACGGTGCAGACCTGCAGGCGGTCGGCTTCAGGGTGCCGAGCGCACTCCAGAATCTGCGCTACCACCACGCCAGCAAGCCCTTCACCGAGAGGGGAAATCTGTTCGACTTCCAGCCCGATCGCGGTCAGCTTCTCGGCAAGCGCCGCGCGCGAAGCATCGACAGTGACGTGTTCTCGCAGCCAGTTTTCGGAAAACTTCATTGCCTGTGTCCATCAGATGCCGCACGAGCGAGACTCGCTGCGGCTTACAAATCCCGAATCCCCAATCCCGACTCCCCCCGCAGTTCGACTCATGCGAACTGGGCGAGAAAACGCGTGTCGTTCTCGAAGAAGCTGCGCAGGTCGCTGACGCCGTAGCGCAGCATGGCGAAACGCTCGATACCGATGCCGAAGGCGAAGCCGGTGTAGCGCTCCGGGTCGATGCCACAGGCGCGCAGCACATTCGGATGCACCATGCCGCAGCCCAGCACCTCCAGCCAACGCTCGCTGCCGTCCTCGCGATCCCAGCGGATGTCGACCTCGGCCGAGGGCTCGGTGAAGGGAAAATAGCTGGGGCGGAAGCGCATGGCGAAATCGCGCTCGAAAAAAGCATCTACGAACTGCTTCAGCGTGCCCTTCAGGTCGGCAAAGGTGCTGGTCTCATCGATCAGCAGCCCCTCCATCTGATGGAACATCGGCGAGTGGGTCTGATCTGAGTCGGAACGGTAGACCTTGCCGATGGCGATCATGCGAAAGGGCGGCTGGCGCTCGCGCATGTAGCGGACCTGCACCGGCGAAGTGTGCGTGCGCAGCAGTCGACCGTCCGGGAAATAGAACGTGTCGTGCATGGCACGTGCTGGATGATGTGGCGGGAAGTTCAGCGCTTCGAAGTTGTGCCAGTCGTCCTCGATCTCGGGGCCGTCAGCAAGCTCGTAGCCCATGCGCGCAAAGATGCCTGCGATGCGCTCGGCGGCGCGCGCGACAGGATGGAGGCTGCCGACGCGGGCACCTCGACCGGGCAGGCTGACATCGATGCGCTCGGAGGCAAGGCGAGCATCGAGCGCGGCCGTCTCCAGCAGTTCGCGACGTACGCCGATCGCATCCGTCAATGCCTGCTTGATGCGGTTGACCTCGGCTCCGGCGACCTTGCGCGCTTCCGGATCCAGCGCTCCAAGGCGCTTCAGCTGTTCGGTGATCAGGCCCGCCTTGCCCAGCAGACGCACCCGGATCGCTTCGAGTGCGTCGATGCTGCCGGCCTGTTCGATCTCGTTCGCGGCGCTGCGCGCCTGCGCTTCCAACTCGCTCATGCTCATCGCTCGTGACGGTACCCGCGCTCGTGCGGGCCTGGCCCGGGCGCAGGGCCCGGGGCGTGGATCGGCAAGCCTGCCTCGACCGGCGCTGCGCGCCAAGCCCCCGGCAAACTCCAACCCTGGAAACGCCTGTGGGGAAGAGCACGCCCTTCCCCACAGGAGATCCGCGATGTCGCCATCGCGGCATGTCGAACGCTCCTGGCTTAGGCCAGGGCGCCCTTGGCCTTCTCGGCCAGCGCACCAAACGCCGGCAGATCGTGCACGGCCAGATCGGCCAGGACCTTACGGTCAAGGCTGATGCTTGCCTTCTTCAGGCCATTCATCAGACGGCTGTAGGACAGCCCGAACTGACGGGCCGCCGCATTGATGCGGACGATCCACAGCGCGCGGAACTGACGCTTGCGCTGCTTACGACCGATGTAGGCGTACTGGCCGGCCTTGGTGATGGCCTGCTTGGCAACGCGGAACACCTTGCGGCGGGCGTTGTAGTAGCCCTTCGCGCGCGCGAGAACGGACTTGTGACGACGACGGGCGGTTACGCCACGCTTGACTCGTGCCATGGTTGCGATCCTCCCTTAGAGGTACGGGAGCATGCGCTGGACGCGGCCTGCGTCCTCCGCACGAACGTGGTTGGTGGCGCGCAGACCACGCTTACGCTTGGTCGACTTCTTGGTCAGGATGTGGCTCTTGAACGCGTGGCCACACTTGAACTTGCCGGAAGCAGTCTTGCGGAATCGCTTGGCCGCCGCCCGGTTGGTCTTCATCTTGGGCATGGTGGAACTCCTCTCGTGCAACGGCATTCGCCGCTGCGGATTTTGGTGACCCGGAATGCGCGGACAACGCCCGAGGACGCCATCGCTTGTGGAGCACATCCCGCGCTTTTAGCCGACTTCGGGCTGTTGCCCGACGAGCGGCACCCACGGCCCGGGCGAGTGCATCGCTGCACCGCCTGGGCGTCGGCCGCCAAACTGCCGCGACCGACAAACCCCCGGCGAACCGGGATGGACAGTAGCGGACTCCAGCCCGCCCCGCCCGCGCCCGTGGACTGCATGGCCCCGAGCGCAACCTGCGCATCCTGCGCGGGTGTGAAAAGCGCGAGACCCCGGCGGTTGAAGGCCGGGGGCCTCGCGTGGTGTTTCGGATCTACTGCTTCTTCGGGGCCGCTGCTCGATGACGACCTCATCACCGAGGTCAGTCTCGATCTTGGCGGCCATCGCGAGACCCAGCTCCTGGTGGGCCATTTCGCGGCCCTTGAAGCGGATGTTGATCTTGACCTTGTCGCCTTCCTCAAGAAAGCGCCGAATGTTGCGAAGCTTGATGGCGTAGTCGCCGACATCGGTGGTGGGACGGAACTTGAGTTCCTTCAACTCCACCTGCTTCTGCTTCTTCTTGGCGGCGCTCGCCTTCTTCTGCTGCTCAAAGCGGAACTTGCCGAAATCCATGATGCGGCAGACCGGCGGGTCGACGTTGGGCTGGATCTCGACCAGATCGAGCTCCAGATCCAGCGCCATGCGCA
>JBIJCA010000366.1:0-3757 GCA_044344935.1 Aquimonas sp. | reverse complement strand
CCTTCATGGTGTCCTTGCCGTACCAGCGCCCGGCTTCGCGCACCATGTCCTGCTCGCTGGTGATCGCGGTACCGAGCAGGGTGTAGCTGAGCTTGACGCGCGCCGCGTCGCCTTCGCTGCTAAGCACTTCGATCTGGGTGCTGTCCAGCGCGGCGTTGACGTCGAAGCCATACACGCCCAGCACGTCCTTGAGGCCACCGAACGCGATGCCGGCCTTCTCCATGGCCTGATCGAAGTTCAGCGCATTGACCTGCTCCAGCGACTGCAGGTCGAGCTTGCGGGCGGCGGCCACGGTCTTGGCGATGGCCTGCTTGGCCAGTTCGCGGTCGGCCAGCTTGACGCCGCTCAGCCAGTTGCCCATCGCGTCGACCAGCTGGGTGGCCTGGCGCTTCTGGTCTTCGCTCAGGTCGGCGTTCTGCTGGATGCCCTGCACCGCCATGCCGCGACCCATGCCGATCATCATCGGCATCTGCGGCGCCATTTCGGCCTCGAACTGGGCCAGGTGCGGCTCCATCTCAGCCATCAGCGCGGTTTCGGCATCCGCAGCGGTCAGCTTGGACATCATCTCAGCGAACTCGGCGGCTTCGCCGGCTTCCGGCGCGGTGCGCTCGCGCGACTCGAACTTCGCCTTGGCCTCGTTGTAGCGGGCTTCGGGCAGCACCAGCTTGACGAACTGGGCGACATCATTCTGTCGCAGCGCGTCGGCGGCCGCCTTGACGGCTGCGTCCGGGGCGGCCGTGGCTGCCGCGGGGTCCGCGGAACTGCCGCCACCGCCACCGCATGCGGCCAGACCGAGCGAGAACAGGCCAGCGGCCGCGATGGAAACGAAACGATTCATGTGTGAACTCCGGGTGGAAAACGGCGGGACTTTATCAGGTTGCGGCCGGCACTGCCGCGGTCGGGGATTCGGACGGGATCCGACGCCGGAATTCGATGGACGGCTGGCTCTCGCCTGCTGTCAGTCCAGCGGGCTCCAGGGCCGGCTTTCCTCATCTTCCTTGATCGCAGCGCGCTTCTCGGCGTCGAAGAGCTCCATCACCTGCTGGGCGACGGTCCAGGTGCCCTCGCGGCTGATCGCCGCGACCAGGAACCACGGGGCCTTCCAGTCGAGCGCCCGGATGACGGCGTCCGCGCGGGCGCGACGGGTGTCTTCGTCGAGCAGGTCGCCCTTGTTGAGCAGCAGCCAACGCGGACGGCCCATCAACTCGGCATCGTAGCGCTCCAGCTCACGCTCGATCGCGTGCACTTCCTCGACGATGTGGTCAACGGCCTCGTCGCCTTCGAGCATCGGCGCCATGTCGACGATATGCAGCAGTAGGCGATTGCGCTGGACGTGCTTGAGGAACTGCACGCCCAGGCCCGCGCCTTCCGCCGCGCCCTCGATCAGCCCGGGAATATCGGCGATGACGAAGCTGCGGTCCTGCTCGACGCGGACCACGCCCAGGTTGGGATACAGCGTGGTGAAGGGATAGTCCGCGACCTTCGGCGTCGCGGCAGACACTGCGCGGATGAAGGTGGACTTGCCAGCATTGGGGAAGCCAAGCATGCCGACGTCGGCGAGCAGCTTGAGCTCGAGCCGCAGTTCGCGGTCGTCACCTTCGCTGCCGGTGGTGGCACGACGCGGCGCGCGGTTGGTCGAGGTCTTGAAATGGATGTTTCCGCGCCCACCCTCACCGCCCTGGGCGACCTTCAGGGTCTGCCCGTGCTGGGTGAGGTCACCGATCATCTCTTCGGTATCCACTGCGGTCACCACGGTGCCGACCGGCACGCGGATGACGACGTCCTCGCCCTTCTTGCCGTACATCTGACGGCCCATGCCGTTCTCGCCGCGCTGGGCCCGGAACATGCGCTGGTGGCGAAAATCGATGAGGGTGTTGAGGTTCTCGTCGGCGACCAGGAACACACTGCCGCCGTTGCCGCCATCACCGCCGTCCGGCCCGCCCAGCGGGATGAACTTCTCGCGGCGAAAGCTCACACAGCCGTTGCCGCCGTAGCCTGCGATGACGCGGATGTCTGCTTCGTCGACGAGTTTCATTCTGAGGCCGGGATTGGGGATTGGGGATTCGGGATTCGGGATTGGCCGACTGCTTGGACAGACGACGATGCCGGGCTACGAACCCGGGCCATCAGCGGACGGTGCGCGGCCCTCAGTCGGGGCGGGAGGTCGGAGCTAGACCCTCAGCCTACCGTCGCAGGCAAGCCGTCGGCCAATCCCGAATCCCCAATCCCCGCTCCAAAACGAAAAACCCCGCACTCAGGCGGGGCCTTTCGCGTGTGCTGCGCTCAGCGGCTTACTCGCCGATGACGCTCACGGTGCGACGGTTCTTCGGGCCCTTGACAGCGAAGTTGACCACGCCGTCCTTCAGAGCGAACAGGGTGTGGTCGCGGCCGAGGCCCACGCCCGGACCCGGATGGAACTGGGTGCCACGCTGGCGGATGATGATGTTGCCGGCTTCGATCGCCTGCCCACCATAGATTTTCACGCCCAGGTACTTCGGGTTGGAATCGCGGCCGTTACGGGTACTGCCGCCTGCCTTTTTATGTGCCATGGAAGACTCTCCTTGCTTGGGGCTTCAGACGGCGCCGATCAGGCGCTGATGCCGGTGATTTCGATTTCGGTGTAGTGCTGGCGGTGGCCCATCTGCTTGCGATGGTGCTTGCGCCGGCGGAACTTGATGATGCGGATCTTCTCGCCGCGGCCGTGGGCCTTGATGGTGGCGGTGACCTTGGCGCCGGCGACGGTCGGGGTGCCGACGGTCACGCCCTCGCCCGAACCGACCAGCAGAACCTGGTCCAGATCGATGCTGCTGCCTGCTTCGACGTCGAGCTTCTCGACGCGCAGGGTCTCGCCCTGCATAACGCGGTACTGCTTGCCGCCGGTGACGATGACTGCGTACATGGTGCGGATTCCTCTGTAGTTATTGTCTGCCGTCTGGACCGGGGTACAAGCCCCGCAGCACCGCCTTCGAAGCCCGCAAACGCGGGAAGGGCGGCGCAAGGGCGCCAGGACAGCCGCGGGAGTATAGGTGGGGAGCCTGCTGCGGTCAAACTGCGACCGCAGCGGGATTCGGGATTGGGGAGTGAAGAGGCGCGCTTGCGGACCACTGGTCCGCGCGCCGATGAACGCCCGAGCGCAAGGCGCGAGGGCCTCGGGATTCGCTCGACATGCGCTTCCGCGCGATCCTGTACTGCCGCGTCATGCGCCTGATCCAAGAGCCAACCTGGGAAGCACGTCGGAAGCGCTCTTGCGAATCCCGAATCCCCCCAATCCCGAATCCCGGGTCGGGGGCGCCCAGCCCCCGACCTGCTGACATCACGCTGACAGCAACAAGAGCCCAAGGTCGGCGCCTACACACAGCGCACGGACCCGAGCCTCGCGATGCCCGCTCTGACGAATCCCGAATCCCAAATCCCGAATCACGGGCCGGGGCAATCTCGCCTCAGCCTCACAACCGCCACCTACAATGACCGGCTTACCTAGCTTTCCCCGGCCCCGAATGAACACCATCCGCATCCGCGGCGCGCGCACGCACAACCTCAAGAATCTCAGCCTTGAGCTGCCGCGCGACAAGCTGATCGTGATCACCGGCCTGTCCGGCTCGGGCAAGAGCTCGCTGGCCTTCGACACGATCTACGCGGAAGGCCAGCGCCGCTACGTCGAGTCGCTGTCCTCGTACGCGCGGCAGTTCCTGTCGATGATGGAGAAGCCCGACATCGACCACATCGAGGGGCTGTCGCCGGCGATCTCGATCGAGCA
>JBIJCA010000105.1:0-13727 GCA_044344935.1 Aquimonas sp. | reverse complement strand
GGCCAGTCGGCATCCGAACGCGTTTGCTGCCCTGCTGGCGGGTCTGCGCCCCCTGCGCGGCGCGTTGCCGTCGGCAGCGCGGCGCGCGCTTGCGGGTTCCGGGCGCATCGCAGCTGCCAGGTCCGATCCGCGCTTGCCGACAGAGAAGGTGACCGCAAACGGCGAGGCCGCGCGCGATGCCTCGCCTCCGGTGCCTGCGGACATCCTCGCGCCACGCCGTGTTGGCCTGTTGACCGGCTGCGTCGGGCGCAGCCTGGAAGCCCGCGCATTGAGCGCCGCCGTTCGCGTGCTGGAAGCCTGCGGCCACACCGTTCTTGTGCCCACGACGCAAGCCTGCTGCGGCGCGCTGGACCAGACTGCCGGCCGGGGTCAGTACACGGGCGCGCTTGGCGAGCGCAATCGAGCTGCCTGGAGTGAACTGCGACCGGACGTACTGGTCAGCACCGCCAGTGGCTGCCAGGCGGCTTTTGCAGCAGCGCTGGCGACGCAGGCGCCGGTGATGGACGTGGCCAGCCTTCTGGTCAAGGACGCGCGCTTTATGGCCATCGCACTGCGTCCGATTCACCGGCGAGTCGCCCTGCATCTGCCCTGCACCCAGCGCGGCCTGGTCGGCGCCTGCGATGCCATTCGCCTTCTGTTGGGCCGCATTCCGGGGTTGGTCTGGACTGAACTAGCGGACACCGGCTGCTGCGGCGCGGGCGGTGCTCATGTGCTGCAGTTCCCGCAGCGCGCGCAGGCGCTGCGGCAGCCGATGGTGGACGCTTTCGTCGCATCGGGCGCGACTACACTCGTTTCCGCCAACATCGGCTGCCGCCTGCACATGGCGGGCGCAGACGCGCTGGCGACAATCGACATCCTGCATCCGCTTGAACTATTGGCCGAGGCCCTGCCGTGAGTACGCTGCGTACGCTTTCGTTTGTGGATCGGCTGATCGCCGATCTCGATCACGCCCTGCTGACTTCCACATCGGCGACCGCACACCCCACGCGCATCAGCCCTGCCGAAGGCGCCGAGTCCCTGCCTCTGGATCCCGATCAGCGCCGCCATGTCGCAGGACTCATGCGCATCAACCATGCCGGCGAGGTTTGCGCACAGGCGCTGTACCTGGGGCAGGCCCGCGTCGCTCGCGACGAAGTGACGCGCGAGCACCTGCTGCAGGCCGCGCAGGAAGAGGCTGACCACCTGGCCTGGTGTGGACAACGCCTGGCGGAACTCGAAGACCGGCCCAGTCTGCTGAACCCACTGTGGTACGCCGGCAGCTATGCGATCGGCATGGCGGCCGGTCTGGCCGGCGATGGCTACAACCTCGGCTTTGTCGTGGAAACGGAACGCCAGGTCGAAGCCCATCTCGAAGACCACCTCAGGCAGCTGCCCGAAGGCGACCAGCGCAGCCGCCGGATCCTCGAACGGATGGCAGCGGAAGAAGCAGAGCATGCCGAGCAGGCTCAGACCGCTGGCGCGCGCGCACTACCAGGGCCCGTTCCGGCCCTGATGTGGGCAGTCAGTCAACTCATGAAGTTCGGCGCCTACAGGGTCTGAGCGACAGACCATCGCCAACTCACCCTGGCGCGCGCGGTCATGGCCGACGCGCTCGAAGCGCGAGCTGGGCTTCCCGAATCGCTTTCGCCTCGATGCGCGCGAATGCCGACGCTCCGTCGGCTAGCCCCAGCGCTGTCGCGATTCTTTCACCTTGCCTACACTGGCCAGACTTCGCCGGCTGCGTGGGAACTACCCGATGAAACTTGCCTTGGCCCTGCTGTTCGGCCTGCTTGCACTCGCCAGCGAGTCGCTGGTCAGCGTGGTGCTCGCCGCGATCGCCGGCTGGCTGATGGGTGGCCAGCAGGAACTGCAGCAGCGCGTACGCAAGCTGGAACGCGACATTGCGCTGGAGGCGCGCGCGCCGCGCCCGACGCAGACCGCGCGCCCCGCCACGCCGGAGGCTGCGCCCACCCACGCGCAAGCCACGCCCTTCGCAGCGCAGTCGAGCAACAACGCAGCCACGGCATCGGACGCGACCTCACCGCAGCAAGTACCCACGCTCGATACCGCGGCCCGCTCGCCGGTCGCGCCCGGGCCGGAGACGAGCGCGTCGGCGGCGCTTCCCCGTCTGGCGGCATCAGTCGCTGCCCCTCCGCCGCTGCCGCCGCGGGTGACTGACAGCGCGCGGCAGGCTGGTGCGTCCGCCGGAGCCCACCGGCCGAGCGCCCAGCCCACCTCGACAACCGCCGATGAACTGGTCTCCCGGCTGATGGGCTGGCTGTTCGGCGGCAACCTGCCGGTCAAGCTCGGCGTGCTGGTGCTGTTTGCCGGCGTGGCGGCGGCGCTGCGCTACGCCGCCCAGCAGGGCCTGTTCAACCTCCCGATCGGCTGGCGATTCGCCGGCATCGCCACAGCAGCCCTGGCCGCGCTCGTCTTCGGCCTGAGCCAGCGCAATCGGCGCCCGGCGTTCTCGCTGTCGCTGCAGGGTGGAGCGATCGGCGTGCTGCTGATGTGCGTGTTCGGCGCGTACCGCCTGTATGCGCTGCTGACGCCGGGCACGGCACTCGGGCTGGTCATCGCCCTGGTCGCACTGGGGGCCGTGCTTGCGGTCTGGCAGAACGCCGTGGCGCTCGCGGTGCTGGGGTTTCTGGGCGGCTACCTGGGGCCGGTCCTGATCAACACGGGCAGCGGCGACCACATCGCCCTGTTCACTTACTACGCAGCCCTGAATGCAGCCGTGTTTGGCGTGGCCTGGTGGCGTCACTGGCATCCGCTGAACCTGATGGGTTTCCTGTTCACCTTCGGCATCGGCAGCCTCTGGGCGCTGCGCTCATACAGCGGCGAGGACTACGCCAGCAGCCAGTTCTTCCTGCTGCTGTTCTGGGGCTTCTACCTCGGCATCGTGCTGCTCGGCGCCCTGCGGCGCGGGCTCGCCGCCAGCGACGGCGTGCAGGCCTCGCTGACCTTTGCGCTGCCGCTGTGGGCCTTCAGTCTGCAGGCCGGCCTGCTCGAGGGCGATCGCAGCGCACTCGCCAGCGCCGCCCTGCTGGCGGCAGCTCTCTACGCGGCGCTGGCCGCTTTGCTGCTTCGCGGCGCCCGCGCGCAGCTGCAGGGCAAAAGCTTTGCCTGGGTCGCAGCAGGTTTCGTCACGGTCGCCGTGCCGCTCGCGTTCTCGGCCGAACAGACGGCCGCGGTGTGGGCGTTGCAGGGCGTGGGCGCGATGTGGCTGGGCCTGCGCCAGGGGCAGACGCTGACCCGCGCATTCGGCTGGCTGCTGCAGCTCGCGGCGGCCTGCGCCTTCTTGCTCAGCTTCGGCGAGGCGTTCGACGAGGGCGTGCTGGACGAGCGTTCCGTGATCCTCGGCATGCGCTTCAGCCTGGGGCTGCTGGCGCTTGCCGGCTTCATCGCCAGCCTGGTGCACGAGCGCCACCGGCGCACCGAGCTTGAGTCGTGGCTGCTGTACGGGCTGGGCGCCGTCTGGCTGGGCGTGCTCTGGCTGCACTTCGGCGTGTGGCCACCATTCGAGCTTCAGCACTTCGAGACGCTGCTGGGCCTGGCCGTGTTGATCGCAGTCGGCGCCGTGCTGCTGCGTGGCCTGCTCGGCTGGAGTCGCCTCGGCTGGATGAGCGTGCTGCCGCTGATTGCCCTGCCCGCGCTCGCAGTCACCGTGCTTGTCGAGCACGATTCGCCCGCGCTCGATGGCCGCGGCGTCTTGCTCTGGGCGCTTGCGTTCGCGGCCGGCCTGTTCACCTTGCAGCGCCTGCGCGAGCCACCGGCGCATCTCACCGGCGCCGCCCATCTGGCCGTGCTGGCGACGCTGGCACTCGTACTCGGCAGCGATTTCAGTCTGCGCGCGCAGCGTGGCGAGCTTGGCGACGCATGGAACTACAGCCTTGCCATGCTGCCGCTGGCCTTGCTCGCCTGGGGTCTGTGGCAGCGCCCCGAGCGCTTCGCCTGGCCTCTGGCCGACCGTTTCCAGCGCTATGCGCGGTTCTGGCACGGCAGCGCAGCCCTGGCGCTCGGTGCAGGCTGGGTGGGCGGGCTGTATTCCTCGGGCGACGCGCAGCCGCTGCCCTATATCCCGCTGTTAAACCCGCTTGAACTTCTGCAGTGGGCGCTGCTGCTCATCGCCTGGCGCGCACTGCAACGCGAAACACGCAGCGACCTGCTGCCGCTGCGCGCGGGGCTGGCGGCCGGAGCACTGTTGCTGCTCACTGTTGCAACGCTGCGCAGCCTGCATCACCACGCCGACCTGCCCTGGTCTCCTGCCCTGTTCGACAGCGCACTCACCCAAGGCGCACTCAGCGTGCTGTGGGCACTGGCCGGCGTGGTGGCCTGGGTCCGCGGCTCGCGCAGCGGCAACTGGTATGTGTGGCTGGGCGGCGCAGCTCTGATGGGCGTGGTGCTGCTCAAGCTGGTGCTGGTTGATCGTGCCTATCTCGGCAACCTCGCCGGCATCGGTGCGGTGCTGACAGTCGGGCTGCTGCTGGTGATCGTGGGGTATCTGGCGCCTTCGCCGCCGCGCCGTGCCGAGTCCGCCGCGCCCTGAACGCGCGAAGGGCGCGCCCCTCGCGGAGCGCGCCCTTCGTTTTCCCTGACTGCAGGCAGTGGCGCCGTCAGTCGAGATTGCGGCCGTGGAACAGTTCCTCGATCTCGCGCTTCAACTGCGCCTCGATGCGCAGACGTTCCTTGAACGAGAGGTTCTTCGCCTTTTCCTCGAACAGGTAGGTGTCCAGGTCGAAATCCTTCACGTGCATCTTGGTGTGGAAGATGTTCTCCTGATAGACATTCACGTCGAACATCTCGTAGCGGTTCTTGATGCCCTTGCCGAGATAGTCCTGGATCGAGTTGATCTTGTGGTCGATGTAGTGCTTGTTGCCCCTGACATCGCGGGTGAAGCCACGGACCCGGTAATCCATGATGACGATGTCGGACTCCAGGCTTTCGATCAGGTAGTTCAGGGCTTTCAGCGGCGAAATCACGCCGCACGTAGCCACGTCGATGTCCGCACGGAAGGTCGCGATGCCGTTGTGCGGATGCGTTTCCGGGTACGTATGGACGGTGATGTGGCTCTTGTCCAGGTGAGCCACCACGCTGGCATCGACTTCCTCGTGCTCACGGACCGCGCCCGACAGCACATTGCCCGCAGCCTTCTTGTCGATCACCGGCTCTTCGGAAATCAGGATCGTGACCGACGCGCCCTGCGGGTCGTAGTCCTGTCGCGCGACATTCAGCACGTTGGCACCGATGATCTCGGCGACTTCGGTCAGGATCTGGGTCAGACGATCGGCGGGGTAGGCCTCATCGATGTACTCGATGTAGCGGCGGCGCTGTTCTTCGCTGACCGCATAGCAGACGTCGTAGATGTTGAACGACAGCGCCTTGGTGAGGTTGTTGAAGCCTTGCAGCTTCAGGCGCGGCAGTGGTTTGACCACGATTCGGATCCCCTGTGCGGGCGGATGGAGGACTGCCATTCGCGCACTTGGCGAAGGTCAGGCGTCTGGTACCAGTGGCCTGGAACCAGCGCAACAGTATGGACCAAAGCAATGAAAGTCAGAACCGCGATCAGGGTGGGTTCTCATCCGCCCCGCCGCCATGGCGTCCTCTGGCGAGCCGGTTTCTGCGCGGGCGATCGCGGTTGGCGCGTGACGGCGTGGGACAAACGCGTGGGATTTGGCGCAAGATTGCGTTGAAGCGACGCCTGATGGGCGTTAATCTTTGAACTCCATCGCATTTCAGGTCGGATATGGTCCCCTCCAGCTTCTCGCTGCAGACCGCGCTAAAGCGCCAGCTGATGCCGCCTTCGCTGGCGCCTGAGCCCATCCATATCGAGCGCTTTCTGGCGCACTGCCACCGGCGGCGTTACCCCGCGCGTGCCGATGTGTTCCGGCCCGGTGACCCGGCTGGGACCATGTATTACATCGTCCAAGGCTCGCTGAGCGTCATGACCGAAGAAGAAGACGGTCGCGAACTCGTGCTCAGCTACCTCAACCCCGGCGATTTCGTCGGCGAGACCGGCGTATTCATGGCCGCCCCGCAGCGCGAAGTCCTGCTGCGCACGCGCACCGCCTGCGAACTGGCCGAGATCGGTTACGAGCGGCTGCAGGCCCTGTTCGCCGGCCCGCTCGCCGAGGAGTGCCCGCGCATCCTCTACGCGATCGGCGCCCAGCTCACCAAGCGTCTGATGCACACCAGCCGCAAGGCCAGCCGATTGGCCTTCATGGATGTCACCAGCCGCATTTCCAGCACACTGATCGACCTCTGCGACGAACCGGATGCGATGAGTCACCCGCAGGGAACGCAGATCCGCGTATCCCGTCAGGAGCTCGCTCGAATCGTCGGCTGCTCGCGCGAAATGGCTGGACGCGTGCTCAAGCAGCTGGAAGAGCAGGGCGTCCTGCATGCACGCGGCAAGACCGTGGTGGTTTACAGCCAAGGCCGCTGAGGCAACGCGCTCGGCACGGAAACTGCATCGGGGTGATTCACATCGCTAGATGCACGCGGGCTTGCCGCCGGCCTGTCGGGCTGTTCCACTGGCGTCGCATGAATCCCCCCGCCCGGCTTCAAGTCCACGATGGCGAAAACGCCGCTGCAGCCCGTCCGACGCACCGACATCAAGATCGGCAGCCCGCTGCCCTATCCCGTCTATGACGCGATGGGCAGGCTTCTTCTGCGGGCGGGCGAAACCATCGAGACGGAACGCCAGCTCAGCACGCTGCATGAGTTGGGGCTCTATCTGGCAGAGAGCGATCTGGCGCGCTCGGCGCGCAGCGAGGCCAGCACGCCTCGCCAAGACACCCACAGCTCCGATGTCGCGGCCGAACTGGCGGAGCCCGAGGGCCCCCGAGAAACGCGAAAGCTCGCCGAACTCAAGCTGACCCCGGGCAAGACGCTCTACGTCGATTTCCTCAGCACCACCAATCGCCCCCGCGTCGCCTTGCGCCTGGTCGGACATCTGGAAGGTGGTGGCGTGATGATCGGTGCCGTCAACGCCGATGGCGGGGTTGTGCCTTTTCGCGACAACGAACTGCTGTTCGTTCGTGTGCTCACCGCAAGCGGAGTGGCGACGTTCCAGGCGAAAGTCCTGAAGGTGCACTTCACGCCCTTCCCCTATGTGGTTACGTCCTATCCGGACGTCGCCGTGTTCCACGTCATGCGTGCGCACGAACGGGTCGACGCACAGTTGATCTGCAGCCTGGTCAACCTGAGCCGGCCGGTGATGGGCGAACCCAGACCGCAGGCCGCGCTGATGAAGAACCTCAGCGCCAGCGGCTGCCAGATCGAAGCGGCGCCCGAGATCGCCGACAGCGGCGACCGGCTGCGCCTGGGGTTCAAGCTCAATGCTGCTGGCGAAGAGCATGTCCTCAGCCTGCTGGCCGAGGTGCGTGGCATCAAGACCTTTGGCGAGTCCGAAAAACGCCGGTTCGGCCTGCAGTTCACCGATCTCGGTACTTCCGAGCGACTGGTGGTCGAGCACTTCATCTTCCAGAGCCTGGTGGACGACTGAGGGCTCGGCACTCCGGAAACGGCGCCCGCCTTCAGTGCGCGTGCCTGCGCGGGATGCCCGTGCCCGGCGGGCATCCGCCAGCCGGATCACCGACCGACACACGCCAGCGCCTACTGCAGGCTTGATGCTCACCAGCGGGGCTGTCGGCAACGCGACAGCCGGCAGCCGACAACTCTCCGCACTGAAGCTCACCGCCACGCCAGGCCCGAATTGAGCTTCGCTTGCACCAAGGTTCAGCAGCAGAGCGGCCGCATGCTAATTTCGCGGGTCCGCCCCGCTGACGATCACGCATGCCCGTCCCAGATCACCGCCGCTCCGCCCGTCCCGCGCTGTCGTGGACGGGACGTTTGCTCGCCGCGATCGTCCTGTGGCCGGTTCTGGCGCCCATCGGCCTGGCATCCGACGCCCTCGAACGCTGCCGCGAGCTGCGACAGAGCGAACCGCGCTCCGGTGCCGAGGCGTGCGAGCGCGCCGCCGGCTCGCTGGCGGCCGACGGCCGGGCCGACGAAGCCTTCGAGGCCTGGATGCACGCCTCCGAACTGGCTTCCCAGCTGGGCGAGCCCGTGCGCGCGGAGGCCGCGCTGGTGAGCGCGGTGACCCTGCTCGCTCAGGTCGACGACCCGCTGGCCTCGCAGCGGCTCGCGCGCCGTCGCGGACTCAATGCGTACCGCGCCGGCCGACCTGTGGAGGCGCTTGGACACTTCCTTGAAGCACTCTCCGCCGCGCGGGCCGCCGGTGACGAGGGCGCGCGCGCGATCAGCGAGAACGATCTCGGCGTGACCTATCGCCACCTCGGCAACTACGAGGCAGCACTGAGCGCCTTCGAATCAAGCTTGGCCCTGCGCGAGAGCAGCGGCGAATCCAACCTGGGCGCACTGCTCGCCAACATCGGCAGCCTGTATCTGGAACTCGGCGACGACGCACGTGCCGATGCCTATCTGCAACGCGCGCTGCAGGATCACCGCAGCGCCGGCCGCAGCCTGCCCGCCGAGCGCACCCGCGAGCAACTCGCCCTGCTCGCCCAGCGGCAGGGCCGTCACGCGGACTCCGACGCCCTGCTTGAGGAAATCTGGGCGGCCTATACACAGGCCCAGTCGCCGCGCGACATGCAGCGGGTGGCGCTGCTTCGCGCGCGCCACGCGCTGGAAGCCAACGATGTCGACACCGCTGCGCAATGGCTCGATCACGCACGCGAAGCACCCTCAGGCACCCCGACCGAACGACTGGAAACCGCCGTTCTGGCTGCGGCCCTGGCAATCGACGACGACGGCCGTGCGGACAGCCAGGCGGAGTTGTCGGCGGCCCTGGCGGATGGCGAGGGACACGCACCGCAGCAACGACTGGAAGCCCTGGAAGCGCTGGCTCGCCTCGCGGAAGCCATGGGTCGGCCCGGCGACGCCGCTCAGCATCTGCGGCAGCTTCACCGGGAGGCGATAGCGTTGGCTGAGGCGCGTCACGGCGAGCGCTTCGATGGACTGCGCGTCCGTTTCGACATGGAACGACTTGAAGCCGAGGCTGCGCGGCGCGAGTCGGAGCTTGCCCAGCGGCGCTTCGAAACCGCCAGCGTTGCCGCAGCGGGCTTGCTGGCGCTGGCCCTTCTGGGGCTGTGGTCACAGCGAAGGGTGTATCGGCATCGGCTCGCCACCGCCCGGGAGCGTGTGGCCATGGAGCGTCGCATCGCCGAGGCGCGCGTGGCCGCCACCGAGCTGCGCAGCGATCTGCGCTCCATGGCCTGGCTTCTGGAACGCCAGCAGTCGGCCTGTCTGGTCTTCGACGCCGCCGGTCGGATCCGCGCTGCCACCGCGGACGCCGCCCGCATGCTCGGGCATGAACCCTCGGAGCTGCAGGGCATGCCCCTGGATCGTGCGCTCGACGCCGACACCGCGCAGTGGGCACAGACACTGGTCGAGACGGCCGGGCTGGCCGGCGACCACGGAGATCGCATCGATCTCGGCACCCGCGATCTGCAGGAGCCGCTGTCGGCGCGCGTGCGCTGCCAGCACCTCGATATGGAGGAAGAGCTCGGCGTGCTGCATTTCGAGTCTCTGCCGCGCAGCGGCGATGGCGCGCTGCCGCAGACGGTGCCCGCGCAGGCAGCAAGCGATGCGCCGTCGAACAGCGACTCGAAAGAGGCCACAGCGCGCTCCGCTTCTGGCGAGGATCGCCGGCAGGAGTTCCGAAAACTGTTGGTTCGACTGATGCGCACCGCGTTGGAAGCCTGGGAACGCGCCAGCCGCAAGGGCCGGGTCGAGCTGGCGGAATCCAGTGGCATCTGGCGCATCACCATCGATGACGGCCGTCTGCGGGTGCGGGCCATGGATCGGTACCTCAGCCTCGATACCCTTCCCGAGCGTCCGCGCTGGCGTGAGGTGCTGCGCACCGCCTACTTCCTGCTGGGCGAAGTCCCGATCAGCAACGAGCACCGCGGCCAGCTCGAAGCGCTGGCCGAAGAACTCCTGCGCCACACTCGACCGCAGATCTGAGCGGGGTGGAGGTGCGCTGTCTCCGTCGCGCGGATCGGGTCCGCCCGGGCGCGGCCGGAAGCGGCTCTACGGACAGCCGCTGTGCGTTCAGCAGGCGAGCGGCACAGGCGCCTGGCGCCGCCCGTGGAGCCCGAAGGCACCGCTACGTCACCTAAAGCTTCAGCGCGGCGCCGGCGCCGGCAGGGGTCGCTGCGGCCGCTCGCAGCGTACGCAGATGCCACGCAGGCCATGTTCAGCCCGGTACAGGCGGTGATGTTCCTCGTGCAGGTAGCTGCCCGGAGACTGCACCACGGCGATCACACTGCCGAAGTCCGACGTGCCGCCGCCGGAATGGGCACCGCACATCGCCAGCGCCTTGGTGCGCGAACGGTCGTAATCGTCATCGAACTGGCCACAGGTTTTCGCGCTGGCCTTGCCCGGTGCCGCCGAGCCGGTGCAGGTCTGATCGCGTTCGCGGTCGGCCACCAGCGTCTCGGCGAAAATCTCGAAACTGGCCACCGGCACCGGACGCCCTTGCGCACACCATTCTTCGGAGGGCAGCTCGCTGTGGGCGCCGGCCTCCAGGCCGATGAACAGAGCGGCGGCAGACAGCAGCGTGAGCACGGTCTTCATGGCGGAACTCCTGCAGGCGGGGACCCCCGCAGCCTAACCGCGGCGCCCGCCCCGCGTGCGGAAAAACCCGGGAACAACAGGGGAACACGAACCTTCCGGCGCTGCGAAATCAGTCACTTGCCACAGAATCGCGCCCCGCGACGGCGCCGCGGGGCGCCGTCGCGGGGCGCGGGTCCCAGCACCTATTCGGTGCGCAGCTCGAGCTCGCGCTCCGCCTTCAGCACGCGCAGCGGAAAGCACTTCATGCAGCGGAAGGACACTCCCTGACTCATGTGGTATCCGTTGCCGCTGAGCAGACCCGAGGGCGCATAGGGCAGCCCTTCGACCTGGCCTGCACCCGGTACGCCAAAGGTCGGGCCGGTCCAGCCGACGTGCACCTGGCAGGTCTGGTGGGCGGCAAAGCTACCCGCCCAGTAGTGGTCGGTGATGCCGTTGGCGCTTGCGAAGGCGGTGAGTTGGGTGCCGCTCAGGCTGTAGTTGCCAACTTCGATGATGTGCCCGCGGTGGCACCAGGGCACGGCGTGGGCGTGGGCGGCAGCGGTCAGCGCCAGCACGAGAACGATGAATCGCAGCATGTTCGACTCCTTGGAATGGATGCAGGGTCCCGCCGCTGTCGCGACGGGGTGCAGCCATGCTGGGCGCCAAGCGCAGGCCGATCGAGGAAGAAGCGGGGACCGCGACGGGTTGGTCAGGGGCACAACCCCCTGCGGCGCGCGCAGCCCGCCCTCGTAGCAGGGAAGCACGTGGCGTCACTCGCCTTCGTGGGGTGAACAAGCGCAGCGCATCCACCCGCGAGTTCCGCAGATGCCGAGCAAACGGCAAAGCTCCCACCTCGCTCGAACCAGGCTTCAGGCGGAAGCCAAGGCCCAGCGCACCCAACGCAGAATGGTGCCCGACGCGGCGGCGCGCGCGCTGAAGGTCGCGCGCCTCGCGTCGGCGACGTTGACGATGACCGCCTCGGCGCTGGCGCGGATCAACGCCGCGTCGGTGATGCTGTCGGTGTAACAGCGCAGATAGCGCCGGCCATAGCCTGCGGCCTCCAGCGCATCGAGCTTGCGCCTGCCCTGAAGGTGATGGCGCAGATCCAGACAGAAGCGCGTCGCAACGAGGCTCGACCCCAGCACGGGAGGACAACCGCCGGGCGTATCGGCGAGCAGAGCCTCCACCAGCTCGGGGTGTTCGCCGGTCGCGATCACAGGCTGATGGCCGGCCGCGCGCTCCGCCGCCAACGCCGCCAAGCCTTCGGCGAACAATCGCCGACGCATGGCTTCGCCGCGCTGCTGCAGAAAAGCCCTCGGCGTGGTGCGCGGACGACCCAGCGTGGCCACACCGAAACAGAAGCGCACGCCGTGCTGCACCCAGCGCCGCCGCAGGAACAGCGGCGCCCACAGCGGCGACAGCAGAATCAACAGGAGCAGACGCAGCGGCGAGCGGCGCAGCAGCCAGAGCAGCCACTCGAAGCCGAGATCGCCACGGAACAGGGTGCCGTCGAAATCGAATACGACCACCTCAGCGGAGGTCGCGTCCGGTGGGCGTGACTCAGCCAAACAGCTTTTCGAGCTCGGCGCCGGGGTCTTCCGCGCGCATGAAAGTCTCGCCAACCAGAAAGGCATGCACGCCCTCGGCGCGCAGCATCATCACGTCGTCCTCGGTGCGGATCCCGCTCTCGGTGATCAGCAGGCGATCCTTGGGCACGGCGGGAATCAGGTCCAGCGTGGTGTCCAGCGACACCGCGAAGGTGTGGAGGTTGCGGTTGTTGATGCCGATCAGCGGCGTCGGCAGCTTGAGCGCGCGCTCCAGCTCTTCGCCGTCGTGCACTTCCACCAGCACATCGACGCCGACCTTGCTGCCGAGCACACACAGCTCGCGCAGCTGCGCATCATCGAGCGCCGCCACGATCAGCAGGATGCAGTCCGCGCCGAGTGCGCGCGACTCGTAGACCTGATACGGATCGACCATGAAGTCCTTGCGCAGCACCGGCAGCGCACAGGCCGCACGCGCCTCGCGCAGGTAGTCGTCGGAGCCGTGGAAGAAATCGACATCGGTCAGCACCGACAGCGCGGCAGCGCCGCCGCGCTCGTAGCTGCGCGCGATATCGGCCGGCGAGAAATCAGGCCGGATCACGCCCTTGCTCGGGCTGGCCTTCTTCACTTCGGCAATCACCGCCGCATCGCCGGCCTTGACCCGCCTGATCAGCGAGGCGTGGAACCCCCGCGCCGGCTTGGCGGCTTTCGCGGCCTTCTCGATATCGGCCAGCGGAGTGGCGTCGGCGCGCTCGGCCACTTCGATGCGCTTGCGCTCAAGAATGCGGTGAAGGATATCGCCCATGGGGAGTCTGGCCAGGCTGGGTCAGGGGGAGGATTCGTTCAGCAGCCGCTGCAAGCTTCAGGCCGAAGCGGCGGCGCAAGGTTGCCCGCTTGCAGGTCCGGAATCCAGCCTTGCGCAACTTCGATCTTCATGGTTCGTGATGCGCTGCTCGCGACCGCTTCAGTCAAGCGCCAGACGCTGCGTGGCGTCGATGAACTGCTGCATGCGTGTCCGCGCCGCACCGGAAGCGATCGCCGCGCGGGCGCGCTCGATGCCCTCGGCGATGCTGCCCGCGACATCCGCCGCGTACAGCGCCGCGCCCGCGTTGAGGGCGACGATGTCCTGGGCGACGCCGTGCGCACCTTCCAGTGCTTCCAGCAGGCGCGCTTTCGACTCTTCGGCATCGGCGACCTGCAGGTTGCGCGACGAGGCCATCTGCAGGCCGAAGTCCTCAGGCTCGATCTCGTACTCGCGCACCACGCCGTCACGCAGCTCGCCGACCAGGGTGGCCGCGCCCAGCGAGATCTCGTCCATGCTGTCGCGGCCGTAGACCACCAGCGCGTGCTTCGCACCCAGACGCTGCAGCACGCGCACCTGGATACCGACGAGATCCGGATGGAACACGCCCATCAGGATGTTCGGCGCGCCGGCCGGATTGGTCAGCGGCCCAAGGATGTTGAAGATCGTGCGCACGCCCATCTCGCGGCGCACGGCCGCCACGTTCTTCATCGCCGGGTGGTGGATGGGCGCGAACATGAAGCCGATGCCGACTTCCTCGATGCAGCGCGCGACCTGCGCCGGCTGCAGGTCGATACGCGCGCCCAGCGCCTCCAGCACGT
>JBIJCA010000361.1:0-3853 GCA_044344935.1 Aquimonas sp. | reverse complement strand
CACCCCGTACTCATAGGGTGCGCGTGCCGCGCACCTACACCAACGAAAGACGCAATGCCCCCATCGAAGCCGACACCCGAAGTGCGCGCTCTTCAGCCGCCCGTCCGTCACCCGCACGCCCACCCCGCTCCCTCTGCTCATGGAAGCTCGCGCACCCCGCACTCATAGGGTGCGCGTGCCGCGCACCTACACCCACGAAAGACGCAATGCCCCCATCGAAGCCGACGCCCGAAGTGCGCGCTCTTCAGCCGCCCGTCCGTCACCCGCACGCCCACCCCGCTCCCTCTGCTCATGGAAGCTCGCGCACCCCGTTCTCATAGGGTGCGCGTGCCGCGCACCTACACCCACGAAAGACGCAAGGCCCCCCATCGAAGCCGACGCCCGAAGTGCGCGCTCTTCGCCGAACGTCGCCATCCCCCCCACCGATGCCGACACCACAAGCGCGCTCTTCGCCCTTGAGCCCGGCTCGCATCCCAACACTCTGATTCCTGCCCAGCCCCAGCATCACGCGCACCGGTGCCCTCAACCCGGCAGCACCGCCACCGTGATCTCCTCGCGATCGTGGTACAGCTGCCGCGCGCGTAGCTTCAGGTTGAGCCCGGCCTGCTTCAGGCGCGCGTCGAGTGCATCCATCTGCTCGCGCACTTCCTGCCAGCGCTTCTTCATCGGCAGCTTGAGGTTGAAGATCGCGCGCCGCGCGTCGCCTTCGACCAGCCAGTCGCCCATCAGGGCGGCGACCCGCTTGGGCTGCTCGACCATGTCGCAGACCAGCCAGTCGATCGGGTGCGGCGGCCGCCAGCGGAAGCCGTCCGAGCGCAGGTGCTTGATCAGACCGGTGCCCATCGCGCTGTCGGCCAGCGGGCCGTTGTCGATCGCGGTGACCGACAGGCCCGCACGCGCCAGCACCCAGCTCCAGCCGCCGGGCGCAGCACCCAAGTCCACCGCCTGCTGGCCGGCCTTCATCCAGCGCGTGCGCTCGTCGGGGCTGAGCAGGGTCAGCAGGGCTTCCTCAAGCTTCAGCGCCGAGCGGCTGGGCGCGTCGTGGGCGAGCTTCAAGCGCGGGATGCCGCCGGTCCACGGCGCCGCGCGCTCGCCCTGGCCACGCATCGGCGGCGTGTCTTCGGCGTCGCCCGCGGCCAGCAGCAGGTGCGTGCCCGACAGCAGCACCACGTGCAGGGTGGGCTTGCGCGGGTCGTCCTTGGCGCTCAGATGTCCGGGCTTGCGCAGGCCGGCGCGCAGGGCGTTGCCGAAGCTGCGCGCCAGGCCGGCGAGATCGCGGCCGACATCGGCATCGGGGTGCTCCATGCTGAGCTGGCCGAACACCTGGCCGCTTCCGGCCATCGCTTCGAGCACCGGGCTCAGCCGGTCCTTGGGGTCGAGATTCTGCAGCTCGGCGAACACCGACAGCCGCTGGCGGGCGAAGATCAGCGCATGCCAGGGCAGGGCGCGGCACAGCTGCGACTGCGATTCGGCGTCGAGGCCGAGAAAGCGCACATAGCCCGAGTCGCGCTCGGTTTTCGCATAGCCGCCGACGCCAAAAACGGCGGCGCGCTCGCTGATCTCGGCCGCGCACTCGGGCTCGAAGCCGGCGCGGCAGGGCAGGTAGAGGCCGGCGTCGCCGAAGGTGGGCATCAGTACATGCGCCCTGCGCTGTCGGTGTAGTGCTTCAGCACCGCGCAGGCGTCCTCGCGCAGCAGATCGCGACGCACGGCGATACCGCGCTTCTGCAGCTCGCCCTTCCAGTCGCTGGGCAGCGGGCCTTCGTCGAACTGGGTCAGCGTCATCACGTCTTCGGCGCGGGCGCCGATCAGCAGGGTGTCGATGCCGGCCCAGAAGGTCGCGCCGTAGCACATGCAGCAGGGCTGCGATGAGGTGGCCAAGGTCACGCCGGGCGCGTCCTCGTTGAGGCGGAAGCGCTGCAGACGCTGCTGCGCAGTCATGTAGGCCATCATCTCGGCGTGCGCCACCGAGCAGGTGTGCGGCTCGACGCGATTGACGCCGACCGCGACCAGCCGCTGCTGGGCATCGAACACGGCCGCGCCGAAGGGGCCGCCGCTGCGGCGGTCCACGTTCATGCGCGACAGCTCGATCGCCAGCCGCATCTTGTCTTCGTCGCTGGGGTAGACCGTGCCGGCGGGCGCGAGATCGTGCACCCAGGCGGGCAGGGTGAGGTGGACTTGGGCGTACAGCATGGGAGGGCTTACTTCAGTTCGCCACCGCCCGCTGCCGCCTCGCATCGACCTTCGATGCAGGCGCAGGCAGTGATGTCTTGGAACCCGCAGATGCTGGAAAGCCCCTGCGCCTCGCAGGCGGCCTTCACTTGCTCGGGGAAGGTATCGGCCTGCGCGTTGACGCAGGCGGGGAAATAGCCGCAGCAGTTGCCGACGTTCTTGACCGCGCAGTCGGCGTCGGTGCTGCAGCGGCGGTCGGGCTCGGGTGGCGCGGCCTTGGCAGGGAGCTCGTCGGCGGATGCTTCAGGGGCGGAACAGCCGGCGTCGCCGGCCGCATCGCAGGTGCCGGTGGGGCCGCGGCCGTCTTCGAACAGGAAGGGTGCTTGAGCGGGAGGCTCAGTCATCGCGGGTGGTGGAGGCGCCTCGGCAAACTCCGGCGCTGTCGGCTCACTCGGCGCCTGCGAGCAGGCGGCCAGCAGCAGCGCAAGGCTGAACGCCACGAGCGCCGCACTTCGAGCGAAGTGCCTGCGCATCAGCCCGCCGCCCAGGTGTCGCGCAGGGTCACCGCGCGGTTGAACACCGGCTTGGTCGCGCTGTGCTCGCGACGGTCCGACACGAAGAAGCCGGTGCGCTCGAACTGCAGGTGCGTTTCCGGCGCGACTTCAGCGGCGCTCGGCTCGATCCAGGCCTGCACGCTGCGGATCGAGTCGGGGTTCAGGTGATCCTTGTAGCTGCCGCCGTGGCTCTCGTCATCGGGGTCGGCGACCTTGAACAGACGGTCGTAGAGGCGCACCTCGGCGGCGATCGCGTGGCGCGCGCTGACCCAGTGGATGGTGCCCTTGACCTTGCGGTCGGCGCCGGGCAGGCCGGGGCGGGTGTCGAGATCGAGCGTACAGCGCAGCTCGACCACGGTGTCGCCGTCCTTGATGACCTCGTCGCAGCGGATGATGCCGACGCCGCGCAGGCGCACTTCGCCCTCGGGCTTCAGGCGATGGAAGCCCTTCGGCGGCACCTCGGCGAAGTCCTCGCGCTCGATCCACAGCTCGGGTGAGAACGGCACGTGGCGATTGCCGAACTCCGGGTTCTTGGGATGGTTCGAGAAGGTCAGCGATTCTTCGTGCGCGGCATCCAGATTGGTGATCACCAGCTTCACCGGATCGAGCACGGCGAGGCGACGCGCGGCATTGACGTCGAGGTCCTCGCGCACGCAGCCCTCGAGCACCGAGAAGTCGATCAGCGAGTTCTGCTTGCTGATGCCGATGCGCTCGGCGAACAGGCGCAGCGCACCCGGCGTGTAGCCGCGGCGGCGGATGCCCTGCAGGGTCGGCATGCGCGGGTCGTCCCAGCCGCTGACCAGACCCTCCTGCACGAGTGCCATCAATTTGCGCTTGCTCATCACCGTGTAGTTGATGTTGAGCCGCGAGAACTCGATCTGCCGCGGCTTGGCGGCGCGGTCGTGCCAGCCGTGGGCGCGCAGCGATTCCAGCAGCTCCGGGTGACCGGCGAGGTCGACCTTGTCCACGCACCAGTCGTAGAGCGGGCGGTGGTCTTCGAACTCCAGCGTGCACAGCGAGTGGGTGATGCCCTCGATGGCGTCGGAGAGGCAGTGCGCGTAGTCGTACATCGGATAGATGCACCAGGCGTCGCCGGTGTTCTGGTGCGGCACGTGTTTGATGCGGTAG
>JBIJCA010000360.1:0-3890 GCA_044344935.1 Aquimonas sp. | reverse complement strand
ACGCCCGCGCCGACGAGATGCAGGCCCGGGTTCACGAAGTTGCTCTGGCCCTGCTCCTTGCTCGATCGCAGCGAGTTCAGCAGGCCGTTGCGACCGGACAGCGCGACGCGCCCGCCGCCGACCAGGGGCACCGACTGGCGGATCCAGTAGCTGGTGTCGGCGCCGGCAAACAGCGGGTTCTCGAACACCGCGTCGAAGCCCTCCGAGCGATCGTCGAAGGGGTCGGAGTCACCGCTGGCGTACAGCAGGGACAGCCGCGGCCGAACCCAGGAGAAGTCCATCGACAGCTCGGCGGCCGCAAACGCCGCGCGGATATCGGAGGGCGCGCTGCTGAAGGCGCCGTTCTTCTCGCGACCGGCGGCGTAGTACGCGCTGCCGCTCACGTTGAGACGATCGATGTGGCCGTCGACGCTGTAGCCGAAGTAGCCGACGTCATAGCGGCGCGGGCGCTCGTCGCCGAAGCTCGCCGGCCGCGCGATGAAGCCATTGCGGTCGAAGTAGAACTCGCCGTCCTCGCGGTTGCGGTTGTAAAGGAACGCGAACTGCGAGGTCAGCCCGAGCGTGCCGAGGTCCTGCCAGTACAGGTTGGCGATGAAGACATCATCCTTGCGCGGCGACTCGCCGAGGTCATTCAGGCCGCTGTTGGTGTCCTTCTCCAGCCGGCGGAACAGGCCGAGGTTGTACTGGAACACGTTGTTCTTGCGCGTACCGAAGAGGCGCACGCCCAGCGGCACATCGTTGAACAGGAAGCCGCGGAAGTCGGCGGTCATCGGCTGGATGCCGACGCGCACGCTGTCGAAGTCGTAGTTCTCCGACACATCGCGGATGTGATAGTCGTAGAACGCCGCCTGCAGGCCGAAATGGCGATCGCTGCGGCGCGTGCCGCGGCGCGGGTCGACGTTCAGCGCCAGCGTCTCTTCGAGATCCACCCGGTTGTACTGGAAGGCCGGGGTCAGGCGGAACTCGTAGTCCGGCGGGCGGAACACGGTATTGCCCTTCAGGTACACCAGCTCGACCAGCAGGGTCTCGACGAAGACCTCCTGCCGTGAGTTGCCGAACACGTCGTTCGCGCCCGGCCGCTCGGTGCTCTGGAAGCCAACCGGCGTCGGCGAGCGCTGGGTCTGCAGCACGGTGTCCGAAATCGCGGTGACCGAGAAGAACTCGTCGCCATTGCGGACCGGCCGATCGCCCTTCAGCACGTTGCGGTTGTACGGGTCCCACAGGTTCACGCCGTAGAGGGCGTCGACGATGCGCCAGCGGTCCGGCACCGGCACGATGTCCGGTGACGCGGCGCCCAGCGGCGAAGGCACGCCGTGATCGACGCGCGGCTCGATTCGGGACTCGTCGCGCAGACGTGCACGGGTGCGCGGGTCGGCGGCCTCGTCATAGGTGGGCACGCAGTCGAGGCCGGCATCGCCGGGGCGTCGACGTGAGCGCACGCGCAGGTCCTCGGCCTTGAGCGGCTCGCAGTCGGGCACGCGGCTGCGGCTGAAGGCGGGCGGTGCAGGTTCGGCCGTGTCCTGCGTGGCTGGCTCAAAGCCATCGGTCTTCGGCAGCTCGGTCTGCGCGGCCAGGCGCTGTGCGGCCAGCAGCGCGAGCAGCACGCCGAGCGTCAGCAGGGTGCGTTTCAGCGGCGTGTGGGGGGCAGCCATGGGGATGCTCACAGTCCGGCGCAGACGTTCTGCGCGTTCGAGCCGAGGAAGGGCGCGTAGGGGCACTGCACGTAGCGCAGTCGTGCCCCCAGCGGGCTCAGCTGGTCCGCGCGACGGGCCGCGGGCGCGTGGCCGAGACCGCCGCCGACGCGCTGCACCGAGAGCAGGGCGATCATGTCGTCCTGGTCGATGCCGTCACCCGACACGCCAACCGCGCCGATCATGCGATCGCCGCGGTACACAGGCACCCCACCGGGGAAAATCTGCAGCCCGTTGGCGAGCTGGCGCGTGGGCGCCGTCGATGCGCCGCTGCCCAGCGCGACGCCGGCGCAGTTATCCGGCGTGTCGTTGACGAAGCCCGGCAGGCCGGCGGTGTGGGCGACGTGCTGGACGATGCCGTTCAGCACCAGATCGAGCTGGAAGCCGGTGGCGAAGGGGCTCCACTGCCCGCGTGGCGCCGACAGCGGGCCCGGGTGGGCGGTGAGGATGCCGTCCGGATAAAAGGGCCGCGCCAGGTTGCCGATCGCGCGCGCCGAGAAAGCCACGCTGCCGTCCAGCGCGGGGCGCCCCAGGAACGCGTCGAAGGCCGCCGCGACCGGCCGCAGATCGATCGTGCGGCGCGGCGCGAGGTTCGCGTCCAGCAGCACGGTCGGCGCGCTGAGGCCGCGGACGAAATCGCCGGCGTTCGGCGCGCTGAAGAAGGCCGCCGAACGGGCCTTCTGCAGCGAGACGTCGGCGCCGAACACGGGCGCGTCGCGCGAGCGCACCATGCCGAGGATCTCGCCGCGGCTGTCGACCACCGCGATCGAGACGCGGGCATTCGAGCCCAGCGGGCGACGGATCTGCGCGCGGCTGGCGTCGGCGACCGCCAGTGCTTCCGCCAGCAGTGCGCTCACTTCGGCCTCGCTGAGCGCGCCACTGGCCTCGCTGCCAGCGCGTGGTGCGTGCCGCGCTGCATCGAAGGCATCGACCCAGACGAAAGCTTCGCGGCCGTTGAACTCGCCCGCTGGCGCCGCGCGCAGGCCGGATTCGGTCAGGCCAAACGCGGAGCCAGCGCGGAGCGCGCCGCCGCCGTAGTCGGCCACGTCGAGCAGAGCGCCTGCGCTTGCATTGAGGGCGGAAAAGCGGGCGCCCGCCACGCCGCTCGCGAGCTGTCCGGCAGAGGCATCGCTGTAGCGCAGCACCTTGCCTTCGACCGTGATGCGGCTGGCCTGGATGTCGCGCGGGGCCTCGAAACCGCGGGTGGCTGCGAGTGCGATCAGTTCATCGAGATCCTGGTCAAAGTCGGCGACGCTGGGGTCCAGCGTGTAGAGGCCATCGGCGCTCACACCCACGCCGCCGACCAGCACGCCCTGCTTGTACAGCGGAAAGCCGCCCGGGTCCGCTGACAGACCCAGCGGCGAGCGCTTGGGCCCGGTCATTCCCTGCATCAGGCTGGCGCGGCGCATGAAGTCCGAGCAGGCCAGCTGGCTGAACTGCACGCCGAACAGGGGGCCACCGGGCTGGTTGACTTCGCCCGGATTGAAATGCTGCTGCACGATCTGGCTGGCGGTGCGCGTGCTGAAGGCGTTGCCGCCGCTGGACAGGTAAGCGCCGGTCACGGCCTTGGCGATCGCCGCCAAAGCAGGGCCGCCGACAGCCGCGGGCAGGACAATGCCTTCAAGGCCACCGTCGATGACAGGCGCACCGGCGGGCGTGCTGGCCACGCGCACGTCACGCGCCGAACCGCTCATCGCGTAGACGCCCAGCACGTTGCCAACGCGGTCGACCACCGCGATGCTCGCGACCACATTGCTGGCGCGCGCCTGCGCCACGGCCTGGGCGATGACCTGGCCGACGTCGCTGGCGCTGAGCGTCTGCGAAGCTTCAAGGCCGGCGGCCTGGATGCAGGTCGCGCAGATCGCAGGCGCAGCAGCGGCGCGCAGCTGGGGCGCCGACGAAGTCAGATCCGCGCCCTGCCCGCGCAAGCCGCCCTCGCGCTCGGGATGCGGCTCCGAGGCGCACACAAGTCCGGCAAAAATCGTCAGAGACACAGCGAGCCCTGCGCGCCGCATAAACCTCACCCGGCTATAGGGTGGGTCTTGACCCACCGCTGCGGTGCCTGCGCCATTGCTGTCAACACGCGAGGGCGCGTGACGCGTGGCGCGTGGAAAGGGCGCTGCAGGACCGAGGCCACGGTGGGTCAAGACCCACCCTATGGGCTTCGCTTCTGCATAGGGTGGGTCTCGACCCACCGCC
>JBIJCA010000387.1:0-3479 GCA_044344935.1 Aquimonas sp. | reverse complement strand
CGAACATCTCTTCATCTACGACCCGGACCTTGAACAGGTCACCGTGCGCCGGCAGATCGAGGATGAGCAGCAGAGCCCGCTGCTGGCGCTGATCGACCCTGAGGAGCGCGCACGCCAGTTCACGCTGAAGAGCGCGGGCCTGCGCGATGGGCTGGAGTGGATCGAGCTCGAATCGAAGATCGAGGATGCGCAGATCCGCACCGCACTGTTGGGCATCGATGGACAGACGCTGTCGCGCATGGAGTTCACCGATTCGCTGGGCCAGCGCACGCGGATCCAGTTCAGCGAGTGGCTGCGCAATCCGAGCTTCGAGGCGGGTTTCTTCCGCTTCCAGGTGCCGGCGAACGCGGACGTGGTGGGCGATTACACACCAGCCGCCGAAGTCTTGCCGCTGGGGCAGTGAGGTGGGTGGCGTGTAGTCGCCGCGATCTCAAGCGACACCGCGCACGGGTAGGTTGGGCGGAGCGAAGCGATGCCCAACGAGGATTCTTGCGGGAGCGCAGGTCACCTGCGCCTTGGAAGAACTCTGGGAAATTGGCGGACGCGCTTCCGGTGTTCCGAGGTTGCGGTGATCGAGCGACACTTCGGCGTTGGTAGGCCAAGGTCGCCATGACCGGCGCCGGGTTCAAGGGCCGGTGGGTCAAGACCCACCCTATGCAGCAGCTCGCGTAGCGCGTGTCTTGATCTGCGCGCGCGAAGCGGTGACGCCGAGCAGGTGTCAGGGCTGCACGCTCTACCCGACGAATCCCGAATCCCGAATCCCGAATCCCGGCCTTACTCAGAACCGCCCTTCGAACAGCTCGCGCCCGATCAGCATGCGACGGATCTCGTTGGTGCCGGCGCCGATTTCATACAGCTTGGCGTCGCGCAGCAGGCGGCCGGTCGGGTAGTCGTTGATGTAGCCGTTGCCACCCAGGGTCTGGATCGCTTCGAGCGCGAGCTTGACCGCAGACTCCGAGGAGTGCAGCAGGCAGCTGGCGGCATCCACACGTGAGCGCACGCCGCGGTCGTATTCGCGGGCCACCGAGTAGGCGAAGGCGCGGGAGGACTGCAGGGCGGTGTACATGTCGGCGATCTTGGCCTGCATGATGCCGAAGCGGCCGATGGGGGAGTCGAACTGGCGGCGCTCGCGCACGTAGGGCAGCACGATGCTTCCGCGCATGCCGAGCTTGTCCAGTTTCTGCGCGGTACGGAAGCCCTTCATGCCTTTCTCGACGAGGAAGGCGGTCATACAGCGCGAGCCTTCCGACTTGTCGGCAGTGCGCATGTAGACGATCAACACATCGGCGTCAGGGCCGTTGGTGATCCACATCTTGCTGCCGTTGGCGAACCAGGTGTCGCCGCGCAGCTCGGCGCGGCAGGCCATCGATCCCACCACGTCCGAACCGGCGCCCGGTTCACTCATCGCCAGCGCGCCTACGAACTCGCCGCTGCACAACTTGGGCAGATAGCGCTCACGCTGTTCCGGCGTGCCGTGGTTGTAGAGGTTCTGCACGCAGAGGTTGCTGTGCGCCCCGTAGGACAGACCGACCGAGCCCGAGGCGCGGGAGATTTCCTCCATGGCTACCAGATGCGCGAGGTAGCCCATCTCCGAACCGCCGTACTCGCCGGGCAGGGTGATGCCGAGCAGGCCCATCTCGCCGAGCTTGCGCCACAGATCCATCGGGAACGTGTTGTCGCGATCGATCGCTTCCGCACGCGGGGCGATTTCGGCGGCGGCAAACCGCGCCACGGCTTCGCGCAGGCTGTCGATGTCTTCGCCGAGTTCAAAGGCTCGCATGGGCTGGCTCCGGTGGTTCTGCACGCAGTCCCGTTCAGACGCGGGGCAGGAAATGGGCGAAAAGCGGGTAGGGCACTCAGACGATGAGCATGCCGCAGCGGGCATGCGCATCGCGTCATCGCGTGAAGGCAGCTCAGCCGTTGCGCATGCGGCCCAGGAACCGCGGCGCCGAGTTGCCCATGTGCGGAAGCTTGACCTTGCCGATCGCCTCGATGCGCTCTTCGGCCATGCGGTCGGCGGCCTTGTAGGTCGGGATGTTGTCGCGCGCGCTGATTTCGAAGATGCGGCCGAGGTTGTAGTAGATCGTGCGCATCATGCGCATGGCGCGCTCGCGGTTGTAGCCGTCAATCTCCAGCGAGACGTTCATCAGGCCGCCGGCGTTGACCGCGTAGTCCGGTGCGTACAGCACTCCGCGCCGGTGCAGCTCGTCTCCGATCGAATCGGTCGCCAGCTGGTTGTTGGCGGCGCCGCAGATGATGCCGGCCTTGATGCGATCGATCGACTTGTCGCTGATGGTGCCGCCCAGCGCGGTCGGCGAGAACACATCGGCCGGCACGTCGTAGATCTCGTCGAGGCCCACCGCTTCGCAGCCGAACTCATCGACAGCGCGCGCAACCGCCTTCTGGTTGATATCCGTCACGAAGACCTTGGCGCCGCGCTCGCGCAGCAGCTTGACGAACTCCATGCCGACGTGGCCCACGCCCTGTACGGCATAGCTGAACTTCCCGACCTCTTCGTGGCCGTGCTTGACGTTGAGCGCAGCCATCAGGCCCTGCAGGGTGCCATAGGCGGTGAAAGGCGAGGGATCGCCCGAGCCGCCATGGACCTGATGCACGCCGGTCACGAACTCGGTCTCCTTGAGCACGTATTCCATGTCGTTGACGTCGATGCCGACGTCCTCGGCCGTGATGTAGCGGCCGTTCAGCGAATTGACAAAGCGACCGAAGGCGCGGAACAGGGCCTCGGACTTGTCCTTGTTCGGATCACCCCAGATCACGGCCTTGCCGCCGCCAAGATTCAGGCCCGACACAGCGGCCTTGTAGGTCATGCCGCGCGACAGGCGAAGCACGTCGTTCAGTGCCTCCTCGTCACTCGCGTAGTTCCACATGCGGGTGCCGCCCAGGGCCGGACCGAGCACGGTGTTGTGGATGGCGATGATCGCCTTCAGGCCGGCGTCGGCGTTGTGGCAGAACACCACCTGCTCATGGCGGGTGCGCGAGAGGGTTTCGAAGAGCATTGCAGACTCCGGGTAGGGCGGGGGCAGCCCGTTGCGTGGATTTGCCCGGATGCGCAATCAGAATCCGGGAAGCCGCGCATTCTAGCCCGGAGAATCGCCGGCGACACCCTGCGCTGCAGCGAAGTGTTGTGCGCGCGCATGTCGGGTTCATGCGCTGTTCTCCGTACTCATGCGTACCGGCTGATGTCCGCGGCGGCTGCCGTATCGGACGCCGCCTCACCGGGCACAACCCGCCTGATTTCTCACCAAGGAGTTGCCATGAAATTCCCCGTTTCCCTGCTCTGCTGTCTCGCGTTCGCCGCCCTCGCCAGCGACGGGGCGCACGCTGATCCGCGCACCGAAGTCGTGGCTGCGTGGGATCAGGCCATGGCAAAGGGCAGTTATCGCATGGCGATGAGCACCGAAAGTCGTGGGCGCATCACCGCGCAGGAAATCGACGTGCAGCTGCCCGCGAGCTTCCAC
>JBIJCA010000103.1:0-14141 GCA_044344935.1 Aquimonas sp. | reverse complement strand
GTAGAAGACCTTGGCGAGGTCTTCGAGCTTGAGCAGGGCCGTTGTTGTGGTCATTGCTTGGCTTCCGTATTTGGGTGTGTCGATGTGTTGGGTTTGTGGCTTGGCCTACTGGCCCTGCTCAAGCCGGGATTCGGGAGTCGGGATTCGGGATTCGATGAAGAGCCCGGACCGTCGTGTGCTTCCCCAACTCAGTTGCCGTGGTCTTCGCTTGTCGCCTCAGTCTCACCGCCGCGCGCTCTTGCGAATCCCGAATCCCGACTCCCGGCTTCAAGACGAATCCCAAATCCCGAATCCCGAATCCCGGCTCCCAGCGATCAATCGATCCGCAAACGCTCATACCCATCCCACTGCGAGGTGTCCGAAAGAATGATGCGGTCGCCGGGGTTCAGGCCCTGGGCGATTTCGATCTGGTTGACGGATGCGCGGCCCAGGCGCACCGGGATGCGGTGGGCCTGGCCGTCCTCGTCGAGGCGGAACAGGCGCACTTCGCTCTCGGGCTGGCCGTAGGCCGGGCGGCCGACATGCAGTACGTTGATCAGACGCTCGATCTCGATGGTGCCGTCGACGCTGAGATCCGGGCGCGCGCTTTCCGGAAGCTTCTCGGTGAAGTCGACTTCGACCAGCACGGTTCCGTTCTGCACGGCCGGATCGATGCGCACCACCTGGCCCGCGACCACGCCGTTGCGGGTGTCCACCCGAACGCTCTGGCCGTGCACGATGTCCTTGACCTGGGTTTCGCTGATGCGCAGCTCGGCCATCAGCGCGCCGGGCTTGGCGACGCGGGCGAGATTGGTGCCGGCCACGACCTGCTGACCCTCCTGCACCGGCACCTGCTGCAGCACGCCGGCGATGCCTGCGCGCACCTGCAGCCCTTCGGCCTGGCGGCGGCGCAGTTCGGCCGCGTTCTTGAGCTGGTTGATGCGCGCGCGCTCGGCATCGAGCTGGGCGCGGATGGTCTGTTCGAACTTGGCGATGCGCTCGACTTCGATATCGATCCGCAGCTTCAGCTGCTCGGACGTGAGCTCGCTGCGCCGCGCCTGGATGCGCGAGATGATCCCGCGCGTCGCCAGCTCGGTCTCGGCCTCGGCGGTGAGCCGCGCGCCTTCGTAGTCGGCGCGGATGCCGGCGAGTGCGGCGCGCTGATCCAGCAGCTGGCTTTCCAGACCGACCCGGCGCGCGACGAAATCGGCCTCGGCCGCGGTCAACGCGGATTCCGCCGACAGCTGCTGGTCGATCACCTCGGGGTTCGACAGCTCCAGGATGACGGTGTCGACCTCGACCTGCGCACCCGGCCGCACCACGATGCGCTCGACCCGCGCATTGCTTTCAGCAGCGATCCAGCGGATCTCGCGCGGCACCAGCACGCCGGGCCCGCGCACCTCGCGCAGCATGTCGCCCTGCTTGACCGTGTCGACCCACAGGCTGGCCTCGGCGACGCTCGGTGCGGCTGGATCGAGCCGGCTGACGAAGCCGACCAGTGCGGCCAGGGCAAGGACACCGCCGACCGCATAGGCGATGCGACGGCGCTGGGCTTTCTGCTTGAGATCGATGCGCTGGATGTCCATGCACAGGACTTAGCACGCGCTGTGCCAACGGCGTAGTTCCCATTGAATCAATGCCTTGCATCATCCATCGCGGCGCACTGTCCGATTCCGAACAGCGCTCTCGCGACGCGGCTGCCCGCTTCCGGACGGCGGCGGAGGCGAAACGGAAACTTCATGAAGGCGGTAGTCCTAACGCAGCAACGCGCGCAAGCAGGGACGCAGAACCTAGCAGGGAACCAAGCACCGACTTACTGCGCGGGCAGCACCTGCATCGCCGGCACGCGCAGGGCCGTGCGAGCCGGACCCAGCACGACGATCACGCTCGGGCCGAGCAGCAGCACCGCGATATCGAACAACCGCAAAGGCTGCGGCTGAGGCAGTGCGCGTAACCAATGCGAGGCCGAGCCTGCAGCCAGCAGTTGTGAGGCCCAACGCCAGCCGCTGCAGTGTGGTCAGATCCTCTGCGTAGTCGCGAAGCTCCGGCTGCCGGGTCGCAGCCGCGTATGGTCGCGCTCGAACCGCAGGCTCAGCGCAGTCAACTCCGCGAGCGCAGCCATCGCATCCACGTGCGGACGCAAACGCGCGATGACATGCGCGCGATTGCCGCCGATGCCGGGCGGTTCCTGAGCGCTTGGTCGCCCGCGCAGCAGCTGCCCGCTGCCGGACTCGGGAAAGTCGAAACCGGCCGGCAGCGCGCCGGCAATCCTGAACGCCTGGTCGTCCACGCAGAGCGGGTGATTCAGGCGCGGGAGGCCACGCCGAGCTGGGTTTGCCGTGCGCGCTGGCTGATCAGCAGCTTCGCACTGTCGTCATCGGCCAAAACCCCACCGAAGAGCAGCCTGCTGCCGAGCAAATCCGGCAGTTCCGGCGTCAGCCAGCGCAGGAGACCCGCGTTCCGCGTCCCCGTTCGCAGGCAGACTGTCGGCGAGCATGCCTTACGGCGCTATCGCCGCGAAGCCGCTCGCCTGATGAGGCAAGCCCGTGCGCGCATCGCCTCTGAAGTCGGCCGAGGCGAACCCGGACTTGCAGCGGTGGCTCGCGGTCCCGCCCGGAAGTCTGAGGCACGCCGCGCGCGGCTTGACACCTTGCCATGGCGCGCGCTTGCTGATTCTCAGAATGCGTAGGCGTGGGTCCAAGAGTCAGTCGAGATACCTGTACCCAGGCCCGCATACTCAGCGACTCTGGCCGAGAACCTCAAGGGCTTCAATGATCGCTTCCTCGCGGAAGCCTTCAATCCGCCGCTGTCCGATCAACAACACGGGGACGCCGACGGCAGCAAGAGCCTCGAACTCGTTGCGGGCCAGGTCGGAGTCGTCGATGCGCAGATCTGCGTAGTCAACCTGGCGCGCATCAAGCAGTGCCCGAGCTTGGGCGCAATAGCCGCAGGTGGCAGTGGAGAACAAAATCACCGGTCGGCCCGTGCGCTCAACCAGCGGGCGGCTGTCGTGGCTGACATAGGCAGCGTCCTGAGAATCACCCTGAACCAGTTGCAGCGCGGCCGGCCCCAGCCAAAGTCCCAGCGCGAAGCAGCCAAGTACTGCGGTGGTGGCCACGAGCGCAGCCCAAAGCTTTGCCATCCGTGCTTCCCTCTCATGGGCTGCGGGGCGGCGAAAGTCCGCCCCGCAGCGGCTGCGTCAGTTGCAGAAGATCTCCTGGCAAAGTCTGCGTTGCCGTATGCACGGCGCATAGCAGCCACCTTCGCCTCCCTCGGCGTCACACGCGGCAAGACACTGCATGAAGATTGTCTGGCAGGACTGACAGCGCAGATCGGGCACAGACTGCGCCACCGCTACGCCCATACCCAGGCCGACGGAAAGTGCACACGCACCCCAGAACAGGATTCGCTTCAGCTTCATGGTTGTTCTCCAAAGTGGAATTCAAGGCGCTGAGTGATGCGGCGACGAAGAGACGACAGCGCGCCGAGAGTCCGCCCAGAGCCAAACGACCGTCGCCGCACCGTCGGATACCGAAAGCCCCGCCCAACTGGACTCGGGTGGCAATCCACCCCAGCCCGAGACACCGTGAGAGCTGCCTGGTCCGACCTCAGGATGGTCGCGTATCGGATCCCCCGCGCCTAGCTGTCAGATCTGACAGTGCATCGAATGGTCCCACTGCTATGCCTTTGGTTCGGGAGCAACGCCTGTAGGGCTGTCCCGCGGAGCGCGCGACACTTGCAGCTCGGCGCACCGCAGAGGATCGTTGGCATGTGAATCGTCCCCGCCGACTATCGCCCGGAGCCTGGCCATGAAGATCCGCATCAACGGGGAAACCCATGAGATCGACCTGTCGCCGGACACGCCCCTGCTGTGGGCACTGCGCGATGGCCTTGGGCTGACGGGCAGCAAGTACGGCTGCGGCATCGCCCAGTGCGGCGCCTGCACCGTGCATCTCGATGGCGCGGCGATACGGTCCTGCGTGACGCCGCTGTCGGCAGTCGGCGAGCGCGAGGTGCTGACCATCGAGGGCCTGGCCGGCGACTCCTTGCACCCCGTGCAGCAGGCCTGGATCGAGGCCGACGTGGCGCAGTGCGGCTACTGCCAGTCGGGCCAGATCATGGGCGCGCTGGCCCTGCTGCAGGCCACGCCCGAGCCGACGGACGAGCAGATCGTCGACGCCATGGACGCCCATCTCTGCCGCTGCGGCACCTACAGCCAGGTGCGCGATGCGGTGCGTCTTGCGGCGAATAAACTGAAGGAGGGCGCGTGATGGGCACCGAACTCTCCCGCCGCGAATTCCTGAAGGCGGCCGGGCTCGGCGGCGGTCTGCTGGTCGCCCTGCATCTGCCCGGCTTCAGCGCGCTTGCTGCTGACGCCAGCGAAGCAGCCGCCGCGGTCTTCAAGCCCAATGCCTTTGTGCAGATCGAGGCCAGCGGCCAGGTCACGCTGTACGTCAGCCAAGCCGAGATGGGCCAGGGCGTGCGCACCTCGCTGCCGATGCTGCTGGCCGAGGAGCTCGACGTCGATCTCGATGCGGTCAAGGTGGTCGGCGTCGGCGCCGACCCGGCCTTCAATCATCCCTGGTTCCGCAGTCAGGTGGCCGGCGGCTCGGCCTCGGTGCGCGGCCTGTTCGAGCCGATGCGCCGCGCCGGTGCGCAGGCCCGGCACATGCTGGTCGAAGCAGCGGCGAATCGCCTTGAAGTGCCGGTGGAGTCGCTGCGCACCGAAGCCGGCTTCGTCATCCACGAGGCCAGCGGAAGGCGTCTCGCCTACGGTGAACTGGCCTCGGCCGCCAGCGCGCTGGACGTGCCGGACCCGGCCTCGCTGACGCTGAAATCGCCGGAGAATTTCCGCTACATCGGCCGCGAGCGTCGCCGCCAGGAAGGACCGGACAAGGTCACCGGCCGCGCGCAGTTCGGCATCGATGTGCGCCTGCCCGACATGCTCACCGCCGTGGTCGCGCGGCCGCCGGTATTCGGGGCGACGTTGAAGTCGGTTGATGACAGCGCGGCGCTGAGGATCGCCGGCGTGCGCAAGGTCAAGCGCGTACCTGAGGGCGTGGCAGTGATCGCCGCGCATTTCTGGGCGGCACGCCAGGGCCGCGAGGCGCTGAAGCTGGAATGGGACCTCGGCGCGCTCGCCACGCTGGACAGCGAGACGCAGGGCGCCGCCTACGCCGCACTGGCCGAGACCGAAGGCGCCGTCGCCGCCACCCGCGGCCTGCCGACGCTGGCGCTGGATGAGGACGCAGATGCCATCGCGCTTGACCTCGACGTGCCCTATCTGGCGCACGCGACCATGGAACCCTTGAACGCCACCGTGCACCACCGCGGCGACAGCGCGCAGGTGTGGACCGGCACGCAGATGCAGGGCGCGGATCGCGCGCGTGCGGCGAGCATCCTCGGCCTGCCCGAGGACAAGGTCACGCTCGACAACCTGCTGCTGGGCGGTGGCTTCGGCCGCCGCGCCAATCCGCAGTCAGACTTCGTTGCCCTTGCCGCGCACGTGGCCAGGGACGAAGGCGTGCCGATCAAGACGGTCTGGACGCGCGAGGACGACACCCGCGGCGGCTGGTACCGGCCGCGCGCGTTCCACCGCGTGCGGGTGCGTCTGGACGCGAACGGTCTGCCGCTGGCCTGGCACCAGCGTGTGGTCGCGCAGTCGATCATGCGCGGCACGCCCTTCGAAGCCAGCGGGATCCGCGACGGCGTCGACGCCACCCTCGTCGAAGGCGCCTCCGATCTGCCCTATGCGATTCCCAACTTCCAGGTCGAATGCCATCTCGCGCCCGACGGCGTGCCGGTGCTGTGGTGGCGCAGCGTCGGCCACACCCACACGGCGCTGGCCGTGGAACACGCGCTGGATCTCGCCGCTCGCAAGGCCAGCATCGATCCCGTCGAGTACCGCCGTCGACTGCTTGCGAACAGCGCGCAGTGGCTGCGCGTGCTGGAGCTCGCCGCCGAACGCAGCGGCTGGGGCAGCGCCCTGCCCGAGGGCCATGCCCGCGGCATCGCCATCCACGCCAGTTTCGGCAGCGTGGTCGCGCAGGTGGCGGAAGTCAGCATCGAGAACGGCCGCCCGCGCGTGCACCGCGTGGTCGCCGCGGTCGACATGGGCCGCGTGGTCAACCCGCTGCACGCCAAGAGCCAGATCGAAGGCGGCATCGTGTTCGGCCTGGCCGCCGCCCTGCACCAGCAGATCACCTTCAAGGAAGGTCGCGTGCAGCAGAGCAACTTCCACGACTACCCGCTGCTGCGCCAGCGCGAAATGCCGCAGATCGAAGTGCATCTGGTCGACAGCGAAGCCGACCCCGGCGGCGCCGGCGAACCCGGTACGCCACCGATTGCACCGGCAGTGGCGAATGCGCTGCTGGCGTTTTCGGGCAAAGCGACGACGCGGCTGCCTTTCGGAAACTCCGGCGCGGCCTGAACTGTGCCTGCGAGCCGACCGGCTCGACAGGCTGAGCCCCGTTTCCTAGCCTTGCCGCATGAACGCCGCAAACTCCAGCGTCGCGATCGCCCCCTGGCGATCGGCGCGCGGCGCCAGGCTGACCTTCCATTCGTACAGCTCGCACAGCCGCCGCACGATTGCCAGCCCGATACCGCCGCCCTTGCTGCCTTCGGAGCTGCTGCCCCGGTAGCCGCGCTCGAAGAGTTTCGCGGCCTCTTCTGCGGGGATGCCGGGGCCGGTGTCGCGCACTTCGACGCGGTCGCCGAGCACGCTGATGCGGATCTCGCCTTCGCGGGTGTACTTGAAAGCATTGACGATGAGGTTGCCCAGCGCGACGGCGACGATGGCTTCGGGCGCGTCGACCAGCACGCCCTGCTGGCCTTCGACGATGACTTCGATCGGCTTGGCGCCGATGTTCACCCGGTTGGCCTCGGCCAGCTGTTCGGCGAGCTTGCGCACGTCGGTCGCGCCGCTGCCGCGTTCGCTGCGCGACAGCATCAGCAGGGCGGTGATCAGGTCGGTGCATTGCTGCACCGCGCGTTCGATGCGCTGCAGGCGCTGGCGGGTCTTGTCGTTCAGATCGAGCTGCGACTGCAGCAGTTCGGCCGCGCCGCGGATCACCGCCAGCGGCGTCCGCAGCTCGTGGCTGACATCGGCGTTGAACTCGCGGTCGCGGGTGACGCGCTCGGTCAGCTGCTCTGCGTAGTCGTCAAGCGCGCTGGCCAGCTGGCCGACCTCGTCGTCGGCGAAATGGGGAGCCAGTTTCTGCGGGGCACTGCGGCTGCTGTAGTCCTCGATGCGGCGCGCAAGGTCGGCCACCGGCTGCATGACGCGCCGCGAGGACCACAGCCCGATCAGCCCGGCCAGCACCGAGAACAGCGCCACTGCCGCGATCAGGGCGGTGATCAGCTGGCGCTGGCCCAGCGCCTCCTTTGAATAGTCGTAGCGCAGGAAGCCAACCAGATCGGAGGCGCGATGCACGGCCAGCTTGTACTCGGTCGGTTCGCCGTCCGGGCCAGCCTCCAGCACCTCGTGCACACCCTCAGGCAGTTCGCGCCAGCTGAAGGGCACGCTCTCCTGGCGGTTGCTGCGCACCACGAACAGCTCGATCTGCCGCGAGAACTGGAACTGCGCGTCCGGCGCAGGGTTCAGCCGCTTGAACTCGACAAAGGTCTGCGCCTCCTGTGCCAGCCAGTTGTCGACCAGCTGGTTCTCCAGGCGCGCGCGCAGGCCGATCGTGGCCACGGCGAAGAGCGCGGTCAGGCCGCTGCCGAGGATCAGGAAGGAGATGATGATCCGGCTTCTAAGCCGGCGTCTGAACTGCTTCGATGTCGGCAAGGCGGTAACCGATTCCGTGACGGGTGTGGATCAGCGGCTTGTCGAATGGCTTGTCGAGCGCCGCCCGCAGACCGTGGATGTGCACGCGGAGGGAATCGCTGTCGGGCAGTTCCTCGCCCCAGACGCGCGTTTCCAGCTCTTGGCGCGTCACCACCGAGGGGCTGGCTTCCATAAGGCACTGCAGGATCTTCAGCGCGGTCGGGTTCAAGTTGATCGACTTGCCGCCGCGGTGGATCTCCAGCGTGTCGAGGTTGTAGTGCAGATCGGCGACTTCAAGCACGCGCGGCTGCGCACCCTTGCCGCGCCGCGCCAGCACGGTCAACCGGGCTTCGACTTCCTGCAGGGCGAAGGGCTTGACGAGGTAGTCGTCGGCACCGCTGTCGAAGCCGGCCAGCTTCTGCTCAAGTGCGTCGCGGGCGGTGAGCATCAGCACCGGGGTCTGCCGGCGGGCATCACCACGCAGCTTCCGACAGACCTCCAGGCCGTCCATGCCGGGCAGGTTCAAGTCGAGCACGATGGCGTCGAACTCGTTGACCACCGCGAGATGCAGGCCGGTGACGCCGTCGGCGGCGAAGTCGACGATGTGGCCACGGTCTTCCAGATAGTCACCCAGGTTGGCGGCAATGTCGGTGTTGTCTTCGATGACCAGGATGCGCATGGGATCTGCTGTTTCCGAAGGGCGCAGGTGCGCGCGGGTGTCGTGAGCGGGGCGGTTGCCGGCGAGCGGTCGCTTCGGGGCAAGTTGTTCCGCTCAAGGGTAACGGTTAACGCGGCCGGGGTGGACAGCCGGCGGCGGCGTTCGTTCAGTCCACGCGCTGCCGATACACTCGCGGCATGTCCACGATCTGGCCGACCACGCTGAGCCCGGCGGCGCTGCGCGCCCTGCGCGACGCGCTGCCCGCGACCGCGCTGCTGCTGGAGGCCGCAGACCGCCTCAGCTACAGCTACGACAACAGCAAACGCAGTGCAGAGCCGTTGGCGGTTGTCCTGCCGGAGAACGCGGGGCAGGTGGCCGCCACCGTCGCGATCTGTCTGGCGCATGGCCTGCCGGTCACGGCGCGCGGACGCGGCACCAACACCACCGGCGCCAGCGTGCCGGTGGCCGGTGGCGTCGTCATCAGCTTCGAGCGCATGCGCCGGATCATCGACATCAATACGGCCGACCGTTATGCGGTGGTCGAGCCAGGCGTGCTGAACGGCGATCTGCAGGCGGCGCTGTCGCCGCAGGGATTCTTCTGGCCGCCGGATCCGACCTCGGCGCCCTACTCCACGATTGGCGGCAACCTCGCCTGCAATGCCGGCGGCCCGCGCGCGGTGAAGTACGGCGCCTGTCGCGACAACGTGCTGGCCCTGCGTGCGGTCGACGGCAGCGGCAAGGCGTTCCGCTGCGGCGCTCCGACCAGCAAGGGCGCGGTGGGATTCGATCTCACCCGACTGCTGATCGGCTCCGAGGGCACCCTGGCGCTGATCACCGAGGCCACGCTCAAGCTCACCCCGCTGCCACCTCTGCGTCGAGGCCTGCGGCTGATCTATGCAGACATCGTCGCTGCAGCGACAGCGGTGGCGCGGATCATGGCCCAGCCGGTGACCCCCTGCGCGCTGGAGTTCATGGACGGCGAAGCGCTTGCGCTGCTGCGGTCGCGCGGCCTGGACCTGCCGCCCGGCGAAGCCCTGCTGCTGGTCGAGGTCGATGGCGATGCCGAGGGCATCGAGCGCGCAGCTGCCGCCGTGGCGCGAGCGGCGCAAGGCGCGGGCCTGAACGATCTGCAGGTCGCCCGCGACCTTGCCGACAGCGAGGCGCTGTGGGCCGCTCGCAAAGCGCTGTCGCCGGCGCTGCGCGCGCTGGCGCCGAAGAAGATCAACGAAGACGTGGTGGTGCCGGTGTCGCGCCTGCCCGAGCTGATCGAGGGCGTGCGCGCCCTGTCGCGACAGCACGGTCTGCGCATCGTCAACTTCGGTCATGCCGGCAACGGCAACATCCACGTCAACCTGATGTACGACCCCGCCGAGCCTGGCCGCGATGCCGCTGCCGAAGCCTGCCTCGACGCACTTTTCGGGCTGGTGATCGCGCTGGACGGCACGCTCTCGGGCGAGCATGGCATCGGCCTGGCCAAGCGTTCCTTCATGCGCGCAGCGGTCGATGCGCGGACCCTGGAACTGATGGCGGCGGTCAAGCACGGGTTCGACCCGCAGGGCATCCTCAATCCGGGCAAACTGCTGCCCGACTTCGACTGAAAGACTGCGCGCGCGGATGAGCGAACTCGACAGCCTGCTGACCCGCATCCGCGACTGCCGTCTGTGCGAGGCGCATCTGCCGCTGGGCCCGAACCCGGTGCTGCGGGCACAGGCCAGTGCGCGGCTGCTGATCGTCGGGCAGGCGCCGGGAGTCAAGGCCCACGAGTCAGGCATCCCCTGGAATGACGCCTCGGGCATTCGTCTGCGGCACTGGCTGGGACTGGACCGCGAACAGTTCTACGAGGGCCGCGACATCGCGATCGTGCCGATGGGTTTCTGTTATCCGGGCAAGGGCACGGCCGGGGACCTGCCGCCGCGGCCGGAGTGCGCGCCGACCTGGCACCCGCAGCTGCTGCCACAGCTGCCGAACATCCGTTTGACCCTGCTGATCGGCCACTACGCGCAGGCGGGCTTTCTGGGCGCTGCACGCGGACGCACCCTGACCGACACCGTGCGCGATCACGCCCGCTACCAGCCTGAGTACTTTCCGCTGCCCCACCCCAGCCCGCGCAATCAGCTGTGGGTGGCCAGCAATCCATGGTTCGATGCCGAGGTCGTGCCGGCGCTGCGTCGCGCCGTGGCCGCTGCACTTGAGGATTGACGCGCATCGCAAGCGTGGCGGCCTTCACGCCAGCGAGGGACTTCGCGATGGCAGTCACGCTTTTGGGGCCGCTTTCGGGCGACACGGGGCGATTGCGCGTTTGCAGATTGACACTTCACGGCACATCGACTTAGGTTCCACCGCGCAACTGCGGGGCATGACGCCCGGCGCGGAGTCCGGGGGGATTCCGCCGCCACAGCACATGGACACGTCACCCCCGCGCTGCGCGCCGGTACCAGAGGGCATCCGCCCCTGCCGGTTCCTTCCGCTGCATTCAACGGGGAGTTTCACCACATGAAGATGCTTTGTTCCGCCGTGGCGCTGGCCATGGCGCTGCCGGGTCTTGTTGCCGCCTCCGAACTGCGCCGCGTCGAGCGGCCCGTGGATGGCCACTACATCGTGGTCCTGAAGGAAGATCTGGTCAGCTTCGACGGCGGCCGTTCGGTCCGTCCGAGCGTTTCCACGCTGGCCGTCGACATGGCCGCCACGTACGGCCTTGACGTGACCATGGCGTACTCGCATGTCCTGCCCGGCTTCGTGGTCAGGGCCAACGAGAAGCAGGTCGAGAAGCTGCTGGGCGATGCCCGCGTCCACTACGTCGAGCAGGACGGTTACGTCAGCACCACGGCGGTGCAGAGCGGCGCCACCTGGGGCATCGACCGCGTCGACCAGCGCAACCTGCCCCTGTCGGGCAGCTATGAATACCTGACCACCGCCAGCAACGTGCACACCTACATCGTCGACACCGGCGTGCTGGGCACCCACGCACAGTTCAGCGGTCGCATGGGCAACGGCTACAGCGCGATCAACGACGGCCGCGGCACCCACGTTGCCGGCACCGTCGCCGGCACCACCCACGGTATCGCCAAGGGCGCGATCATCCACCCGGTACGCGTGCTGGGCTGCAACGGCTCCGGCACCAATGCGGGCGTGATCGCCGGCATGGACTGGGTCGCCGGCAACCACATCAAGCCCGCCGTGGCCAATATGAGCCTCGGCGGCGGCGCCTCTACCGCAACCGACGACGCTGTCACCCGCATGCACAACGCCGGCGTGCTGGTGGTCGTGGCTGCCGGCAACGACAACGCCAACGCCTGCAACTACTCGCCGGCGCGTGCAGCGGTGGCGGTCACGGTGGGCTCCACCACCAACACCGATGCGCGTTCGAGCTTCTCGAACTTCGGCACCTGTCTGGACATCTTCGCGCCGGGCTCGAACATCACCGCGCCGTGGTTCACCAGCACCACCGCGACCAACACCATCAGCGGCACCTCGATGGCGTCGCCGCACGTGGCGGGCGTAGCGGCGCTGTACATGGCCAACAACCCGACCGCCACCCCGGCCCAGGTCACCACCGCGCTGATCAACAACAGCACCGCGAACAAGGTGACCAGCGCCGGCACCGGCTCACCGAACCGCCTGCTGTATTCGATCTTCGGCGGCGGCACGACGCCGGTCGACAACCCGCCGACGGCCAGCTTCACCTTCAGCTGCTCGGGCCTGACCTGCTCGTTCAACGGCAGCGGCTCGACCGATGACAACGGCATCAGCAGCTACAGCTGGACCTTCGGTGACGGCGCCAGCGGCTCGGGTGCGTCCACCAGCCGCACCTACGCGGCCGGCGGCACCTACACCGCGACACTGACGGTGCGCGATACCACCAACCAGGCCAACAGCACCAGCCGTACGGTCACTGTCAGCACCGGCCCGACCGCACCCTGCACCGGCTGCGAGGCTTACAGCGGCTCCCTGTCGGCCTCGGGCGCACAGGCCTTCGTCCCCGGCGGCACGTACTACTACAGCGCAGTGAGCGGCACCCACCGCGGCTGGCTGCGTGGTCCGACCTCGGGTGCGGATTTCGATCTGGCCCTGCAGCGCTGGAGCGGGAGCAGCTGGGTGAACGTTGCAACTGGCACGACCTCGACCTCAAGCGAGACCGTGACCTTCAACGGCACCGTCGGCTACTACCGCTGGCGCGTCTACTCCTACAGCGGTTCGGGCAGCTACAACTTCTGGATGCAGCGCCCGTAACGGTTGATCGGAGCTTTCGATGAGCGAAAGGCCGGCGGGGCGACCCGCCGGCCTTTTCGTTCCTGGCGCTGGGATCGACTATCGGATTCGCCGCGCCACACGGCGCGCGCCACGCCGACACAAGGTCTCAGCCCTGGCCTGATGCAAAGCCTGCCTGCGCCCAGGACGAGTGGCTGCTTGCAACGCATCGCGGGCGCATACGCGCGCGACGCGCAGTGGTAGCGCATAGGGTGGGCCTTGGCCCACCATGGCCTCGACACTCGGCTCGTTACACGATTCAAGGTGCGCTCGCCCGGCACACAAGGCAGCACCGCAGAGTGCAGGTTTCCAGAAGCGGGATACAGCGGGCGATCCAGGAACCGGAGCGAGTGCTCAGCGCACGGTGGGCCAGGGCCCACCCTATGAGCACGGCGAATCCAGCGCGCGACCGCCCCAGCCGCAGCCAGGCTCGCGTGGCTGCGGTTGCGCGGCTCGCTTGCAGGTCCGCGACGAGCGTGCCGCGCTCAGAGCGTGTGAAAAAGCCCAGACGCCGTAGCGAGGGCGTCTCTGGGCGTTCGTGGCAAAGCGCGGTACGTGAATTCAAGGGAGTTTGGCGAGCCAAATGTGACCGCGGAATTCGCGGAGCGCGCTGCCGCCACGGGCGCCCAGAGGCGGCCGCAGTAGGCGGATGGCTTTTTCACATGCTCTCAGTCCTTCAACACCCGCTCGAACAGCTTGAAGATGCGCCGGTACTGGTCGAACCAAGCCTCGGGATGCACATAGGCGTGGCGCTCCAGCGGGTAGCTGGCGAGCTCCCAGTGGTCCTTGCGCAGCTCGATCAGGCGCTGGGCCAGACGCACCGAATCCTGGTACAGCACGTTGTCATCGATCATGCCGTGGGCGATCAGCAGATGGCCCTGCAGGCCTTCGGCCAGCTCGATAGGTGAGCTCTTGCGGTAGGCCTCGGGGTCGATGTCCGGCGTGTTGAGGATGTTCGAGGTGTAGGGGTGGTTGTACTGCGCCCAGTCGGTGACCGGCCGCAACGCCGCGCCGGCATGGAAGACCTCGGGTTCGCGGAACATCGCCATGAAGGCCATGAAGCCGCCGTAGCTGCCGCCGTAGATGCCGACGTTGGCGCGGTCGCCCTGACGGTTCTCGACCAGCCACTCGACGCCGTCGAGATAATCCTCCAGCTCCGGGTGGCCCATCTGCCGGTAGATCGCATTGCGCCAGTCGCGGCCATAGCCGGCCGAGGCGCGGAAATCGAGGTCGAGCACGATGTAGCCCTGCTCCACCAGCAGCTGGTGGAACATCTGCTCGCGGAAGTACTGCGACCAGCGCAGGTGCACGTTCTGCAGATAGCCGGCACCGTGCACGAACAGCACGATCGGGTAGCGCTTGCCCGGCTCAAGCTGGGCCGGGCCGTAGTACTTGCCCCACACCGTGCCGGCGCCGTGGCGGCTGGGCACCTGCACGAACTCGGGCGCAAGCCAGGTCTGCGCCTTGTAGGCCTCGCTGCGAGTATCG
>JBIJCA010000359.1:0-3918 GCA_044344935.1 Aquimonas sp. | reverse complement strand
CGTAACCTGACGAAAGCAACGTTGCACCAAGCCCAAGCGACGATAGTCTCGGGCTATTGAAAAACAGGCGGAATCAAACGGCGGCTCTTGGGTAGGGGGTTTTTCGACAGGCTGCTAGGGCCATTTGCTGACCTCAACCTACGCCTCTTGAACGCTCCGTCGGATTGGCAAGCACAAGTCGCGTTTATGCTCGGCGGCGTCGTGGCTTGCGGTTTCGCCACCGCCCTTTATGTGGGTGCGCAACTCGGCCCTGGGCCACGCGATGGGCTGATGACCGGCTTGTCGAGGCGTTGCGGATGGTCGATCCGGCGCGTGCGCACGCTTCTCGAACTCACAGTTCTGGCCATCGGTGTTGCTTTAGGCGGAACGGTAGGCGTCGGCACCGTGGTATTCGCGCTTGCCGTGGGCCCGTTAACGCAGTTCTTCCTGCGCTATCTGGTGGTTCCAATGGAGTCACCCGCTAACGCACCAACGACACAGAGTCCTTGAGAAGAAAGCGATGGCACAGCTCCACTTACGCACTCCACTCATTCAGCGCGAACTCGGCAGCAGCGGCCGATGCGTGCACCTAAAGCTTGAGTACCTCCAGCCCGGCGGGTCGTTCAAGATCCGTGGTATCGGCCTGCTATGCCAGCGTGCAGCCGCCTCGGGCGCGACGCGATTTGTTTGCGCATCCGGTGGCAATGCTGGCGTTGCGGCCGCTTATGCCGGGCGCATGCTGGGCATCGGGACTACAGTCGTTGTTCCAAAAACGACCAGCCCGGCGGCGATCGAACGCATCAGGGCACAGTGCGCAGCAGTTATCCAGCACGGAGCGGACTACGTTGACGCCCGCAACTATGCGCTCGCGATGGCTCAAGCGGAGTCATCGACCTACGTACCACCCTTTGATCATCCCGACCTCTGGGAGGGCCATGCCTCACTGATCGATGAATCAAGGTACCAATGCACGTTTGACGCGGTGATCTGTTCCGTTGGGGGCGGAGGCCTGCTTTCGGGGGTGATCGAAGGCCTGAAGCGGAACGGGATCCAGGTCCCTGTGATAGCAGTAGAAACAACCGGCGCCGCGTCGTTAGCGGCTTCCATCGCTTCCGGACGCGTAGTTGAACTCGACTCCGTAGATTCGGTGGCAACCAGCCTTGCCGCACGTGCGGTATGCGAGGAGGCCCTCGCACGCTCCCTTACCTACGACGTTAGGAGCACCGTTGTTACCGACGAGCAAGCGATTCGTGCGTCGCTAGCGTTCGCCGAAACACATCGCGCTCTGGTTGAGCCCGCCTGCGGTGCAGCACTTCACGTCGCCCTCTCCGACCACCCGGCTCTTGTCCGTTTCCGCGCTCCTCTCGTCGTCGTCTGCGGTGGCGTTGGCGTGGACGTGTCGACGTTCGCGCGCTGGGCTGCTGAGCGCTCACTTTAGGAACAGGGCCAGCCGCCAACGCTCTCAACTCTGGGGCAGCGCCAGTGGATTGAAGGAGCATTTTTCCGACACATCGGTGCAACAGGAAACTAGGTAGCCGGACTCGGTCAACCTGACTTCCGAGGCGTGTGCGAGCGGAAAGCCGGTCCACGTGTTCGCGCCCGCACCGATCACCGGCAAGCTCGCGCGCTTCCACCAGGCGCTGGTGGCCGCGGGGCACGCGCGCCCGATGGCTGAGGCGCCTGACGAGTGGATCCCTGCGCCGCTGGTCGAAGCGCCGGCGATCGCCGCCGAGATCCGGCGCCGTTTCGAGGCGGCGCGGGCGGTGCGACCGTAGGAGGCGCCTTGGCCTGAGATCTCCCCAGATCGTTTCTTTACGGATCAGCTTCTTGTCGCGAGCGCCTTGGCGCGCCGGATTCTCGGGGGCGCGCGGTGCGCGGAAACCGCACCCGGCTCACGGTTCTCGTCTCGGGGTTGAAGAGCGGTTTCGTTCCGGCCTTCGGCTGGACCTGGCAGGGGGGCCTGCGCTTCGATCGGTGTCCAGAGCGTCGTCGAGGCTGGGCGCCCTGAGGAACACTCGCCTTTGGGGCTGTACCCTTGGCACCACCGCCGCGCGATCCTTCCGGGATCGCGCGGTCTTCCTCGGAGCGGCCGCGCAGGCGGTGACGGGGCCGGGTCACACAACCCGCCATCCATGGCTGGTCGACTTCGCGATTCTACAGGCGACTTGCGTCGCGGCTCCAAACTCAGTGCGCCGAGAGCGATGTTGCAGGCGGCTGAAAAGCAGCACAGGGGTAGGGTCAGAGATGGCCAGGGCGACGACGCAGGCGTGGAAGCGCTTGATGTGTCGGGAGGCGGTATCGACTTGCGCCGGATGGCAAGCGCGAGAACTCCCTTGATCGATTGCGTGATGCTCATCGAATCCTCCATTGCGGGGTTGAACCCTTCAAGACACATCGTGGGCCCACTGGCGGAACGCGCCCTGGGGGGCTGCCACCGGCAGACCATCAACAGCCCCGGCAGGCGCACCGGGTAAGGCTTGGCGAGAGACGGCGTCCCGGGGCATGCGCCGCATTACTGCGGCTCGAACCCATTGCGGAACACCAGGTCGACCGTGCCGTTGATCACGAACGGCAAGTCGTTGCCCAGGTGATCGCCAGCGTCGATCGCCCAGACGTAGGGATTGGTGCCGCCCCGCGCCACGTTGGCAGTGCCCGTCACGCCGCTGGCTACCGGCGGCTGGTAGTGGTCCCTCACTTCCGGGCCCGGGAAGCCGAATGTCCAGCGCAGCCAGTAACCGCCGGGCGCGAGCGTGAAATCAGGCACGTCGGCATCGAGCTTGAAGATGGCGCGGTCGGTGGCCTGCAGATTGGATGGTGCGACCCGGTACCCCAGGAGGCCGCCATTGCTCACCGCCGTGGTGCCCCAAGCCACCACCGTGCCCAGGTTTACGTCGCCGGAAACCACGCTCCAACTGACGTTGGTGAAGGTGAAAGCGCCGCGCGCATTGAACTGGTATGCGAAGAAACTCAGGTCCGTGACGATCCAGGTGGCGCCGCCGATCGTGAAGTTGTCGGCGACCGAGTAGGTGAGTCCGGGCCCGCTCATGGCGGGAACGCCGAACATGGCGCCACCGGTACGGATGATCGAGCGTGCCGGAACATCCGTGACCGCAGGCCCGTTGTCGAACAAGGTGGCCGCTTGCGCCGGGCCGGCGGCGGCGGCGATCAAGCCGAACGCGATCAGACGCCTCATGTGAACTCCATCGGTTGAATGGATCCGCTACGTGCCGGGCCGGGCTAGGCCAGGCAAACGGGGTGTCGGGAAACTCCCTGCCAGGACGCCTCCGGCCGAAGTCACGACGTCACCGCCGCGCCGGGGCGACATCTACGGCGATGTTGTCGAGCGCCACGTCGTAGTCAACGAAGCCGGAGACCGTGCCGGGCGGGGAGGTATGGAACAGGATGATGTCGACGCTGGCCAGCACACTGGCGAAGCTGCGCCCGGGCGGCAAACCGGTTCCCAGAAAATCCCCGGTGCCGCCACAGCCAGCAGGCAGCGTGATCGACGCGGTGTCTGCAATCGTCACGGACCGAGTCTGCCAACCGTTGCCGACATTCAGGGTGCCGAGGTTGTACCAAACGGACACCCACGGCACGTTCGGCGGCGTGTTGTCGTAATCGCGAAGTTCGACGACCAGGTCCCGCGGCACGGGGTTGCCGAACCCGAACCACACCAGCGTGGCGAAGACGTCGACACCGATCGTGACCGTGCCCAGCCCGCTCCAATCACCCAGATATGCGGGATTGGTGTTGTTCCACCAGGCGATGAAGTAGTTGTTCATCTTGGTGCGTAGCGCTGGCGCGCCATTGCCGAAGTCCGGGTCGACCAGCGTGCCGCCCAGGCCGCTGTCGGTCTGCATTCCCTGCCACCCCTGCGCGCCCCCGGCATTATTGGCGAACGTCACCAGGGAGCTGGTCGGATCGGCAGTCGCGGCACCA
>JBIJCA010000202.1:0-8660 GCA_044344935.1 Aquimonas sp. | reverse complement strand
AGCCTCGCCCTTGATCAGGCAGAAGAAATGGCCGGCTGCTCGACGCGTATCGGGTACATCGAGGCTGCCGGCCTGTTTGGCGGCCAGCAGGAAGGACTCGAAGGCTTCGAGGATGCGCCGTGGGCCGACTTCGTAGAACAGCTCACCCAGTTTGCCGCTGCTTTCGCCCTGGGCAGCCATCATCCGATAGAAGGCCACCGACTCTGGCGACAGGATCAGCGCGTGGAAGCCGGTGGCGATCGCCCGCAGCTGCTCCCGCACAGGGCCGCGCCCGGGCTCGGCCCTGAACACTTCCTCCGGGAGCTGCTCCTCGCACTTGGCCTTGACGGTTTCAGAGAACAGCGTGTCCTTGTCGCTGAAATGGCTGTAGACCGTGAGCTTGGAGACCCCTGCTTCCGCAGCGATGGCATCCATGCTGACGCCGTCGAAACCACGCATGGGAAACAGACGTTTCGCCGCTTCGAGAATCGCGGCGCGCTTTTCCGGGTCTTTGGGTCGGCCGGGGCCTTTGGGCGAATGTTGAGAGTGCATGCGCCAATTCTAGCGCCTCTCACAAATTAAATACTGGACTGTGCAGTATTCTATTTATATTCTGTCCCCAGCCCCCTGCCCGAGTCGCGCCATGGAACTTCGTCATCGATCGATTTCTGCTGCCCTTGGGCTGCTCGCCCTCGGTTTGGTCAGCGGTTGCACCGACGCTCCACCGCCTGCCGAGGCCATCCGGCCGGCGATCGTGGTCCAGGCGGAAACCGATGGCCGTGAGTTCACGGCCTATGCCGGCGAGATCCGCGCCCGACACGAGCCTGCGCTCGCGTTCCGCGTAGGCGGCAAGATCCACCGCCGTCTGGTGGAGGTCGGTGAGCGCGTCCAGAAGGATCAGCCGCTGGCGGAACTGGAGCCTCAGGACCTCGGCCTGCAGGTGGACGCGAGCCGTGCGCAGTGGCAGGCCGCGCAGTCCGAACGCGCGCTGGCGGAAGCGGAATTCACGCGTCAACAATCGCTGCGCGAACGTGGCCTCGCCAGCGCCTCGGCTTTCGACACAGCGCAGGCCCGGCTCGAGGCCGCCGGATCCAGGCTGCAGGCAGCACGGGCCCAGTTGGATGTCAGTCGAAACCAGGCCGGCTATGCAGTCTTGCGGGCGCCCGCAGACGGCGTGATCGCACGTCGATTCGCCGAGGCCGGGCAAGTGGTCGCTGCGGGACAGGCGGTTTTCGTGCTGGCCGAAGAAGGCGAGCGCGAAGTGGCGATCGCCGTGCCCGAACAGATCGTGTCCTCGATCAGCCTCGGGCAACCGGTGCAGATCGAACTGTGGTCACAGCGGCAGCGCGCGCTTTCAGGGCGGATCCGCGAACTTGCGCCAGCCGCGGATGCTGCTTCGCGCACCTACGCGGCCCGCGTATCGATCCTCGATACCACGGAGTCGGTCGAACTCGGCCAGAGCGCTCGCGTCTACTTCCAGGGCAATGGGGGCGATGTGCTGCGACTGCCGCTGGCGGCGGTATCGGCAAGTGATGGCGAGGCCTGGGTGCTCAAGCTCGACACGGCCACTGCCCGGGTCAAGCGCACTGTGGTCAAGCTTGGTGCCTTCGGCGAAACCACCGTGCCCGTACTCGAGGGGCTGAGCGCGACGGACTGGGTGGTGGCCGGCGGCGTCCACCTGCTGCGTGACGGCCAGCCGATCCGACCGGTCGATCTGGAGAATCGCCCTCTCGATCTCGTTCAGGCGGACTGATCCTCCATGGACGGATTCAATCTCTCCGCGTGGGCGCTGCGAAACCGCAGCCTGGTCGTCTACGCGATGCTCGGCCTGGCTCTGCTCGGCATCGTTTCCTACGGTCGTCTGGGACAAAGCGAAGACCCGCCGTTCACCTTCAAGGTGATGGTCGTGCGCACGCAGTGGCCAGGTGCTTCGGCCGAAGAAGTGGCCCGCCAGATCACCGATCGCGTCGAACGCAAGCTGATGGAAACCGGCAACTACGAGTACATCCGCGCGTACTCGCGTCCGGGTGAGTCCACCGTGCTGTTCGCGGCGCGTGACTCGATGCGATCCAACGAGCTGCCCGAACTCTGGTACCAGGTGCGCAAGAAGATCGGCGACCTGAGGCCAAGCCTGCCGGCTGGCATCCAGGGACCCTTCTTCAATGACGAATTCGGCGACACCTTTGGCAACATCTACGCCCTCACCGGCGAAGGCTTCGACTACGCCACGCTCAAGGACTACGCTGAACGCATCGAGCTTGAACTGATGCGCGTTGCCGATGTGGGCAAGATCGAACTGATCGGCCTGCAGCAGGAGCGCATCTGGATCGAGCTCAGCAACACGAAGCTCGCGGCCCTCGGGTTGCCTCTCGCCGAAGTGCAGCGCGCTCTCGACGAGCAGAACGCCGTGGTCGACGCAAGCTTCTTCGAAACTCCCGCCGAGCGCGTGCGACTGCGCGTGTCGGGGCGTTTCGAGGGCGTGGAAGACATCCGCGCGTTCCCGCTGAGGGTGGGCGATCGCGACTTCCGCATCGGCGACGTTGCTGACGTGTTCAGGGGGTTCTCCGATCCGCCGGAGCCGCGCATGCGCTTCATGGGCGAAGCGGCGATCGGGATCGCTGTCTCGATGAAGCGTGGTGGCGACATCATCCGTCTCGGCGACGCGCTGGAGAACGAGTTCGAGCGACTGCAGGGCGATCTTCCGGTGGGCATGACACTGCACAAGGTCTCCGACCAGCCTGCGGCGGTGCGCAGTTCGATCCGCGAGTTCGTCCAGGTGCTGGCCGAAGCCGTGATCATCGTTCTTCTGGTGAGCTTTTTCTCGCTCGGCTTCCGCACCGGCCTGGTGGTTGCACTGTCGATCCCGCTGGTGCTGGCGATGACCTTCGCCGGCATGTACTACTTCGGCATCGGCCTGCACAAGATCTCGCTGGGCGCTCTGGTGCTCGCCCTGGGTCTGCTGGTCGATGACGCGATCATTGCGGTGGAAATGATGGCGATCAAGATGGAGCAGGGCTTCGATCGCCTCCGGGCAGCGGCATTCGCCTGGACCTCGACCGCGTTTCCGATGCTGACCGGCACCCTGATCACCGCCGCTGGATTCCTGCCGATCGCCACCGCCAGTTCCAGCACCGGCGAGTACACCCGCTCGATCTTCGAGGTGGTGACTCTGGCGCTGTTGGTCTCGTGGGTGGCCGCGGTCGTGTTCGTGCCCTATCTGGGCGATCGGTTGCTGCCCGACTTTTCCAGCCGGGCAAACACCCAGGGCCACCATGATCCCTATGCCAAGCCGTTCTACCAGCGGTTTCGGCGGGTGGTGGGGTGGTGCGTAGAGCGCCGGTGGACAGTGATCGCAATGACCGCACTGATCTTCGCCGGGTCCCTCGCTCTGTTCCGCTACGTCCCGCAGCAGTTCTTTCCGGCCTCGGCACGGTTGGAGCTCATGGTTGACTTCAAGCTCGCCGAAGGCAGCTCCTTGGTCGCGACCGAGACGGAGGCAAAGCGCTTCGAGGCTCTCGTCCGCGACCGCGAGGACGTGCTGAACCACGTCGCCTACATCGGCACCGGCTCGCCGCGCTTCTATCTCCCGCTGGATCAGCAGCTGCCGCAGACAGGATTCGCCCAGTTCGTACTGCTGACCGCCGACATCGAGGCGCGCGAGCGCGTGCGCGCCTGGCTGCTGCAAACCCTGCCGCAGCAGTTCCCGCAAGTACGCACCCGCGTGACCCGGCTGGAAAACGGTCCTCCGGTCGGCTACCCGGTGCAATTCCGGGTGTCCGGTGAGCACATCGATCGGGTTCGCCGACATGCGCATGCGGTTGAAGAGCGCATGCGCGAGCATCCATCCCTGTTCAACGTGCACCTCGACTGGGAGGAACCCAGCAAGATCGTGTCCCTGCAGATCGACCAACAGCGCGCCCGCGCCCTCGGCGTGAGTTCGTCGCAGCTCGCCCTGTTCCTGCAGGGCTCTCTGTCGGGCTCACCCGTGAGTACGCTGCGCGAGGACAACGAGCAGGTGCAGATACTCCTGCGCGGACCGGCCGACGAGCGAGCAAGCCTGTCCATGCTGGGCAGCCTCGCCGTTCCGACCAGTCAGGGTGGAACCGTTCCGCTCAGTCAGCTGGCGCGGCTTGAGTACGGTTTCGAGGAGGGAGTGATCTGGCACCGCAACCGCCTGCCGACGGTGACCGTGCGTGCGGACATTGTTGACGGCGTGCAGCCTGCAACGGTTGTCGCCGCGCTGGCACCGCAGATGGAGGAACTGCGCGCCGGCCTGCCCCCGAACTATCGCCTGGAGGTAGGCGGGACGGTCGAGGACTCCGGCCGTGGATCGCGTTCCATCGCAGCCGGCATGCCGCTGTTTGCAGGCGTGGTCTTCACCCTTTTGATGTTGCAGCTGCGTAGCTTCGGGAACTCGATCATCGTCGTCCTGACCGCCCCGTTGGGCCTGATCGGTGTCACCGTGTTCCTGCTGCTGTTCGGTCGGCCGTTCGGCTTCGTCGCCATGCTGGGAACCATCGCGCTTGCCGGCATGATCATGCGCAACTCGGTAATCCTCGTGGACCAGATCGAGCACGACCTCGCTGAAGGTGCCGCGCCCTTCGAAGCCATTGTCGAAGCCACGGTGCGCCGGTTCAGGCCGATCGTGCTGACCGCCCTGACCGCGATCCTCGCGATGATCCCGCTGTCGCGCAGCGCCTTCTTTGGCCCGATGGCGGTCGCCATCATGGGCGGGCTGCTGGTCGCGACCCTGCTGACGCTGCTGTTCCTGCCGGCGTTGTACGCCGCCTGGCATCGCGTGCAGCCGCGCGCCGTACGGGCGCTGGCGTGAGCCGCAGCGCCCTGCCGGCAGTCACGGTGACTTCCCGCACTGCGCTGACGGGGACGGAAAGCGCATCCTCCGCTGTGCAAGGATGCGGGGGACCGGCCGCCCCGCACCGCCTCGGCATTTGGCGGCGCACAAGGCCACCGCCTACAATTCGCGGCTACGCGCCCGTGTCACGCGGGCGCCCGCATGCAGGACACGAACATGGCAGTTGACTTCGAACAGGCCCGCTTTGCGATGGTCGAGCAGCAGGTCCGCCCCTGGGAGGTGTTGGACTTCCGCGTGCTCGACGTCATCGGCAGCGTCAAGCGCGAGGACTTCGCGCCGCCGCGCCACCGCAAGCTGGCCTATGCCGACCTGTCACTCCCGCTGGAGCACGGCGAGTTCATGCTGAAGCCGGTGGTCGAAGGCCGTCTGCTGCAGGCGCTGGATCTGTCGCCCGAGCAGGACGTGCTGGAGGTTGGCACCGGCAGCGGCTACCTGACCTGCTGTCTTTCGAGGCTCGCGCGCGCCGTCCACAGCATCGACCTGCATGCGGACTTCATCGAGCGCGCGCGCTCGCGCCTTCAGGCGGCCGGCTGCACCAACGTCAGTGTTGAGCACGCGGACGCGCTGTCGTTCCGCCCGGCCCGGCAGTTTGATGTGGTCGCCATCGGTGGGGCGGTTGCCGAGGCGCCAACGGCCTTCCTCGATTGGGTCCGCCCCGGCGGCAAGCTGTTCCTGATCCGCGGGCACAGCCCCGTGCAGGAAGCCGTCCTGTTCACCCGAGCCGCGCACGGCTGGGCGATTGAAAGCCTGTTCGAAACCGACGTCCCCTATCTCCACGGCGCCGAGCCCGCGCAGCGCTTTGCGCTGTAGTCCACTCGCCACGCCCCCGCTCGCCAAAGGAACTGCAATGCGACTGCCCAGCCTGCGTCCCCTCTGCCTCGCCCTTGCCCTTGCTGCCGCCGGCAGCGCGGGCGCCGCCGATCTGATGCAGGCCTACGAGCTCGCGCGCCAGAGTGATCCGCAGCTGGCCGCGGTCGAATCGCAGCGGCTCGCGACCGGCGAGGGGGTGGCGCAGAGCCGCTCCGCGCTGCTGCCGCAGATTTCTGCGACGGGTACGTTCTCCGACTCGGATTCCGAGGCCACGCGCTTCAGCAGCCAGCCCGATTCCGACGGAAATCTCGTGTTCGGCGAGAACACGACGGATTCAGAATCGCGGAGTCGTGGCTTCGACATCAGTCTGCAGCAGTCGCTGTATGACCACCGAAACTACACACGCCTGCGGGCCAGCCGGTTCCGGTCAGACGCTTCAGCCGCGGACTACGACGCGGCCGTTGACGGTCTCGCGTTGCGCGTCGCGCAGGCTTACTTCACTACGCTGACCACGGTTGACAGCCTCGTGTTCGCTCGCGCTGACGAGCGTGCCGTCAAGCGCCAGCTCGATCAGGCCGAACAGCGCTTCGAAGTCGGACTGACGGCAATTACCGACGTCCACGAGGCGCGCGCACGCTATGACGCATCGCGAGCCGCTGCCATCAACGCCGCCAATGCGCTGGATGATGCGCGCGAGGCATTGGCCGAACTGACCGGGCAATACCTGCAGAACCTGAGTGGATTGGATGAAGGCTTCACTCCGGGCATGCCTGAGCCGGCGGACCTCGACCAATGGGTGCAAACCGCGCTCGGCGAGAATCCGCTGCTGCGCTCCCGTGTACTCGCTTTGGAGGCCGCCCAGCAGGACATCGCCACCGCCCGCGCCGGACACTTGCCCACGCTCGGTTTGGGAGTGAGCTACTCGGACGACACCGGCTGGGGCAGCACACGCCTGCAGTCCGGCTTCAACGTGCCCGGCAGCAGCCTCTCCAACGATACCCGAATCGGCCTGACGCTCAACGTGCCGATCTTCAGCGGCGGTCTGACCCAGTCTCAGGTCCGCCAAGCCGTTCACACCCGCGATGCCAACGAAGATCGGCTGGAGCAGGAGCGTCGCGCCGTAACGCGCCAGACCCGCAACGCGTATCGCGCCGTCGTCGCCGGTATTTCAGAGATCGAAGCGCGCCGTCAGGGCCTGGTGTCGGCTCGCAGCGCGCTGGAAGCCACCGAGGCGGGCTTCGAGGTCGGTACCCGCACGATCGTCGATGTGCTGATCTCGCAGCAGGTGCTGACCAGCGCGCAGCGCGACTATTCGAACGCGCGTCACACCTTCCTGGTCAACGGACTCGCGCTCAAGCAGTCGGCAGGCGTCATTGATGTGAAGGACATCGCTGCGGTGAACCGACTGCTGGTGCGTGACGTCGAGGCGGCCCTTGTCGAGGACGGCAACGACTGAGTCCAGATGCGTCGGAAGCCGCAGTGACGGGGCGCCTTGCGGCGCCTCGTCTGTTTCCGGGCCTCCCCCGGGGTCGACATGTTCGCCGACCGATCGTTCAGCCGGCGATGTACTGCTGCAGCTGCTCGATTTCATGCTCCTGCTCGCGAATCACCCACTTGAGCAGGTCGCCGATGGAGATCAGCCCGATCACGCGTCCGTCGTCGACGACCGGCAGATGACGGATGCGACGGTCACTGACGATCTGCATGCAGCGGCGGATGTCCTCACCGGAGCCGACGGTGATGACCGGGCTGGACATGATGTCGGCGACTGGCGTGTCCTGCGAGTTGCGGCCCTTGAGAATGACCTTGCGCGCGTAGTCGCGCTCGGTGGCGATCCCGGCGAGGGTGTCGCCGCGCATGACCAGCACCGAACCGATCGCGTGCTCGGCCATGAGCCGGATCACTTCCAGCACCGGTGTCTGCTCGGTGACGCAGATGACCTGCGCGGTCTTGCCCTCAAGGATCTGTCGGATGCTGTGCATGCCGTTGGCCTCCCCCGTTGGTGGACATGTGCGCTGGACTATACGCCTCGGAACGCCGGGATTCGGGATCGGAGACTCGGGATTGCGAGTTGAATCTGGAAGGCTGAGGCGAGCAATTCACCAGGAGCTTCGAGGAGTGATTCGCCCATGGGCGAATTGACGCGCTCAGCGTGGACGCCTCAGTCCGCCCACGGACGCAGCGCATTCCCAGGCTTCGATCCCGGCACAACCCAGCTCTCAGCAGGGCAGGCGCAGAACGAAGCGTGCGCCGCCCCCGGCCCTGGCTTCCGCCAGCAACTGACCGCCATGCTCTTCGGCGATCCGGCGCGAAATCGCCAGCCCGAGACCCGAGCCTTTGGGCTTGCTGCTGCGATAGGGTTCGAACCAGTCGGCCGAGAAGTCAGCGGGCAGACCAGGGCCGTCGTCCTCGACGCTGAGATCCAGCCAGCGCCGTTCGCCCGCGCCGGCGAGCGCGAGCGCGACCCGGACCTGTAGTTGCGGCCTTTCGGCGCTGGCCTCCTGGGCGTTTTTCAGGAGATTGTGCAGCACCTGACGCAGGCGCCCGGCGTCCGCGCGAATGCGCGGCAAGGCGTTTGGAAAGTCGCGCAGCAGGTCGAGACGCGGGTCGTTCTCGTAAAGGTCGAGCACTTCCTCCGCCACGCTGGCGATGTCGGTCTCGACCAGGGCCAGTTGTGGCGGCCGCGCGTACTCGCCGAACGCGTTGACCAGGGTTTTCAGAGCGTCGACCTGGGTCACGATGGTGTGGGTCGCGCGATCGAGCACGTCGGCATCCTCCGCCGCGAGTCTGGGCAGTACGCGACGGCGCAGACGTTCAGCCGAAAGCTGGATCGGCGTGAGCGGATTCTTGACCTCGTGCGCGAGCCGGCGCGCGACCTCCGACCACGCTGCGTCGCGGCGTGCCCGATCGATCGCGGTGGTGTCGTCTATCACCAGCACCTGGCCGCCATCGGGCAGGCGTGCGCCCCGCAGCAGCAACAGGCGGCGTTCGTCGCGCG
>JBIJCA010000295.1:0-5548 GCA_044344935.1 Aquimonas sp. | reverse complement strand
TCCAGGGCGAGCTCCTCGCGCCATTCGGGTGCACCTTCGCGAAGCCTCACCTGCGCCAGCTGGACCAGAGCCGACAGCCGCGGGCACTGTTTCCCAAACGCGGTGAGGGTCGTGCCGGCCAGGGTTGCGACAGGCAACTCGGCCAGATCCGCTGCCGCCGCATTGGCCCCGCTCAGTCGTCCGTCCGGGTCGATCACCAGCACCGCCGAGGACAGCCGCGCCAGCACCGTTTCCAGAAACGCGCGCTGTCGCTCGGTTTCTGCGGCGCTGGCGGCAGCGCGTTCACGGCTGGCGGCCAGATCCGCCGTCATCCGGTTGAAGCTCTCGACCAGAAAGCCCAGTTCGTCGCCACGGGCAGGTACTTCCACCGGCTCCAGGCGTCCAGCGGCCACTGCCCGCGTGGCCGCGGCGAGTCGGCCGATGGGCGACACCAGTCGACGCGCGACGTCGAAAGCGATCAGAACCGCCAGGAACACCGAAAGCAGCGTGACCAGGCTCAGGATCAGCACGAACACCAGTTTCAGCGAGTCGCGCAGGAACAGCGCCTGGCGCGTGCCGAAAGCGGCTGATTCCACTTTCGCGCTGAGCTCCACCAGTCGTGGCGGCAGGGCGAAGAGCAGCTGCAGGACGTGTCCTCGCTCGAAATCGGTGCTCTGCAGCACCCGCAGGTAGTCGCTGTCGGCCAGTCGAACCTGATCGACAAGACGACCGCGTGCGGCCAAGGCCGACAGCGCATCTTCGTCCGGCGGCGCCGGCAGCAGCAGGGCAGGTGCGGCGGCAGCAATGTGGTGGATGCGACCATCGTCACCGAACAGAGCGATCTGCTGCGCGCCCACATCGTCAAGCGATTGCTCTACGGCGGCCGCCAGGTCGAAGCGGTCTTCCCGCAGCTGCTGCAGCGCACGCGCAGCGCGCGCCAGCGCGTCGTTGCGTCGATCGTCCATCTGCAGCCTGGCAAGCTCCAGCGCGCTGTCCATGGCTTCGACCGTGTTCGCGCGCAGCCAGCTGTCGACGCTGGCGCCCACGAAGCGCGCACCAAAAGCGAACACCAGCAGAACCGGCGGGAGCGACAGTGCAAGCAGAAGCACCAGCAGCCGGCGCGTCAGGCGCGCGCCTGGTTCGCCGGACTTGAGCTGGCGCCGCAGCTTGAGCAGGCGGCCAGCGATCGCCAGCGCAAGTACCAGTACGGCTCCACCCGCAGCCAAGAACACCCACGGGTACAAGGCGGCGTAGCGCACGCCGAGCCCCTCGGCGCTTGCAGCCAGGTAGAGCGCTGAAAACACCAGGGCCAGCACTCCGAGCGCCAGCAGCAGGGCGCCGGCACGACGCGGCAGGTGCAGCCAGCTTCGAGCGGGCTCGTGATTCACGGTGCGCTCCGCTCGGGCATTCGGAAGGGCGCCGATGCAAGCCGCCAGTCCTGCAGGCCGATCAGCGCGGGAAAACGCAGGGGCGCCGGCAGGGCTGAGCGCTCCAGCTGCACGCGCAGCGCCAGTTCGCAGCCAGCCGCTGCGTCCGGGAGCTCGATGCGGACCTGATCCAAGGCTGCCAGCAGGGCACCGCGTCGGGCGAAGCGTCGGCCATGTGGTTCGCCCTCCCAGCGCATCTCGAACTCATTGGCCAGCGGGTAGTAGCGCAGCCAGAGACTGCGCAGCGTCCGCTGAGCGGGGCGGCAGTAGTCGATGCGGTAGTCGAGGCGCAGGCCGATACCGTTCGAGAGCGCGTCCAGCATGTTCGGTTGGAAGTCCAGCCGCTGCTGCACCTCAAGCTGCAACAGCGCTCCGCGCTGCAGCGGCCGGATCTCCTCAATCACGGCGCGCGGCGCATCACTGCCGCTGCACGCGCCCAGCAGCAGTAAGGTCAAGGCCGTGAGTGAGGCGCGCAAAGGCTCAGACTTTGCCCAGCAAGGCGAGAAAGAAGCCATCGCCTTCACCCTCGCCGGCAAGACGTTGATGGCCGCCACCGCTGGGCCGACCGAAGCGCGAGTCCAGCGGCAGCGCCTGGGCGTCGGGATGGGCCGCGAGGAAGGCATCGATCTGGCGCTCGTTCTCGTCTTTCAGCACGGAGCAGGTCGCATAGACTAAGCGGCCGCCCCGGGCCAGCAAAGGCCACAACGCGCGCAGCAGGCGTGCCTGCTGCGCGGCCAGCGCAGGGATGTCTTCCGCGCGGCGGTGCAGCAGGATGTCCGGCTGGCGCCGGATCACTCCGGTTGCACTGCAGGGCGCGTCCAGCAGGATGCGCTCGAACGGGCGTCCGTCCCACCAGTCCTGCGGGCGCGCCGCATCGGCGACGCGAAGTTCGGCGCTGAGCCCGAATCGATCGAATGTCTGGCGAACCCGCTCGAGTCGCTGCGCATCGCTGTCCAGGGCCAGCAGTTGCGCGCCGGTCTCGGCGATCTGCGCAGCCTTGCCCCCGGGTGCCGCGCATGCGTCCAGCACGCGCTGACCGCCCCGTGCATCAAGGGCGGCCGCCGCGCCCTGGGCGGCGATGTCCTGCACGGCGAAGCGCCCGCGGGCGAAGCCCGGCAGGCGTGTCGGATCGCCGCCTGCAGTAAGGGCCAAAGCGCTGCCCTCCAGGCGAGCGACTTCGACCCCGGCTTCGGCGAAGTCATTTGCCAGTTCGGCCGCACCGCGCTCGCCGCCCCGTGCGCGCAGCCACAGGGGCGCCTGCTGCAGGTTGGCCAGAAGCAGAGCATCGACATCCTCGCGCCAGTCGCGCTGCAGCGCTTCCAGCAGCCAGGCGGGATGCGCGTTCCGCGCCTGAGTCAGCGGGCTGCCGGCAGGCAGCTGCGCGCGCTCGCGCAGAAACCGCCTGAGGATCGCGTTGACCAGACCGACATGCCGCGGAAAGCCGAGCACGCGTGCGGCTTCGGCGGTGGACGCCACTGCCGCATGCTCGGGCAGGCCAAGCTGTTCGAGTTGGGCAAAACCGATCGCCAACAGCAGAGCGACATTGCGGGCCGCCGCAGGAAGCGGCTTGTCGAGCAGCGCTTCGAGCAGGGCCGCATCACGCGCGCGCCTGCGCAAGGCGGCATGGCAGAGCGCTTCGCAGAGCGCGCGGTCGCGGCTGTCGCGCAGCGACGGCAGACGCTGGCCCAGCACGGCCTTCAGCGAACGCCCGGCCGTCACCTCGGCGAGAACCCGCGTCGCGGTGGCGCGTGCAAGAGCGCCCGGTACGGCCGTCCCGGCCTTCGGCGCCCGCGGAGCGCGTGCTGTCGCGGCGGCGTCCGGTTCGCGCCGGATCATGACGCAAGCGGCGTGCGCCGCGCGTTCAGATACGCGGCGACGGGCTGGTCGCGTCCGCCCTCGCGCTGCACGCGAGTCAACCGCAGGATGCCCTCGCCGCACGCGATATCGATGCCGGCGGCGGTGGCTGCGAGCACACGCCCGTAAGGCGCGCCAGCGTGACCCGGCAGCGCCTGGGCCGCATGTACGCGAAGACGCTCACCGGCCAGCTCGCAGTCGCAGACCGGCCACGGGTTGAAGGCGCGAATGCGGCGTTCCAGCAGCACGGCTGGCAGAGAGAAATCGAGACGTGCTTCCGACTTGTCGAGCTTGTGCGCGTAGCAGACACCCTCGGCCGGCTGCGACTGGGCGATCAGGGGCTCCCCTGCGCGCAGCTTCATCAACCCATCCTTCAACACTTCGGCACCGACACGGGCGAGCCGGTCATGCAGGCTGCCGCCGGTGTCATCCAGCGCGATCGGAGTGCGGCGCTCAAGCAGGACGGGGCCGGTGTCGAGCCCGCGCTCCATCTGCATCAGGCCGACGCCGGTTTCGGCATCGCCGGCCTCAAGGGCGCGCTGGATGGGCGCAGCGCCGCGCCAACGCGGCAGCATCGAGGCGTGCAGGTTCCAGCAGCCAAGGCGCGGAATGTCCAACACCTTCTGCGGCAGTATCAGGCCGTAGGCGACCACGATCAGCAGATCCGGTTGCAATGCCGCCAAGCGTTCGCGTTCGTCGACACTCTTGAAATCGACGGGCTGCCGCACTTCGACGCCGGCCACGAGCGCGCGCTGTTTGACCGGGCTGGGCTGCAACTGGCGGCCGCGACCGGCGGGACGATCGGGCTGGGTATACACCGCCAGCACTCCGTCTGGCCCGTCGAGAAGGAGCTCCAGCGGAGGCACGGAAAACTCGGGTGTTCCCGCGAACACCAAGCGCAGGGGCTTCATCATCTGGCGGAGTCTCCGCGGGCGCGACGCGCCCGCTGCAGGATCGATCAGGACGCGCCGCGGCGCTGCTTGGCCAGCTTCTTGCGCACCAGATCGCGCTTCAGCGGCGAGAGGTAGTCGACGAACACCTTGCCGTCGAGATGGTCCATCTCATGCTGGATACACACCGCCAGCAGGCCGTCGGCCTTGAGATCGAAGGGCTTGCCGTGGCGGTCCATGGCGCGGACCGTGATCTGGTTTGCGCGGGTGACGTCAGCGAAAATTCCCGGTACCGACAGGCACCCTTCCTGGTAGACCTGATGGCCATCGCTTTCGACGATCTGCGGGTTGATGAACACCCGCGGCGCCGATTTGTCCTCGCTCACATCCATCACCATGAAGCGCAGGTGGTGATCGACTTGGGTTGCTGCGAGGCCGATGCCCGGCGCCTCGTACATGGTCTCAAACATGTCGTCGATCAGCTGCTGCAGCACCGGCGTGAAATCGGCTGGCACCACCTCGCGCGCGCGCGTGCGAAGGCGCGGATCGGGAAATTCGAGAATCGGAAGAGTGGCCATAGCCGCAACCTGGGCGCACGCGCGCCGGCAATCAAGGTGGAAGGCGATGAAATATACCAGCGATGCGCTGAACACCACGCGCCAGAGGCCGTTCGCGGCCAGGGTCAGGCGTCGAATGTGTGAACCTGAACCGTTTCTAATCCACAAATCTTTACGCTATAGTGCAGCGAAACCTGCTTGGTAAATCAGGTAGATGGCCGCCATGCTTAAAAAACTCCTTTCAGTTTTCGCCGTCGCCGTGCTGACCTTCGCCACTTGCGTGGCAGCTCAGCAGTTGCGCGAAGACCATCCTGACACCTACGTGGTGAAGAGGGGCGACACCCTGTGGGACATCGCGGGTCGCTTCCTCAAGCAGCCATGGCTGTGGCCCGAGATCTGGCAGGCCAACCCGCAGATCGAGAACCCCCACCTGATCTACCCGGGCGACGTGATCAGCCTCGCTTATCTGGATGGTCGTCCGGTGCTCGGGGTCAACCGGATAGACCCGAAGATCCGGCGCGACGGCGATGACGCGATCCGGACGATTCCCCTGAATGAAGTGGAGTCCTTCCTCAAGCGCATGCGTGTGCTCGACGAGGAACCCAAGGGCCTTCCCTACGTGCTCGCCATCGAGGAAAACCGGCTGCGCGGAGCTTCGGGACAAGTGGTGTACGCCCGCGGCGCGGATTTCCAGCCGGGCCAGCGCTGGGCAGTGGTGCGTCCCACCGTGCGTTACGCGGTGCATCCGCATGCCGCCTCCGGCCGGCAGCGTATGAAGAAGGACGAGTGGAATGCCCGCGACGGGTTGACCCCGCAGACGCTCGGTATTGAATGGGCCTAC
>JBIJCA010000358.1:0-3952 GCA_044344935.1 Aquimonas sp. | reverse complement strand
CGACCACGCCGGACGAAGTCTCGCGCGCGTTCCGTGACGTTCTGCGCGATATCGGCGAGCGCGCGCGCCCCGCGGGCGGTGTGGCAGCTTCTGCTGCGCGACGCGACGCGGACTTCCTCGTCTATGTGCCTGAGTACGCCAGCGCGGATTGGACCGGCAATCTCAAGGCCTACCAGCTCGGCACCAACGGCGCCTTGGGTGCCGTGGCATGGGATGCGGCGGAGAAGCTTGAGGCGGCCAGCGTCGCTTCCCGGAACATTTACGTTTCGCTTCCCAACGGTCCGGGCTTCCAAGTGCAGCCGTTCAATGCGGGCAGCTTTGGCGGCGATGCGGGCATCCAGGCCACGCTTGGAATCGATGCCAGTGATCTTGTGGAGTACGGCGGCGGCGTAACGCCGACCGACGTGATCTCGTACCTGCGTGGCGACCGAACGCTCGAGCTCGACAACGGCGGAACGCTGCGCAACCGCGAGTCGCGCATGGGCGACATCTTGGGCTCGCAGCCCGAAGTGACCTCCAAGGCCAGCTTCGGCTACACCGCACTTCCCCCGTCAGAGGGCGGCGGTGCCACGGGTTCGGGCAGCTACGGCGAGTTCCTCAATTTCAAGGCTTCGCGTCGCCCTGTGGTCTTCGTCGGCACGAATGCGGGCGTTCTCCACGCGTTTGATGGACGCCCCAACGGTGGCGATGAACTCTTCGCGGTCATCCCGAACGGATCACTGCCGCGCATGAAGGAACTCCCGAAAGAGGACTACACCCATCTCTATATGCTGGATGGCTCGCCAGTTCAGGCAGACGCCCGAATCGGTAGCAGCTGGAAAACCGTGCTGCTCGCGCCGGGTGGCCTGGGCAGTCGAAGCGTGATGGCGTTGGATGTCACCAACGCCGCGACCGGGTTCGATGCGGGCAACTTCCTTTGGGAGTTCATGGATTCCGGTCTTGGCCTCGCACTCTCCAAGCCAAGCATTGTTCGCCTTCAGGGGGGGCAGTGGGTGGCCATCTTCGGCAATGGCGTCAACAGCGACGATCAGAAGTCACGGCTCTATGTGGTAGACCTTGCGACAGGCGCGCTCGAGCAGACCATTCAGCCAGACAACAATGGCAGTGACGCCAACCCCAACGGCATGATCGCGTTTGTGCCGATCGACAGTGATTTCGACGGCGGCGTGGACACCATCTACACGGGTGACCTGCAGGGCCGCGTGTACAAGATGAAGGTAAGCAACGGCGGAAGCGTTTCCCTCGAGAACACGGCGCCGCTGTTCCGCGCGCTTGACATGAACGGGAACCCACAGACGATCACCGGCGGCATGGATGCGGCGCTCCATCATCTGCGCGGCAACATGATCTACTTCGGCACCGGCCGCTTCTTTGCCGAGAACGACAACGTAGTTCCTGCCTCGCCTGCACCCTGGCCTCAGGTCCAGAGTTTCTACGGCGTCTGGGACGATCCCACCGCAACTCCCGGCACGGTGCCGCGCTCTGCGCTGCAGCCCCAGCAGATCATCGCTGAGGTCACTACGCCCCAAGGCCCTGCGCGCCGCGTTTCGCAAAACGCAGTGAACTGGACCTCGCGTCGTGGCTTCTACTTGGATCTCAGGCGCCAGGACGCTCTGACCAGCAGCGCTCTAGGCATTCGCGGCGAGCGAGCTGTCGGGCAGCCTCGTGTGGTGTTGGGCCGTGTGCTGTTCACCACCTTCACGCCCGTCGGCGATCCATGCAACTCGGGCGGCGACAACCGCGTGTATGTGCTCGAAGCGCTCTCGGGAGCCAGTTCAATCGGCACCGCGGCCTGCCCGGACTGCTCCGGCGTTGCCTTGCCCGACGGCCCGCCAGCGCTGAATCCGCCGGTCACCGGCACGCGCACAGATCCGAACCGTGACCCCAATGCCCCGCTGCCGGTGGACCCGATTACGGGCGAGATCCTCTCCCCTGCGGCTGGTACAAACGGATGCGTACTCAGCGTTTCAGTGATCGCTGCGACCGGCGCGCAGCAGCTCACCGCCGTGCCCTGTGGGCGTGGCGGCTGGAGGCAGATCGACTAAGCCACACCACCCACCGACCGACGCGCCCCGCACCCGCGGGGCGCGTCGTTTCCGGAAGGCATGCACCGCCGACGCATTGAACACACTTGGCACGACGAATGCTTCGATACGTGACGAAGTGCTTTCCTTCCCGCGCGGCAACCCACTACGCTGCCGCGGACAGATGAACCCAGGGGGCTACACCATGAACACCCAGCCGAGCCGCCAGCGTGGATTCACCTTGATCGAGTTGATGGTCGTTGTAGTGATCGTAGCGATACTCCTCTCGATTGCCATACCCAGCTACCAGAATCAGGTGCAGAAGTCCCGTCGTGCTGCTGCCAAAGGGCTCCTCATGGAGTTCGTGCAGTGTGCAGAGCGCTTCCATACGTCCAACCGGACCTTCGTGGGCGCTGATGCCAGCTGCAACCCAGCCGTCAACAACTCGGACTTCTACACCTACGCCTTCGTCCCGGCTGCCTTGGCTGCCCAGACCTTCAGGCTAGAGGCCACCCCAATCGGTGGTCAGGCAACGGACCTTTGTGGTGTGCTACAGGTCAATCAGGCGGATCAGCGACGCTACGGCGGTGCGGGCCCTGTCAACGAGTGCCAGTGGGGCGTTCAAGGGCTCTTCTAGTCGATGGCTCGGTGCAGTCTCGCCGCCAGTAGGCGTGCACCGCGAATCCCGATCCCTCCAGTAACGTCGACGCCAGAGTTCTTGCGTGATCTGTCACTGCGGTGCGCTTGTGTAGAGCGTCCGGTGTAGTTGACGCACGCAGAGAGCAGGGCCGGTCTTGGTGAGGCGCGGAGAACAACACGCAGATTGCCGCCGCTCCCGCAGTAGCCATGGTCTAGGAAGTTGGTCGCTTCCTCATCGCTTTGCCCCGGGGAACAACGGAGTGTGAAGTGCGCCTGCGAGATCTGCGACCTTCTCTTGCTCCAGCTCATCCGAAGCATTCTCCGAAGCGGGCAGCTCGTGAGCAGGTCGTGCTCCTTGCTCTAAGCTTTCCGCACGATTCCAGTCCGAGGACAACATCCGTATGACCCGTGCTCGCGCTTTCGTCATCCATTTGGTGATCAGCCTGTTTGTGATCGGAAGCGTGGCGGCGGCCCTCTTCCTGCTGTGGTATCCGCCCTCGTTGTTGGGCTTCGCGAGGGCGGACCGGCTTTTCGCGCTGATCGCTTCCATCGACATCGTAGCGGGACCGCTACTCACGCTCCTCGTCTACCGGCAGGGCAAGAAACACCTCAAGCTCGATTTGACGATCATTGCCTTGATCCAGATTGCGTTCCTGCTCGCAGCGGTCTGGATTGCCTTCCTGACGCGCCCGGTTTACCTCGTAGGTGCGCTTGACCGCTTCGAGCTGGTTTTTGCGCCGCAGATACTGCCGGAGGAACTGGAGGCTGCTGGGGATACCCCATACGCGAAGTTGCCATGGGGGCGGCCAGTCCTCGTCGGAATCCGTTTGCCTTCCAACCAGGACGAAATGATGGAGGCGCTGGAGCTGGGGCTCCAAGGGCGAGACCTGCCGCTTCGTCCGCGGTACTACGTACCGTTTGAAGAAGTCGCGCAGAAGCTTCGTGACAGCGCGAAGCCTGCGGCACAGCTGGACGACTTCGGGAGCCTTGTGGCGACAAGCCTCGCCGCTGAGGTGCGTGCGAGCAAGGTCATCGAGACGGATCAGTTCCTGCCCGTGATATCGATGCGCGGCGACGCCCTCTTCAAGTTGGATCCAGAGACAGCTCGGCCGCTGCAGGCGATCTGGTTGGGACGATCCCTGTTCGACGGCGTGGGAACCTCCGTTCCGGCATCTGCTGGCGAAGAGACCGCCAAAGACTGAGGTTGCGATTGACTGACTGACCAATTGGGTCACTTTTGGCCACCTGCGTGTTAACCATCGCGAGCGGTTTGAAGCAGTGGGTGAGCA
>JBIJCA010000357.1:0-3957 GCA_044344935.1 Aquimonas sp. | reverse complement strand
CAGCGAGCGCTGGCTGGCCAACAGCGAGATCGCCAGCCGCACCGGCCTGCCGCGGCCGACCGTGTCGCGCCTCACCTACACGCTGACCCGGCTCGGCTATCTGGAGCACTCGCAGAAACTCGAGAAGTACGCGCTGGGTGCCAGCGTGCTGGCGCTGGGCCATGCCTTTCTTGCTGGAGAGGACGTGCGCGCGGTGGCGCGGCCGCTGATGCAGGCGCTGGCCGAGCAGGTGCAGGCCAGCGTCATTCTCGGCGCGCTCGACCAGACCCAGATGGTCGTGCTGGAGGTCTGCCACGGCAGCAACGCCTTCCATATCCGTCGCGAAGTGGGCGAACGCCTGCCGCATGGCACCACTGCGCTGGGCCGCGCGTATCTGGCGGGCCTCGACGTCGCGCGCTTCGACCAGACCATGAGCACGCTGATGCAGCGCGTGCCCAAGCCGCAGCGCGCCGAAGTCCGCGCCGGCGTCGATCAGGCCCGCAAGGACCACGCCGAGCACGGCTTCGTGTTCTCACTGGGCGAGTGGATGCCCGAGCTCTATGCGGTCGGCGTGCCGTTGGTGATCCAGGGCGGCGAGCGTGTGCTGGCGCTGTCGGTCAATGGCCCGCTCTACAGCATGACGCGCGAACGCCTGATTGGCGAAGTCGGACCGGCCTTGATCCGCACCCGTGACGCCGTTCTGCAACGGGTGGGTTGAGGCCGCATTCGGGCTTTCCCTTGGGTGCCGTCGAAGCGAAGGGTGACCGAGCTGACGCTCGGTGATCCCGTCGAGTGGGCTTCGCGTTTGACTTCGCGACAGCGAAAGGCAGGGCGATCACGCGGTTTCGGTTTCCCGAGTGCGTCGCTACGCACCGGGCGCCAGCGGCGCCGTGGCGAGGGCGAACCGCATCAACCACAGGTCCGGCCGCTTCTGCGCCTGAATCTGCGCCCCAAGCGCGCATAGAAGGCGGGAGAGTCCGTCGCGAGAAAGGCTTCCGTCTCGCCCAGGCGACGTGCGTGATCAAGGGCTGCGCGAACAAGCCTCGTCCCTATCCCTTGCCTGCGCCACTCCGCCTTGATGACAAGACCTGCAATCCAGGGGCGCCCGATCCGCGGATTGGGATCGTCGTACTCGATCAGGTTCACGACGCCGATGGGCGTGGCGCTGCAGGTGGCGACTAGGCACGCAGGCAGCCTGTCTGGAACGGTTGCCTCTGCGAGTCGCTGCGCGATCCATTCAACGCTCGCACCCGGTTCGTGTTGCCAGAATTCCGCGTAGATCATTGCCGCGACCTCGGCCTGAACCTGAGGCGCCTCATACAGGTGCAGGAGGGTGGGCGCAGTCACTGGCTTCAATCGCGGAAATTGTCGAACTGCAGCGGCAGTTCGAAATCGCTCTTGCGCAGCAGCGCGATCGCCGCCTGCAGGTCGTCGCGCTTCTTGCCGTTGACCCGCAGCTTGTCGCCCTGGATCTGGCTGTCGACCTTGATGCCGCTGGCCTTCAGCGCGGCAACGATCTTCTTGGCCGTGGCCTGCTCGATGCCCTGCTTGACGGTCACCGACTGGCGCGCGCCGGCGACATTGGTCTCGACATCACCCGGCTCCAGGCAGCGGATGTCGATGCCGCGCGCGGTCAGGCGCTGGCGCAGGATGTCCATCAGCTGCTGCAGCTGGAACTCGCTGTCGCCCCGAAGCTTGACCGTCTTGTCCTCGAGTTCGAAAGCGGCGGAAGTGCCGCGAAAATCGAAGCGCTTGCCGAGTTCGCGGCCGGCCTGGTCGATCGCGTTGGTCAGTTCGTGGGCGTCGACTTCGGAAACGATGTCGAAGGAAGGCATGTTGGACCTCAAGGAAGGTGGAAAGAGTTGACGCTCAGGGCAGCAGCAGAGCCGGATCGAGACGCACATCGAACCAGTTCAGGCCCCAGTGCAGATGGGGACCCGAGGCGCGGCCGGTGGCGCCGACGGCGCCGATGACGTCCCCACGTGCGATGCGCTGACCTTCGCGCACGTCGATGCGCGAGAGATGCAGAAAGCTCGACGAGAGCCCGTGGCCATGGTCGAGCAGCACGGTGCCACCGGTCAGGTAGAGGTCTGCGTCCGCAAAGCTGATGATGCCCGCGGCGGGCGCCAGGATGGGCGTACCGGTCGGCACGGCGATGTCGAGCCCCATATGCGGGGCGCGCGGTTCGCCGTTCAGGATGCGCTGGCTGCCGAAGACGCCGCTGATGCGGCCACCTTCGACCGGTCGGACGAAGCCTTCGGCGAAATCGATGCGATCGTCGTTGCGCTCGCGCGCTTTCGCCACGCCGGCCTGCTCGCGGGCGATGCGCTCGGCGATCACCGGGTCGGGCGTCACCGTCTGCTGCGGCAGGCCGTCGACGCGCTCGACGCGGAAATCGCGCGGCACAATGGGGATGTCGTGCCGGTGGCGCAGGCCCGCGCTGTCGATGCGTTCGAAGCGCAGCGCGCCGCTTGCTTCGCGGCCCACCCCGAACAGAGTCCAACCTTCCGGCGACACCTTGAGGGCGCGGCCGTCGAGCTCCGCGCGTTCGCCAGGCGCCAGCTGCACGATGGCGGTGCCGCCCTGGGGCAGGCGTTCGGGAATCGCCGCAGCCTGGAGCGGGCTGGCGCTGGCAAGCAGCACGCTGGCGATGAGGACAAGCCGGGCGACCACCGCGTGTCGCTGGCGCGCAGGCGGAGTCTGTACGCCAGGGCGCGCGTCGGGCGGGCTGCGTTCAAGGCGCGCGGCCACGGACGGTACAGCCAACGCTGGGCTCGGGCGGAAACGCATCAGGGCTTCTCGCAGGGTAAAGAAGGTGGCGTTGGTGTCGTGCCGGCGTCGTGCGTGGCGTCCTCGTTGCTCCCCGCGGCGCTCTCGGGCGCATTGCATCGACAGCGGCGGTGCTCGCCGCGCCGCGGCCAGTGCTCCGGCACCGGATCCAGGCCGCCGTCGCACAGGGGTTGGCAGCGGCCGAGGCGACGCAGCGTGAGCCAGCCGCCCCGCAGCGCGCCGAAGCGTTCGATCGCCTGCATCGAGTACACCGAACAGCTCGGGTGAAAGCGACAATGCTGACCCAACAGCGGACTGATGAATCGCTTGTAGCCTTGCAGGAGTAGGATCAGCAGTCGACGCACGCGGCAGGCCGTTGGAAGGTGGAAGCGACGCGCGCGGACGGCCGCAGGAGAAGGCGATCGCAAGGCGGGCAGGGCAGCGCCTCAGCGCGCTGATCGGCTTCGGAACCCGCAGGACCAAGGTCGGTTTTGCTTGCCGCAGCGCGGTCGACAGGCTATAACACGCGCCCGCTGAGCCTCAAGCAACTCACACAAAGGGAAGGGCTATCGTGGCAGCGAAGTCGAAAGCGGTGAAAGCACCGGTCAAGGCGGCCGCAGCAGCCAAGTCGAAGGCGGCTCCGGCGAAAGCGACCAAACCCGCAGCCAAGGCTGCAGCGAAGAGCGCGTCGAAAGCGGCGGCGAAACCGGCCGCAAAGCCTGCGCCCAAGTCCAAGCCTGCCGTGGCCTCCAAGTCCATCGCCAAGAAGCCCCCCGTCAAGGCGGTGAAGCCGGCCGCCAAGCCCGCCATGAAACCGTCTGCCAAGGTCGTCGCCAAGCCTGCCACGAAGGCGGTCGTAAAGGCTGCGAAGCCCGCGCCGAAGGCTGTCGCCAAAGCGGCACCGAAGCCTGCGCCGAAGGCAGCTGCCAAGCCGGTGGCCGTGGGCACCTCCAAACCCGCCGCCATTGCCAAGAAGGCCGTGAGCACGGTCAAGTCGATTACCCAGGCGATCGTGGGCATGGTAAAGCCCGTGCCCGCCGCCAAACCCGCGGCTGCAGTTTCCAAGAGCGCGACTGCAGTCAAGAAACCGGAACCCATCGCCGCTAAAGTGGCGACCGCCGCAGCAACTGCTGCGACCAGCAAGCACAAGGTCGCCAGCAAGGACGCGTCCAGCGCAACAGGGAACACGATGAAACCAAGCGTCACCCC
>JBIJCA010000356.1:0-3965 GCA_044344935.1 Aquimonas sp. | reverse complement strand
GGCGCCGAGCGCAGCGAGGCCCAACTTCGGGCGATCAACGCACTCGCGTCGTCCAGGCCTCGTGATGTTGGGCCGCGCTTCGCTTGGCCCAACCTACAAACGCACCCTGCACCGCGTTCAAGCCTCGTTCTTTGTAGATTGGCGCCGAGCGCAGCGAGGCCCAAGGTCGGGCGATCAACGCACTCGCGTCGTCCAGGCCTCGCGATGTTGGGCCGCGCTTCGCTTGGCCCAACCTACAAACGCACCCTGCACCGCGTTCAAGCATGGTTCTTCGTAGGTTGGCGCCGAGCGCAGCGAGGCCCAACTTCGGGCGATCAACGCACTCGCGTCGTCCAGGCCTCGTGATGTTGGGCCGCGCTTCGCTTGGCCCAACCTACAAGAGCACGCCGCACCGCGTTTTAGCCTCGTTCTTCCTGGGTTGGCGCCGAGCGTAGCGAGGCCCAAGGTCGCGCCACGCATCCTCTGTCCTTCGACACTTGAGTCCTTTCACGCGGCATGTACGCTCGCGGTTTGCTTCGAACCGGGACCCGTGCATGATCCGCCACGCTTTGTGCCTGCTGCTCGTTGTCTGCCCTGCCCTTGCCGCGACCGCCAAGGACACGCCCGCCACGCCGATGTCGGCGCCGACCTTCAAGGGCCTTGAACTGCGCGGCATCGGCCCCGCGCTGATGTCCGGGCGCATCGCCCATATCGAGTTCGAGCCCGGTGACCCGGCCACCTGGTATGTCGCGGTGGGCTCGGGCGGCGTGTGGAAGACGGTCAACGCCGGCACCACCTGGACGCCGATCTTCGACGCGCAGGCCTCCTACTCGATCGGCACGCTTGCGATCGACCCGTCAAACACGTCGGTGCTCTATGTCGGCACCGGTGAAGACGTCGGCGGCCGCCACGTGGGCTACGGCGACGGCGTGTATCGCAGCCGCGACGGCGGCGCCAACTGGGAGAACATCGGGCTCAAGGGCTCCGAGCACATCGCCCGCATCCTGGTGCACCCGAAAGCGCCGGACACCCTGTTCGTTGCCGCGCAGGGCCCGCTGTGGAGCCAAGGCGGCGAGCGCGGCTTCTACCGCACCGAGGACGGCGGCAAGACCTGGCAGCGCACGCTCGGCGACGAGGCCTGGACCGGCGTCACCGACATCGTGATGGACCCGCGCAACCCGGACCGAATCTACGCCGCCACCTGGCAGCGCCATCGCACGGTCGCCGCCTACATGGGCGGCGGTCCGAACTCCGGCCTGCACCGCTCGGAAGACGGCGGCAAGACCTGGACGAAACTGGCCCAGGGCCTGCCCGAAGGCAGCATGGGCAAGATCGGTCTGGCGATCTCGCCGCACGATCCCGACACCGTCTATGCCGCGATCGAGCTCGACCGCCGCAAAGGCGGCATCTGGCGCAGCACCGATCGCGGTGCCACCTGGGAGAAACGCTCCGACACGGTTTCCAGCGGCACCGGCCCGCACTACTACCAGGAGCTCTACGCCAGCCCGCACCACCCGGGCCGCATCTACCTGATGAGCAACACCACGATGATCTCGCACGACGGCGGCGCGAGCTTTGTGCCGCTGAACAACGAGCACAAGCACGTCGATGACCATGCGATCGCCTTCCGCCCGGACGACCCCGACTACGTGATGATCGGCTCCGACGGCGGCCTGTACGAATCCTTCGACGACACCAAGACCTGGCGCTACATCGCCAACCTGCCGGTGACGCAGTTCTACAAGGTCGCAGTCGACGACGACCAGCCCTTCTACAACATCTACGGCGGCACCCAGGACAACAACACCCAGGGCGGCCCCTCGCGCACCGACACCATCCACGGCATCCGCAACTCCGACTGGTTCATCACTCTGTTCGGCGATGGCCACCAGCCAGCGACCGAGCCCGGCAACCCCGACATCGTCTACTCGCACTGGCAGCAGGGCAATCTCGCGCGCTATGACCGCAAGGTCGGCGAGCTGGTCTACATCCAGCCGCAGCCCGGCCCGAACGACCCGCCCGAGCGCTTCAACTGGGACGCGCCGATCCTCGTCAGTCCGCACGCGCCGACGCGGCTGTACCACGCCTCGCAGCGTGTCTGGCGTTCGGACAACCGCGGCGACACCTGGACGCCGATCTCCGGCGACCTCACCCGCAACGAAGACCGCCTGCGCCTGCCGCTGATGGGCCGCCAGCAGAGCTGGGACGCCGCCTGGGACATGTACGCCATGTCCTACTTCAACAGCATCACCTCGCTGTCGGAATCGCCCAAGCAGGCCGGCCTGCTGTATGTCGGCACGGACGACGGCTTGATCCAGATCTCCGAGAACGGCGGCGAAAGCTGGCGTCGCATCGAAGTCGGCAAGCTGCCCGGCGTGCCGGCCCGCGCCTTCGTCAACGACATCAAGGCTGACCTGCACGACGCGGACACGGTGTACGTCGCCCTCGACAACCACAAGGAAGGCGACTTCAAGCCCTACCTGCTGAAGAGCAGCGACCGCGGCCGCAGCTGGCGTTCGATCAGCGGCGACCTGCCGGCGCGGCATCTGGTGTGGCGCGTGGTGCAGGACCACATCAAGCCCGAGCTGCTGTTCGCTGCCACGGAATTCGGACTGTTCTTCAGCCCGGATGCCGGCACGCGCTGGATCGAGCTGGAAGGCGGCGTGCCAACGATCTCGTTCCGCGACCTCGCGATCCAGAAGCGCGAGAACGATCTGGTCGGCGCCACCTTCGGCCGCGGCTTCTTCGTGCTCGACGACTACTCGCCGCTGCGCCAGGTCGACGATGCACTGCTGCAGCGCGAAGCCGCATTGTTCGCCCCGCGCCGCGCCTGGTGGTACATCGAGCGCACCCCGCTGGGCTTCGGCGAAAAGGCCAGTCAGGGTCATGCTTTCTACACCGCGCCCAACCCCGCCTTCGGCGCCACCTTCACCTACTACCTGCGCGATGGGCTCAAGTCACGCACCCAGCGCCGACAGGAGCAGGAGAAGCCGCTGATCGCCAAGGGCGAAGACACTCCCTTCCCCGGCTGGGCGGCGATCGAGGCCGAACAGCAGGAAGCCGACCCCGCCATCCTGCTCACCGTCCGCGATGACAAAGGCCAGGTCGTGCGGCGCATCGCCAAGGCGCCGACGGCCAAAGGTTTCCATCGCGTCACCTGGGACCTGCGCACGCCGCCGACCCAGGCGATCGGAACCCAGGGTGACTATTTCTCGCCCGAGCCGCTCGGCTATCTGGTGGCGCCCGGCACCTACACCGCCGAGCTGTCGCAACGCGTCGACGGCGTGGTCACGCCGCTAGCCGGTCCGGTGGAAGTCCAGGTCGAACGCATGACCCAAGGCAGCCTGCCCGGTGCTGAGCCCGCCGCGGTGGTCGCGTTTTGGGCGCGCATCGACGCCCTGCAGCGCAAGGCGACCGCGCTGTCGCTCGCCCTGCCCACCCTGCAGCAGCGCGTGGGCCAGCTCGCCCAAGCCCTGGAGCGCACGCGCTCCGCGCCGAGCGCGCTGGACACCGAACTCAATGCCCTGCGTCGGCAGGTCTATGCGATCAATCGCGCGCTGAACGGTGTGCCCGAAGCCGCAGAAGCCGCAGGCCACCTGCGAGCGCCCGGCTTGAACGAGCGCCTGTTCGTCGCCCAGATGGGCACGCAGCTTTCCACCTACGGGCCGACACCGAGCCACGAGCAGAGCATTGCCCAGGCCGAGCAGGCGTACGTTGCGATCCGCACCGACTGGGTCGACCTCACCGAACGCCGCCTGCCCGCCTTCGAGCGCGCTCTGGTCGAGGCCGGAGCGCCGTGGGTACCGGGGATGCCGCTGTCGATTTTGGAGTGAGCGGCCCGCTTCTGAGCCCCTCTCGCCCGGAGGGAAGGGAGGCGTTCCGGTTTAGCCCCTCTCCCCTTGAGGGAGAGGGGTTGGGGAGCGGGGAGAAACCTCGCCGCAAGCGTTCCACCCCTCTCCCCCAGCCCCTCTCCCTCAAGGGGAGAG
>JBIJCA010000138.1:0-11324 GCA_044344935.1 Aquimonas sp. | reverse complement strand
AGCGTGGTCTTGCCTGGTTGGAAGGGTTCGCTGACAACTCATCGCAGTGGTGTCGCGGAGAGGCGCCAACCCATCAGCCGCGCAGCGGCGCTACTCGGCCGCTCGCTACGGTGCCAAGCACTCGATCAGCGCCGCGATTGCTGGCTGAGCGCCACGCTGCCCAGCACGAGCGCGCCAGCCGCGAGCATGGGTAGGGTCACTGGTTCGTCCAGCAGCCACCACGCCCAGCCCACTGCGAACACGGGAATCAGGTAGGTCACGGCCGCCGTGCGCGCCGGGCCGATGCGCTCGACCAGACGGTAGTAGCCGACCAGGGCGAGGCCGGTGCAGAGCACCCCCAAGGCCAGCGCTGCCGCCCAGGACAGCAGCGAAGGCGTGAGCTTCGGCCAGTGCCAGAGCGCCAGTGGCAGGCTCATCACCGAGGCGCAGACCAGCGTGGCTGCGGCCAACGCCGCCGGGGGCAGGCCGCCCAGATGGCGTCGCACCAGATGCACGCCCAGGCCGTAGCAGAACGCGGCCAGGGTGCCCGCCGCCGCTGCCAGTCCGATGCTCACGCCCGCGCTGCGGCCGCTGGCCAGCACCACCACGCCGACGAAGCCCACCGCCAGCGCTGCGGCGCGGGCCGGGCCGATGCGTTCGCTGAAGAACAGATGGCCGACCAGTGCGGTGAACGGCACGGTCATGGCGTTGGCGATCGCGCCGATGCCTGCGGGAGCCCGCTCGGCCGCCCAGGCGAACAGCACGAAGGGCAGGGCGGTGTTGATCGCGGCGATCGCCGCGATGATTCCCCAGGTCTTGAGCGCGAAGCGCATGCGAGCCAGCCACAGGAAGGGCAGCAGCACGAGTGCGCCCGACAGCAGCCGCACCTCGACCAGGGCGAAGGCGCCGAACTCGGGTGCCGCCACCCGCATGAACAGGAACGAGGCGCCCCAGATCGCGCCGAGTACCGCCAGTTCGATCGGCGTGAGCCAGCGCGGCTCCAGACTCAGTGTCGGGCCGAGCGTGGGGCCGGCCGGCGCGGGCGCGGTGGGTGTGGCGGACATGCGTGTTGGCCCCAGGGCCGATCGTCGGGATCGGCATCATGCCTGTGCAGACGCCGGTGCGCCGGCCGAATCCGGACGTCGAGCAGGACTGGCATGAGCGCGTTGCCGCCGGCTCGGATGCGCCGTAGGCACGGCGGCGAAATCAGTCGCCTGTCGGCGCACTCAGCTGCAGGCGTCCGGTTTCGCGCAGCTGGCCGCGGTCGAAGCGCAGCTCCTTCAGCAATTCCCCGCTGAGCGTGAACAGGCGCTCGCCGAAGGCGAATGACGGCCGCAAGTTCCAGGTGCGCGTGATGCCCTACTGGCTGATCGAAAACATGATCGACGGCGTCGTGATCACCCTGCGCCAGGTCACCAGAACGCCGCGTGCTTCGCGGCGTGAGGGTGTTCTCGCCCGAAGCGAGTGGCGCTGGAGGAGGGCGCCCGGCTCAACCGAGCAAGCTCGGCGCTTCGGGCTTTGTGGACTCAAGCCGAGCACGCTCGGCTCTACGGGGGCTCCGACTTTCCCTCGGCTTTCGCGTTCCGACAGGCCTTCGGATCTCACCTCGGGCAGGTACAGCGGAGCCTGCTCCGCTGCTCCTACTCAAGGTCCTCAGCCACCATATCGTCGTCATCAAACTCATAGCCCAGCAGCTGGCCCGGCGTGCACCCGAGCACCGCACACAGCCTCGCCAGGGTGCGAAACCGGATGCCCTTCACCTTGCCGCTGCGGAAGAGCGACAGCTGGGTTTCGCTGATGCCGACCTCTGCGGCGACCTCACGCGCGGTTCGACCGCGGCGAGCCAGGACGTCGTCGAGCTTTACCCGGATCGGCATCAGATGATCTCGTCCAGTTCGGCCTGCAGCGCGCGGGCCTGATCGACCACGCGAGCCACCAGTACCAGCGCGGCACCGATCACACCGAGCACGATGGCTGAAAGCTCGAAATACACGTAGCTGCCCGGGGCATCGAGCACGAAGCGCATCAGGTTGATCACCGCGAACACCTGCAGCAGCGCCCCAGCCAGAACGCCGAGGCCGATCCAGCGCAGCGCGCTCGCAACCGTCGTATTAAAGCTGCGGCCGGCGGCCAGCTCACCCAGTGCGAACTGAGCAGACCACAGCGCCCACAGATAACCGATCGCCGGCAAGCCCTGGATGCCACGCAGCAGCCAGCGCTGGGTGAGCGTCAGTGCAGTGCCATCGGCGGGGCCGATCGGTAATCCGGCCAGGCCGGGCAGGATCAGGGCCAGCAGCCCCAGCAGCACGCAGACGGTGGCGATGCGGAGAACCCGGCACTGACGACGAAACACGGCGGTCTGGAGATGCGGTACGGCATTCATGGCGTTCGGTCTTCCTGGTGAATCCAGCAGTTCTGGCCAGCCCCGCGCCGTCGGTTGATGGAGCAGATCCACGCGCAAGGTTTGCAGCGGACGACTGCAGCGCGCTCGACGGAAGCGCTGCAAGTCGCGTCAGACCTGGCGGGTTCTGCATCTGCCCGTAGCCAGCGGCGCGGCCGTTTTCGCGCTCGACGCGCGCCGCCCCAGCCTCAGGTGATTTTAATCTTTACTTAAAACCCAAAGCCCGGCTAGATTTAACTTGCACTTTAATCTACGTACCCCCCGCCATGCACGCCGCCATCCGCACCTTGGGCCTCACCCGCCGCTTCGGCGACGGCATTGCAGTCGATGCGGTGTCGCTGACTGTTCCAGCACGTAGCGTCTACGGCTTTCTCGGCCGAAATGGCGCCGGCAAGACCACCACCATCAAGCTGCTGCTTGGCCTGCTCCGCGCCGACGCCGGCCAGGTCTGCATCGACGGCATCGACATCGCCCGCGATCGCATCGCCGCCGCGCGTCGCATCGGTGCCCTGCTCGAAGCGCATGGCTTCTACGGTCACCTGAGCGGGCAGGCCAATCTCGACCTCGCGCGCCGGCTGCTCGGCCTGCCCGCAAGTGAGATTGGCCGCGTGCTGGAGACCGCCGGCCTCACCGCGCAGGCGCGTCGCCGTGTGGCCGACTACTCGCTGGGCATGCGTCAGCGACTGGGCCTGGCGCGCGCGATGCTCGGCGCGCCGCCGGTGCTGCTGCTGGACGAACCCACGAATGGGCTCGACCCCGAAGGCATCGCCGAGATGCGCGAACTGCTGCGCGAGCTGCCCGCGCGCACCGGCGCCACCGTGCTGGTGTCAAGCCACCTGCTCGGCGAGCTGGAACACAGCGCAAGCCATATCGGCATCCTCAGCGAGGGTCGGCTGGTGCTGGAGGGCGCGCTGCCGGCGCTGCGCTGCAGCCTTGCCACCGAACTGTGCATCGAGACCGACGAGCCCGGCCGTGCCGTCGACGTGGCGCGTGCGCAAGGCGTCGAGCTTGCCCGCGAAGGCGATGCGCTGATCGCGCGCTTCGCCGCCGGCACCGACAGCCGCCGCGCCAGCGCCGCACTGAACCACGCGCTGTGCATCGCCGATGTGCCGGTGCATCGGCTCGCGCCGCGCCAGCTGAGCCTGGAAGCGCTCTACCACCGCGCCGCGCTAAGCGCTGCCGCGGTGCCCCGCGTCGATCAGCCAGACCTCGATCAGGCAGAAGGCTCATCGCCATGAACCCGAATCGAGCCCTCAATCCATCCGGCGCCACGAACCCGCCCAAGCCCATGAACCCATCGCGCACCACAGAACCGACTCGCGCGCGCCTGCGCACCGCCATCGCGGTAGAGGCCGCCAAACTCCAGCACTCGCTGGCCCTTGCGCTGGCCCTGGTCGCGCCCGCCTTGATTGCCGTGTTCGTGTTCTTCAACCTGCTGCGCCTGCAGTCCGCGCCCAGCTGGGGCATGACCCTGCAAGGCGCCGCCGGCATCTGGGCCTTCTTCATGCTGCCGATGAGCGTTACCGCCCTCACCGCCCTGGTGGCGCAGACCGAGCACAGCGTGCGCAGCTGGGACTACCTGCGCGCCCTGCCTCTGCCGCGCTGGCATCTGTATGCCGCCAAAGCCGTAATTGTGCTCGCTGTGGTGGCCGCGATGAGCCTCGTGCTGGCCGCGCTCACCCTGCTCGCGATCTGCAGCGCCAGCTGGATCAAGCCCGCAATCGCCCCGACCGACAGCGCCGACATCGCCGGGTTCCTATGGCTGCTGACCCGCATCTATTTCGCCGCCTGGCTGCTGATCGCCGTCCAGCTATGGGTGGCCCTGCGCTATGCGAGCTTCGTGCCGGCACTCGCCACCGGCATCGGCGGCACCTTCTTCGCCGTCGTCGCCACCTCCGCCGAGATCGGCCAGATCCTGCCTTGGCAAATCCCCGTCAACCAACTCGCCACCGATCCCGCGCGAGCGCAGCTGGCTCTGGGGATCGGATTGTTCGGTGGGGTGCTGATGTTGGCCTTGATGATGTGGAGGTTGGGACGGAGGGAGTGGGTGTGAGGGTGGCTCGGAGGGCCGATGCTTTTCCCTTTTGCTTCTGTCCGTCCTTGAGCGGCTTCGGGGTCAGGTTGAACCCGCGGCGCGAAGTCGCACCCGTCCACGCCCGCCTGGCGTCGCTCCCAGTGCAAGCCCAGCAACGCCTCGCGCACGTCGGGCTTTGGCGATTCCACGAAGAAGATCTCGTTGAAGCGGCCCAGGCGCAGCAGTTCGGGCGGCAGCGGGTCGACAGCGTTCGCAGTGGCCACAAGGAACACGCCGCTTCTTTGTTCGGTTATCCATGTGTGGAAAGTGCCGAGCACGCGTTTGGGACGACCATCGCCACGGGTCGATGACGAGAGGCCTTTCTCGATCTCGTCGATCCACACCACGCTGAGCGAGAGCTGCTTGGCGGAAGCCAGCGACTCGCGCTGGTTGAGCTCGGTTTCGCCGAGGTACTGCCCGCATGATGGGGCTCATCGCATCACGCGAAAAACTGCACCGTGGCAGTGTGTTCGTCGCCGCGCACGGACTTCAATCCGGACGCGTCGCTTCCTGCGAGCGCCGCTCGGCTTCTTCCGCCTCGGCCTGCTTCCAGGGCAGTCGTCCTTCGATCTCCAGGTGCAGGGCGAACACCAGAAAGCTGCGGATCAGCACAATCAGACCCAGCATCAGCAGGCTGTCCAGGGTGTAGTCGATGATGATGGTGCGGATGATGTCGGCGGCGACCAGAAACTCGAGCCCGAGGATCAGCCCGCGCACGCTGCGGCGGCGGTAGGCGAGGTAGGCGGTATGGGTGTCGATGCGGCCGAGGCTGCGCAGCCAATACACAGTCGAGACGATGAAGCCGGCGAGGATCACGCCGACGCCGACCAGCTCGATGCCGAGAATGAGCGCGCGGATGGCGTCGGAGAACAGGCTGTGCATGGCGGTGTCCAGGCTTCGGCAGGGTGGCTTGCTAAGCTTGCCAGCCGCGAACACATGAGCGACAGGAGAACCGCCATGGCCACCGGTTGGGCCGGCGACGGCGCCGTCCAGGATCAGATCGACGCGACCGTCAAGGACGCGATCCGTCGGGCGCGGGCGCAGCTGCCGAAAGGGCCGAGTCTGAGCCACTGCGAGGAGTGCGAGGCGCCGATTCCGGAAGCGCGCCGGCAGGCTCTGCCGGGTGTGCGTCTGTGCGTGCACTGCCAGCAGGCGCTGGACCAGGCCAACCGCTCGGCTGCGGGCTTCAACCGCCGCGGCAGCAAGGACAGCCAGCTGCGCTGAGTTTCTTCCGATCCGCGCGTCGCTGCCTGTTCGTGCTGCGGTTGCAGCGTGTTTGCCGCACCGCTTCCGGGCCTCAGCGGCCTCCGCTGCGCCGGCGTTCGGCCAGCACTTCCACGCTGCCGACATGGGCGGCGGGGTCGAGCTGCACTTCGGTGCGGTCGCGGCCAGCATGCTTGGCGCGGTACAGCGCGGCATCCGCGCGCGCCAGCCAGTCGTTCCATGACTCGTCGCTATGCAGCACGGCGGCACCGATCGAGACGGTCACCGCGCCGCTGGGACTGCGCAGCTCCGTGCGCAGTGTGTCCTGCAGTCGCTCCAGCACGGCGGTGAGCGCGTTGGGCGCCGTTGCCGGCAGCAGCAGCACGAATTCCTCGCCCCCCAACCGATACAGGCGATCGAGCTTGCGCAGACGTTTGCGCACGATCGCGGCGAACTCGGACAGCACGCGATCGCCGGTCTCATGGCCGTGCGCGTCATTGATGCGTTTGAAATGGTCAAGGTCGATGACCGCAAGCGCAGTGGGCCGCGGACGACGCACGAACTGGCGCACGGCCTCATCCAGTTCAGCCTCCATCAGGCGCCGATTGCCGGCGCCGGTGAGCGGATCGTGCGAGGCCAGCGCCTCCAGCTGGCGACGCTGCAGGTCGGTGCGGTAGGCGAACACGAAGGCGTACAGGCTCACGAGCGTAGCCGTCACGGCGAAGGTCACGCGTTCGCTGCCGGCCGGGAAACCGCCGCCGAGGGTGGCGATCGCCAGCACCACCAGCACATTGGCCACCAGCGCCACGCCGCGGCTGACCAGGAAGAAATTCGCGAGCAGCACGCAGTAGGCCCACAGCATGCCGTTGCGGCCGAGCACTTCGCTGGCCACCACCACGGCCGTGCTGATCACGATCACCTGGGCGATCGCTGCTGCATGGGTGCGACCGCTGCGCCAGGCGTAGATCACCGGCGCACTGATCGCCATCACGATCACGCTGTCCATGATGCCGGCCAGCAGATCGCCGACGGCGAACCGGTACACGGCGAACGGCAGGATGCCGAGCACCGCACAAAGCCCGAACAGGCTCATCAGTGCGAGGCGGAAGTCGGTGCGCAGGCGCGAAAGCATGGTCAGCGGCTGCGCTGGCGGCAAAGCGTGCGGGCGATCACGGAGCGTGGCTCATGGGCGGGGGTGATGGGTCCTGTGCAAGCGCCGTTCCGTGATCTGCGGGCGATTTACGCTGGCTCGACCCGATCCACCCGCTGGAAGCCGCGCGGCAGCGGATGACCGCGGGTCGCGCGGGCACCCGCGTAGGCCTGCAGATCGCGCCAGGTCAGGGTGAGCTTGCGCTGGCCGCAATGCAGGATCAGCTCGCCGCCCTGACGCACGGCGGTCACCGCGAGCACGCGCTCTTCGCCCGACTTCAGCCTGGCCGGCGGAATCTGCAGGATCTTGTTGCCCTTGCCGCGATCGAGCTCGGGCAGCTCGGCGATCGGGAAAGCCAGCAGCTGGCCCGCCGAAGACACGGCGACCAGCCAGTCCTGGGCCGGGTCATTCACCGCCACCGGCAGCAGAACATCGGCGCCGGCATCGAGATTGAGCAGGGCCTTGCCGGCCTTGTTGCGGCCGGTGAAGTTCTCGAAGCGGGTGACGAAGCCGTAGCCGAAGGAACTGGCCAGCAGGAAGCGCTGATCGTTGTCGCCGATCGCCGCGCTGACGAAGCCGACGCCACTCGCGGGGGTGAAGCGGCCGGTCAACGGTTCGCCGTTGCCGCGCGCCGAGGGCAGCGTATGTGCTGCTGCCGAATACGCGCGTCCACTCGCATCGAGAAAAGCCGCCTGCTGCGTGCTGCGGCCGCGCACGGCGACCAGCAGGCGATCGCCCTCGCGGTAGGACAGCCCGGCCGGGTCGACCTCATGGCCCTTGGCCGAGCGTACCCAGCCCTTCTCGGACACCACGACCGTGACCGGCTCGCTGCTGACCAGCTCGGCCTCGGAGATCGCCTGCGCGGCGCCACGCTCGACCAGCGGCGAGCGACGGGCATCGCCGAACTTCTTGGCGTCCGCCAGCAGCTCGTCCTTGACCAGCTTCTTGAGCTTGGCCGGCGAGGCGAGGATGGCCTGGATCTTCTCGCGCTCCTTGGCGAGCTCGGCCTGTTCGCCGCGGATCTTCATTTCCTCAAGCCGCGCCAGCTGCTTCAGCTTGGTGTCGAGAATGTAGTCCGCCTGCTCTTCGGACAGACCGAAGCGCGCCATCAGCACGGGCTTGGGCTCGTCCTCGCTGCGGATGATGCGGATCACCTCATCCAGATTCAGGAAGGCGATCAGCAGGCCTTCGAGCAGGTGCAGGCGTCTCTCGACCTTGGCCAGGCGATGGTTCAGACGACGCACCACCGTGCCGGAGCGGAAGGCCAGCCAGTCGCGCAGGAAGGCTTTCAGGTTCTTGACCTGCGGCTTGCCGTCGAGCCCGATCACGTTGAAGTTGACGCGGAAGCTCTTCTCCATGTCGGTCGTGGCGAACAGATGACCCATCAGCTGCTCGGCGTCGACCCGGTTGGAGCGCGGCACCAGCACGATGCGGATCGGATTCTGGTGATCGCTTTCGTCGCGGATGTCTTCCAGCCAGGGCAGCTTCTTCGCACGCATCTGCTGGGCGATCTGCTCCATCACCTTGCCCGGGCTGACCTGGTAGGGCAGGGCGGTGATGACGATGTTGTTCTGCTCGCGGATCCACGCTGAGCGCGCGCGCACGCTGCCGCCGCCGGTCTCGTAGATCTTCTTCAGATCCGCTGCCGGAGTGATGATCTCGGCGGCGGTCGGGTAGTCCGGGCCGCGCACGTGCTCGCAGAGATCCACGATCGTCGCGTCGGGATCGTCCAGCAGGCGCACACAGGCGCTCACGACTTCGTTGAGGTTGTGCGGCGGTATGTCGGTGGCCATGCCGACCGCGATGCCGGTGGTGCCGTTCAGCAGCAGGTGCGGCAGCCGCGCCGGCATCCAGCTGGGCTCTTCCAGGGTGCCGTCGAAGTTCGGGCTCCAGTCGACCGTGCCTTGGCCCAGCTCGCCCAGCAGCACCTCGGCGATCGGCGTCAGCTTGGATTCGGTGTAGCGCATCGCCGCGAACGACTTCGGGTCGTCGGTCGAGCCGAAGTTGCCCTGGCCCTCGATCAGCGGGTAGCGGTAGGAGAAGGGCTGGGCCATGAGCACCAGCGCCTCGTAGCAGGCCGAGTCGCCGTGCGGGTGGAATTTGCCGATCACGTCACCGACGGTGCGCGCCGATTTCTTCGGCTTGGCCGTGGCGTTCAGGCCGAGCTCGCTCATCGCGTAGATGATCCGCCGCTGCACGGGCTTCAGACCGTCGCCCAGGAAGGGCAGGGCGCGGTCCAGCACCACGTACATCGAGTAGTCGAGGTAGGCGCGCTCGGCGTACTCGTGCAGAGGAATCTGCTCAAAACCGTGGAAGCTCTGGCGGGTCAGGTCGGACATCGGGTTCGCATTCGTTGGGCGGCTGCAGCAGGGCGCGAATGCTAGCAGCCTGTCGGGATTTGGGGGTCGAGGCGATAGTCGACTGCGTGAGGCCAGTCTTTCGACGATTTGCCGGCCGGTCGTGAGCGCTCGGCCAGGAACAGGGGGGAAAACGGGCCGCGCAGGCGGATCTGCAGCCCGGCCAACCAAAGTCCGACAGGCTGCTGCCCGTTTGGGCCTGCCCACCAGCGTGTGCGCTCAGAGGTCAACGCGTCTGCGCCAGCCGAAACGACAGCGGCCGCACTCCGTGGAGTGCGGCCGCATGCGTGGAATCGCAACAGCCCCGTCACCAGGCGTAGCGGGCGCCCAGCACGAACTGTCGCGGGTTGCCGAACAGGATCCCGCGGGTGCGGTCGACGATGTACTCCTCGTCGGTCAGGTTCTTGATCGCGAGGAAGGCGCTCCAACCGTAGGTGTCCGGCTCGTAATTGAGTGTCGCGCTCCACACCGCGTGGCTGTCCAGCTGCCCGAACTGGCCGTCGCCGTTCACCGCGGGCAGGCGCGTGTTGGCGAAGTCGGCCCACTGACGGCCGACGTGCTGCAGTTCGAGGTTCATGTCCCAGGCGCCGTGGGCGAAGCCGATCCGGCCGGTGAAGGTGAATTCGGGCGCATAGGGCAGGCGGTTGCCGGCTTGGCTGCCGGCGACGGCCTGCGCGTTGTCGACGCGACGCAGCACGCTGGACTGATCGGCGGTCGCGAGCCAGGTGGCCGCAAGGTTGGCGTACCACTCGCCGGCGCGGCTCTGCAGGGCCTGCCGGTTCAAGCCGACCGCCAGCTCAAGGCCGGCGTACTCGGTCTTGCCCTGGGCAAGCGGGGTGCTGCCGCCGGCGATCGAGCCCACTGCGATCTGGTTATCGAAGTCGCTGCGGAAGGCTGTCGTTTCGAGATCGATGCGGCCGAGCCGTGCGCGCAGGCCCAGTTCGAGATTCGTGCTGCTTTCGGCATCCACCTCGGTGCTGCTGCCGTTGCCGGCGATCAGATCCTCCACACGCGGTGGCGCGAAGCCTTCATGCGCCGAGGCATACACGCTGGTGCCGCCGGCGAAGGCGTAGTTCATGCCAAGGCCCCACAGCGTCTCAGCGAGCCCGTCTTCGCCAAACGCGCCGCCCGGAAGACGGTTCTGCCGACTGAAATCGATGTCCTCGCGGCGCAGGCTCGGGGTCAGCTGCAGACGGCCGAAGTCGAAGGTGCTGGTGATGAAGCCCGACAGCGCGTCGGTGGTGCGGAAGTTGCTCTCTGCAAGATTGCCGGTGCGCGCCGCGGGTGCGGTGCCGTTGACCTGCAGGCGGTCCTGCTCCTCCTCGTGCCAACGCAGACCGAACTCGGTGCTGCCCGTGCTGCCGATCAGTGAGCGCGGCAGCTTGTAGCGGGTGTCCAAACCCCAGGTCTCGTAGCCGCGCAGGCGGCCCTGCGCGGAGTTGCAGGCTCGTGGGTCGACCCGCTCACCGCGGTAGCGTGCATCGCGGAAAGCCGTGCCGCACTGGGTGTCCGATGTCGTGCTCGACTGCCGCCACCAGTCGCGATCGAAGCTGCTGTAGTAGAGCGAGCTCAGCAGCTGGGTACCTTCCGAGGGCGTGAAGGCATGGCTCAGCGACAGCGCGTTGTGGCTGATGTCGAACAGGTCGTCGAGGAAAGGGTAGTACTCGGCGCCGAAGCGGGCGTATTCCGCGTCGGTGATGCCTGAGTAGCCCACCTGCGACGTCTCCTGCAGGTGGTTGGCGCGAACCGTCAAGGCGTGGCTGTCGCCGAAGTGACGGCTGTACTTCGCGAACAGATCGGTTTGTTCGAGCGCGGTGTTGTCGCGGGCGCCGTCGCCCTGCTTGTGTCCAAGATCGAAAAGGAACCCGCTGGCTCCTACGCTGGCATGCGCACCCACAAAGCCGCGCGTTCCTGCCGACAGCTGCACGTGGCCGGCCGGATCCAGCGGCGGGTCCGGCGTGATGTAGTTGATGGCACCGGTGATTGTCTGCGGACCGAAGCGCAGCAGACCTGCGCCCTTCAGTACCTCGATGCGGTCATAGCGCTGGATCGGCGCATGGTAGTAGCTCGCGTTGTCGCCGTAGGGGGCGTACATCGCCGGCAGGCCGTCTTCCAGCAGCAGTACCTTGGTCGAGCGGGTCGGGTTGCTGCCGCGAATGC
>JBIJCA010000422.1:0-2992 GCA_044344935.1 Aquimonas sp. | reverse complement strand
CGCACCGTCACACCGGGCACCTTGCGCAGGGCCTCGTTGACCGTCAGTGCGCGACCTGACACCAGCACGCTTTGGTCAAGCACGGTGGAGCTGCCCTCGGCGGGCTGGCCCTGCGCGTTCTTTTCGACCACCTGGATGGTGGCCAGGGTTCGCAGGCCTGAATCGGCATCCGCATCCGCGGTGGCCTCGGATCGGGCTTGAGCGACTGACGAAGCGAGTACGCACAGGAGCGCTGCGTGAAGGGGGTTGGGGAAAAGGCGGGTGGACATTGCGAAGCGCTTCCGGTGCAAAATCAAACGGCACGGAAGTATGAAACCAAACGCGAACGATTTGCAATAACGAAACGGAAATGCAGCGGCTCGCGCCTCAGAACTTGCGATACCACCTCCCTGCGCGTGCACTCGACCAGACCCAGGGGCACGCCAACTGCGCTCTCGAAGGCCTCAAGGAAGGCGCGACCGCAGAAACGCTCGACGCTGACAGGCGATGCCTCCAAGCTGTGCCGCCCACGCAAGGTTGAATCGCCGCATGAGCAAGCGTTCCGTGTCTCCACCCGGTCCCACGCCCGCCGCCGTCGTCGGCTTCTGGCGCGAAGCGGGTGCCCAGCGCTGGTTCTCCAGGGATCTCAACTTCGATCGCGCGCTCGGCGCTCGCTTCCATGAGGCGCATCTGCTGGCCGCGCAGCGAAAGCTGGACGCATGGAACGCCGAGCCCGAGGGTGCGCTGGCCCTGCAGATCCTGCTGGACCAGGTGCCGCGCAATATCTTCCGTGGCACCGCTCATGCGTACGCGACCGACCCGCTGGCGCGTCTGTTCGCGGTGTCGGCGATCGACGCCGACCGGCCGTCGCAGATCGAGCCCGGGCTGCGGCCGTTCTGCTTCATGGCGCTGATGCATGCCGAGGATCTGGCCCTGCAGGAGCGCAGCGTCGACCTGTTCCAGGCGCTGGGCGGGCCATCGCTGCCGCACGCCGTCGAGCATCGCGACATCATTCGCCGCTTCGGTCGGTTTCCGCATCGCAACCCGCTGCTCGGCCGGGTGACCACGCGGGAAGAGCAGGCTTTTCTGGATGCGGGGGGCTTTGCGGGGTGAAGCGGGCGTGGCAAGGGCTCGGGCTTTTCGTGCGTTCCTGTGATGGCCGGGGTGGGGTTCGAGCTTCGTTCTTGTGATGACCGGGGCGAGTGTCGAGCTTCGGTGGGTCAAGACCCACCCTATGGGCGTGGGGCGAGTTTCGGTGGGGCGGGCCCGACCGGGGCGAGTGTCGAGCTTCGGTGGGTCGAGACCCGCCCCATGGGGATGCGCTTGGGCTTGTGCGCTCGCGGCGCGCGGCATGGCGCATTGGCGCTTGCCCACGCCGCCCGGCTCTGCAAGCCTGCCGCATCCTCAACCGAGCATCAGGGAGTTCACCGTGATCCAGCGCTTCGACACCGGTCCGCGCATGTCCGAAATGACCGTCCACAATGGCGTCGCCTATCTGGCCGGACAGGTCGCTGAAGACGACAGCCTCGACATCAGCGGACAGACCCGCGAGGTTCTGGAGCAGATCGACGCCCTGCTGGCCCGTGCCGGTAGCGACAAGTCGAAGATCCTGCGGGCGCAGATCTTCCTCGTCGATCTGGCCGACTTCGCCGCCATGAATGTGGTCTGGGAGCAGTGGGTGGTGCCCGGCCACACGCCTGCCCGCGCGACTGTGCAGGCGGCGCTGGCCAAGCCGAACTGGAAGGTGGAAATCGTCGTGACCGCCGCCGTCTAGGAGTAGGGTGGGCCCCGTCCCATCGAAACTCGCCCCACGCCCATAGGGTGGGTCTTGCCCACCGAAGCTCCACGCTCGCCCCGGTCAGGCCCCCCACCGACACTCGCCCGACGCCCATAGGGTGGGTCTTGACCCACCAAAGCTCTACGCTCGCCCCGGCCATCTCCAGTGCGAAGCTCGGCTCGGTCGGACTTGACCCGTCCAAGCTCCGCGCATCGGGGTCCCATGGAATCGGTGCTGCGACGTCGGCGCTAGCCGAGTCCATGGCCTTGCGTTTGGTCACGGTGGCTCGCGCGCTACGCCCACCTCCTCGCAAACGCGTTGACACCCCCTGTCTGCACTCCCAACATGCGGGGGTCCTCACACTTCGGAGCCCTTCATGCGCCCACGCACCGGCCTGCTCGCTGTTTGCATCGTGACTGCTCTTGCCGCCTGCGGCGGCGGTAGCCAGCCGCCCGACGAGGGCCAAGCGGCGGCGGAAGCAAAGCCCGCCGAGACCCCGAAGGTCCTGCACATCTACAACTGGTCGGACTACGTCGCCGAAGACACCATCCAGAACTTCGAGCAGCGCACCGGCATCAAGGTGGTCTACGACGTCTACAGCGAGAACGAGGTGCTGGAAGCCAAGCTGATGGCCGGCGGCTCGGGCTATGACCTCGTTTTCCCCTCGCTGCGCCCGTTCGCCGAGCGCCATGTCAGCGCTGGCCTGTACGCGCCGATCGATCGCGCGCGGCTGCCGAACTACGTCAACCTCGATCCCGATCTGCTGGCCGGCATGACCGATGCCGACCCCGACAACCGCCACCTCGTGCCCTACATGTGGGGCACTACCGGTATCGGCATCAATGTCGCCAAGGTGCGTGAAGCCCTCGGCGCCGACGTCCCGCTCGATTCCTGGAGCCTGCTGTTCGACCCGGCCAATGCGGAGAAGCTGGCGGACTGCGGCATCAGCGTGCTCGACGATGAGCAGGAAGCCTTCTCGTCAGCCTTGATCTGGAAGGGGCGTGACCCCAACCGCACCGACGGCGATGAGATCGAGGTGGTGCGCGAAGTGTTCGCTGCCATCCGGCCGCACATCCGCAGCTTCAACAACTCGCAGTACATCAACGATCTCGCGACCGGCGAAGTCTGTCTGGCGGTCGGCTACTCGGGCGACGTTGGCCAGGCCGCCGCGCGCGCGGAGGAAGCCGGCACCGGCATCGAGCTGCAGTACATCATTCCCAAGGAAGGCGCGGTCCG
>JBIJCA010000101.1:0-14346 GCA_044344935.1 Aquimonas sp. | reverse complement strand
CCCTGATGGCCGTTCCACACGCCGTTGTTGGGACGTGCATTGGGGATCTGGCCGCCGTGGGTGTCATAGCCGCCGGTGCTGACATAGAACACTTGTCGATTGGCTGCGATGGCGCCTCCGGAAAGGCGGCTGACAGCGATCATGCGCGCCACTTGCCTCAGCTGGTTGCCAAGTCCGCTGTTAGGGATGGCGTTGACGGCGGTGTTGAAGGCCGCATACGGACTGCTCGCACCGCCGGTGGTGAGGCCGGTGATCGCCTGGTTGACCGTACTCGCCAGGCTCAGCGAACGATTGAGGACATCCTTGTAGGCACCGGTAAGCGCCTGGGGATACGTTTCATTGAGCAGTCCCTGAAGCACTTCACCGCGCTTGTCGCCCGCGTTGGTGGCCCCGGAATAGTTGTTCAGGGTCACGGAGGGGGAGGTCGAGCTGGTCGACATCCGGTACGGAAACAGGTTCTGACCGCTGGGGTACTCGCCCACGAGGAACCGCGTCTGTCCTGAGATCGAAATGCAGGGTGCGAGGCCGTTGGCGGGCGGTGAATTCAACAACCGCCCAGCCATGCGCCCGCCCCAGCCACTGGGATCGCTGGCGTTGTTGCCACCGCCGATCATCCACAGACTGGTCTGATCGTTGTGCGAGTACAGCTGTGGCGGTCGGCGGAAGTTGTTGAAGTTCTGACGGCGCAGGGGTTCCACCAGCGGGCCAACGTTGGCCACAAAGGTCAACTTGCCCTGGGCGAACAGCGTCTGCAGCTCCGGCACCGCCGGGTTGAGACCGTACTGGTTGCCCAGGATTCCGAGCGCTGGCGGCAGGAACGTGGTGCCCGGATCGGTGCCACCGGGCCTCACAATGCCGAGACGGTCCGCCGTCCCCTGGAACAGGCCGCCGCGGGAGGTCGCGTACCACCCGTACGGCGTGGGGTTGAAGCCACTCAGTGGCGAGCGGCCAGCCACGGGGATGTTGGTGGTGTTGTCGCCCGGGATCAGCAGGTTCCAGGAATCATTTCCCCCGGAGAGGTAAATGCACACCAGGGCCTTGTAGCCGGAAGGCGCGCTCTGGGCCAAGGCCGTGCCCATCATGGACAGCTGTGGCACAAAGGTGGAAGCCGCGCCAGAGGCGGCCATGCAGGCGGCGCCCTTGAGGAAGTCGCGGCGCTTGTCGGAGTGGATGCGGGACATGGCGTGGCTCCTCAGCGCTGGGTGCTGTATTCGGGCGAGATCGCGATCAGATGCATCAGCAGCAAGGCCTTGCGGCGCTGACGCTCGACTCGAGTGCCGCCGGTGGTGCCGTTGGTACCGCCGTTCAGGGTCTGATTGAGGCCGCTCGTGCAGCGGATGGCGTTCATCAGCAAGCCCTTCATGCCGGTGCCGGTGTTCGGGCAGACCACGTTCAGCGGAACCGTGCCACTCATGGTTCCGCCCATCATGCGCGTGTTGAAGAACTCGATCAGGGCCAGGTCCTCAGCCACGGTGGGATCGGCCTGGGTGGAGTTCACGGCCACCCGCGACGGCATCAGGTCGACCTGAGCAATCGGGAAGTAGGCGCGGTCGCGGGGCGGATTGTTGTTCGGGTCCGGCGGGGCCGGGCTGGTCGGACCGCCAGTCAGGTTGCCGGCCTGGCAGTTCGAGTTCGTGCCGCCGTAGCCTGAGCAGATCCGGGTGTAGAGATCGTTGGCCGCCGCCACGGCGGTGACCTCGTGGATGATCTGCAGTTCGGGCGAGAACAGGCCGCGCTCGCTGACCAGGCCGGGCTGGCGATAGTCGGGTTCGAAGAAGTTGAACACCGAAGGCGCACCGAACGGTCGCATCTGGTAGTCGTTTTGCGGGTTGGTCGGTCCCCAGCGACGCAGACTCGGCTGACCTGCCAACGGGTTGGCCGCGCCGCCCTGCGGGTTTGCGTTGGGGATGTTCGCGGTATCTCCGGACACGCCGCCGAAGTGGCGCCAGATCGCGACCAGCTTGAGCATCGGCTCGCGCACCTTGCCGAAGTCCTGCGGCTGCAGCGGATCACCACTCGGCCGACGGGCTTCGCCGTCCAGGAAGATGGCGCGCACCACGGCTTTCATGTCGCCGCGTACGCCCGAGCCGTTGTTGATAAAGGCAGCTGCCACGCGGCTGACGTACTGCGGCGTGGGGTTGGAAGTTACCAGCCGCTGAATGAGCTGGCGCGCCACCATTACCGGCGTGTTCGGATGATTGAACAGGAGGTCGAGGGCTGCGTTGATGTTGCCTTCGCAGTAGCTGACGCAAGCCTGCTGCTGGGCAGCGCTGAGCGTGGTGCCGGTGGCATGACAGTTGAGCGGGGAGCTGTCGAAGGTGCTGGGCGGAATCGTCAGCGTATTGTCGACGCCAGACGCCGTACCAAGAGTCAGCACCTTGTTCGGCGTCGGCGTGCCCGGCGGCAATCCGAAGCTACCGCTGTCGGTCTCGAGCACGCCACCGGAGGTATCGCGGCCGTTGTCGTTGAAGCGCGGGTAGCAGACCATCGGTCGGTACCAGTCCGGATGGACCAGGCCGCGGTTCAGGGGGTCGCGCGGCGGGCTTGCACCGAACAGTCCACCCGCGTTGGTGAAGCGGCAGCCGATGCCGGTGCACGCGGTGTTGTTGGCTCCGCAGTTGCGGCTCAGGGTCACGCCGCCGACGGTGGAGTTGCCCTGGGTGCACTCATGGGCGAGGCCAGTGAAGACCCGCGCCAGCTCGCTGATGTCGGTTTCGGTGTAGGTAGAGCGCAGGGTCCCGGGGTTGGCCGCATCCGGGTAGGTGGTATAGAAGTCTTCGCCGCGCACCACGAGGCCGATCGAGAACAGCTGCATCACTTCGCGAGCGTAGTTCTCGTCCGGCTGCACACCATTGTTGCCCGCGCAGAAATTGCTCCCCGCCGGACACTGGCCGACACCGGGGCGCTCAAGCTCGAACTTGCGGTTGCGCAGGGTCGTGAGGTAACGGCCCATCATCGGGCTGTAGCTGACTTCCTGCAGCAGCTGGCGATAGTTGCCCAAGGCGTTGCGAACGATGATGTCGTTCCACTCCGCCATCTGGATCGGTTCGTTGATGAGGAAGTCGTCACGATCGGAGGCCACCACGACCTGCGACAGGGCCCAGGCCATGCGCTGGCGCAGCTGGTCCGGAGCAGTCACCGCCACATCGAACCAGCGATGCATGCGGGTGTCCTGGCTGATGCTGTTGTTGGCCGTCAGGGACGCCGCGTAGGCCTCGAGCCAGGGCCTGGACAGCGTGGTCGTGGGCGAGGCCAACTGGGTGTTGAGCCACGCGCTGACGCCCTGATTGCGAACCGTAGAGATATCCGCCGCGGTCGCACCGAACGTTGCCTGGTTGAGGAATCGCGCGGCTTCGCCATCACTGGCGGGAACATTGAATGGGACTTCGAAGGAGTCCGTGAAGATCGATGTCGCTCGGACGTGCGGAGCGAACATCAGGGCCGCCAGCGAGGCCAGGCCCATGAGCAGGCTGGAGAGGCGAATGGATGACATGCGAATTCCCCCGGTGGGACAAGCGGTGTAACGGTTGTTCACTCTACCCCGATGTAAACAAGTGAAAACGCGCTTTGTGCCGCAGGCCGGATAAATGACACGAGAGCAGGGGTGACACAGCGCGTCACAATTCGTCCGGAGTGCGGCAGTCGGCCGCGGGGTGCGCTCGCCAGCAGCGGCGCTGCCGCAGCTCGCGCCCCTTGCTCAGCCCGGGGATCCGCCCGCGGCGGCTCTCGCTTTGCGCTCGGATTCGGCTGCGGTGAGCATCGCGAGCGCCTCCGCGATGCGGGCCACCGGCGCTACCTGTGCGGCAGCGCCGAGCGCGTCCGCCAGCTCGGCAGCAGACAGCCCACGGAGTGCCTGCAGCGCTTGCCCTGCATCTCGTGGCGAGCCGTAAGCCTCGCTCTGCAGCAGCAGTGTCCCGTCGGCCGCGAGTAGCTTGAAGTAGAACCTGCCGTCAGCTTCGCGGTACTGCTTGATCTGCGGCAAGGCGGCGCGCTCGGCCTGTGCTCCCCTGAAGTCGGCGGCGCCGACAAACCGTCGCAGCCCCACCGCCTCACGCAGCTCGGAAAGCAGCGGTGCAGCCAGCGCGCGCGCGCGCGCCGCTCCAGCCTGCAGGATCTCCTCAAGACGCTGCGGATCCGACATATAGGCCTCGTAGCGCGCACGCATCGGCGCGATGGCCAACTCCAGTCGTTCGACCAAACGCTGCTTGGCCTCCCCCCAACCCAGGCCGGCGCCCAGATCGGCGCGGAAACCGCGGGCTTCGTCCGCCGTGCCGAAGGCGTCGAAGATGAGCGCGAGGGCGTTGCTCTCGGGATCCTTGGGCTCACCCGGCAGCCGCGAGTCGGTGACGATGCGCGACACGGCTTCTTTCAGCTTCTTCGTGCCGCCTTCGAACAGCGGGATGGTGTTGTCGTAGCTCTTTGACATCTTGCGACCGTCGAGGCCCGGCAAGGTCGCCACCGATTCCTCGATGACGGCCTCAGGCAGGGTAAAGAAGCTGCGGCCCTGGCCAAACAGATGGTTGAAGCGCGCGCCGATGTCGCGCGCCATCTCGATGTGCTGGACCTGGTCGCGGCCCACCGGGACCTTGTGCGCGTTGAACATCAGGATGTCGGCGGCCATCAGCACGGGGTAGCTGAACAGCCCCATGGTGACGCCGGCATCGGCATCCTCGCCGGCGGCTTCATTGGCGTCGGACGCGGCCTTGTAAGCGTGCGCGCGATTCATCATGCCCTTGGCGGTGACGCAGGTCAGCAGCCAGGTCAGTTCGGGGATCTCGGGGATGTCCGACTGCCGGTAGAAGTGCACGCGCTCGGGATCAAGGCCCGCGGCCAGCCAGGTCGCGGCGATCTGCCTGCGCGAGCTCTGGATGCGCGCCGGCTCGTCGCACTTGATTAGTGCGTGGTAATCCGCCAGAAAAAAGAAGGCATCAACGTTCGGATCAGCGCTGGCGGCAATCGCCGGACGGATCGCACCCACGTAGTTGCCCAGATGCGGCGTGCCGGTGGTGGTGATGCCGGTAAGTACGCGGATGCGGGACATGGGGCCTCGTTGGGGGGGGTATGGGCCGGCGCGCGGCTTCAGCGACGCGCGGCCTCTTCGATTTTCTCGCCGGCACGCTTGAGGTCTTTGCCGGCGCCCTGGATGGTATTGCAGCCGGCCAGCACGAACAGGCCGAGGACGAGTACCGCGAGACGCATGAGAACTTCTGGAGTACGCATTGGAGCTCCGCACAGAGGCCACGGGGTGTGGCCCGGGGGGCGGCAGACTAGCAGCGCACCGCACGCGGCGTCAGCGCCGCCGCGACAAACGATTCAGCCGCCTCGATGACGGATCAACGCGGATCGCGCTGCGGATCACGCATCAGGGTCGACTTGCCGAACAGGCTTTCGACCAGATCCACCGCCAGGCGCGCCGTGCGGTTGCGTTCGTCAAATGCCGGATTCAGCTCGACGATATCCAGAGAGGCCATCCGACCGGTGTCGGCGATCATCTCCATCACCAGCTGGGCCTCGCGGTAATTGGGCCCACCCTCGACCGTGGTGCCGACGCCGGGGGCGATGCCCGGGTCGAGAAAATCCACGTCAAAACTCACGTGCAGATGGGTGTCTTCATCCAGCCCCTCCAGCGCCTCTTCCATCGCCCGCTTCATGCCGACTTCGTCGATGTAGCGCATGTCGTAGATGTCCAGCCCGGCCTCATGAACGAGTCGCCGTTCGCCCTCATCGACCGAACGAATCCCGATCTGCTTGACCTGCTCCGGACTGATCGCCGGGATGCTGCCACCGAGATGGGTCAGGGCTCGCGGGCCGAAGCCGCACAGGCAGGCCACCGGCATACCGTGGACATTGCCGCTGGGGGTCAGCTCGGAAGTGTTGAAATCGGCGTGCGCGTCAAGCCAGACGATTCGGAGCTTCCTGCCCTGCGCGCGAACGTGTTTGGCCACCGCGGTGATCGAGCCGATCGCGAGACAGTGATCACCGCCCAGCAGGATCGGCATGCGCCCGGCCTTGAGCTCGGCTTCCACCGCGTGCATGACTGCCGCATTCCATTCGACTACCTGCTCAAGGTGACGATAGCCTTCGTGCGGCGGCTGCCAGGGGTTGAATGGGCCGCGCAGGTTGCCTCGATCATGGACCTGCAGCCCACGCGCGACCAGCGCCTCGCCGAGGCCAGCAACGCGCAGGGCTTCCGGTCCCATGGAGGCACCGCGATGACCCGCACCGATGTCAGTGGGGGCGCCGATCAGGCTGACCGGAGGAAATCGATGGGGTGCAGCGCTCATTCCTGCTCCTCGGCGGCGCGGGTGGCGGCGGCGATCGCCTTGTCCATCAGCACCAGCAGTTCAAGTGTGGGGGTCAGCAACTCGGCACACAGTGCCTGCGCGGGTCGCCTGGATTCCGAGGGTGATTTCAGCCACGCAATCCACTGGCGTTCGAGGGCGCGCGCCTTGTCGCTGACCTCGGGAAAGCCGTAGGCCCCCGCCGATCCGGCCATCTTGTGCAGCATGCCGCGCAGCTCGGTGACATCGGCTTCGGCCGCCTCGCTGCTCTGCGCTTCGCGGATTGAAGCCATGTAGCGCCGCAGCTTCTGGCGCTTGTCCTTCAAGGCCAGGCGATACAGAGCCAGCAGGGAGTCGAATCCGTCGATGCTCACGTGTCTTGGGCCACAGAGGGTTCGATCGGGCAGCAGGGGCTGCGAGAATGGTGCCGACAGTCCGAATCGAACGGACGACCTACCGCTTACAAGGCGGTTGCTCTACCAGCTGAGCTATGCCGGCACGGGACCACGATTGTAGCGTCTTGGCGTCAGGATTCGTCGCCCCATCGGCGCGATCGTGATCATTTTGGGATTCGGCCCCGGGGATGGCACACCGGAGCGCCGCGAAGCGCTTCGAGGCTCAGCTCGACCGGCGAGCCTCCTCACCCCCATGCGGGCCCGCCGCTTCGGCCGATCTTCAAGCCTCGCAATCGATCGAACGCGACTCCACGCCGGCATACCCGCCGAGCTGCGCGCGCCAGCTGAAGCCGGGGTCGGCGGCGATGTCGATCCAATACTGCGCAATCTCCTCGGTACGCTCACCCAGTTCGGCAGAGAAGCCCATCGCCTGCACGTCGGCCTGCCGTTGGCGGGCGTTGGAGATCTCGCGGAACAGCCCCAGCGAAATCGTATTCTGGCGATCGCCGGCGGTAACGACGTAGTAGTCGCGCAGGCCCCGCGCGGCCAACTCGCGCGCAGTAGCAAGTGCTGCATCACGGCTGGCCTGGGCAGGCATGTAGACCCAATAGCCGCGGCTGGCACGGGCGCGTGTTTCCAGGAACTGGATCCGTTGCACCACCGGAGTCAGCGCGCCGACGGCACGTCGGAGGTCGGCCTGGGTCAGAAAGGGACCGATGCGCTGGCACACCGCATCGGCATTCGGCGCAATTGGCTGCGGCGCTTCCGCCAACTCACCGACCACCGCACGGGCTTCAAGCTCGCTGAGCATCTCTAGCCCGGCGACAGCCGGTTCCGTCGGCGCGAGGCGGCGCGGCTCATGCTCGGGGCGCAGGAACCACCACACGGCCACCCCGAGGTTCATGACCACAAGAAGAACGACGAGCGCGCGCGACAGCATGGGAAGCGTCATAACCCGGGCAGCGGAGGTCGCGGAGGATAGCAGGGGTGCCGATTGCGCAGCTGCCGCGTTGCTCAGCTCAGCTCAGCTCAGCTCAGCTCAGCTCAGCTCAGATATCCAGAGTGGACTCCAGCAGACCACGCAGGACCAGATCCGGCTCTACGCGGCAGGGCCATTCCAGAAGCGGCGCCAGGGTGCATGCATCGCCGCCGGCGAGAAGCACTACCGGTGCTTGTCCCAGATCCGACTGCATTCTCCGGGCTGCGCGCTCAACCAGACCCGCTGCGGCCTGCCAGGGTGCGAGCCCCACTGCAGGCGCAGTGTCGTCCGCCCAGAAATGCGACGGTCTTGGCCCAGCCGACCCCACCACCAGATGGGGCGCTCGCCCCAGCAAGCCTTCGCGCATGCCGGCGATACCCGCCGCGATCAGGCCGCCCAGATGTCTGCCTGAGCCGTCGATTGCATCCAGCGTGAGGGCGGTGCCGACCCCGGCAACCAGCACCGGAGGCTCCACCAGCGCCAGGGCTCCGCGCAGGCTGAGCCAGCGATCGGCCCCGAGATGGTCGGGCTGCGGATAGGCGCAGATCAGACGATGCATGCGGTTTGGGCCATAGGCGGCGCTGCTCTGGGTACGTGCGCGACGAGGCTGCGGCGCGTCGCTGCGGACATGCGCGTTGACCGCCTGGAGAACGGCCTCGACCTTGGCTTCAGCAGTCACGGCGACCAGATGCACAGCCGAAACCTCCGGCAGGGCTTGCAGTTCCAGCTCAAGCTCCGCATTGAAGTGGGGGTCGGCATGGGCCAGCGCGCCCACCTCGCCGAGCTGCCAGCCCACTGCAGAAGACGAAGCCGTCGAGTCCAGGCGGGAAGCGGGCTCCTCCGTCGATCGGCCCAGCGCCCACTTCAGGCGGGTATTGCCCAGATCCAGCAGCAGCAGCGGCTTCACGCCGGCCTCAAGCTGGCTTCGCCGCTGTACCAGACGCGTTCGCCATCGGCGTGCCGCACGCGAAGCCCGCCATCGCTGGCGATGCCCATCGCCACGCCTTCGCGGACCTCCTCGCCTGCGCACATCCGCACGCGGCGGTTGTGCAGGCAATCCAGCCCTTGCCAGTCGAGCAGCAGCGCCGGCAGACCCTCGCTCTGCAGTCTCAGAAACTGCCGGCGCAAGGCAAGCACGAGCGCGCAGGCGAGCTCAACGCGATCGACCCGCAGGCCCAGCCGCGACAGATCTATCCACGCCTGCCCGGGCGCGAATTCCTCTGGCAGCGAGACATTCAGGCCGACGCCAGCGACCACGAAGGTCCGATCGGCCTGGCCGCCCAGTTCCAGGAGCAGTCCCCCGAGCTTGCGCTCCCGCGCCCACAGGTCATTGGGCCATTTGAGTCCGACTTCGCGCGCACCCAGCGCCCGTAGGCTCATGGCAACAGCCGCCCCCGCCACGAGGCTTGCACCGGCCAATGAGGCCGCACCGCCAGGAGACTGCAGCGCCACCGAGAGGCACAGACTGGCACCGGGCAAGGCCTGCCAGCGGCGCCCCAGGCGTCCGCGACCTGCGCTCTGCTGCTCGGCAACCAACGCCACCCCCTCCGCGGGCGGCAAACCTCCGGCAAGCAGGTCCGAGTTGGTGGACGCCGTTGTCTGAACCCAGCGCAGCTGCGGCGGGGAGGGGTCGAGGGAAACAAGGCGACTGCGCGCCAGCGACTCGCTGGATCCGGCGGCGTCCGGCAACACGCGCCCCATCAGTGCGGGCGTCGTCTGAACAGGCGCACGCGCTCGAAGCGATGCTCGCTTCCGTTCCACAGGCGGACCACATTGCTGCGATGGGTGAACGCGATCAGGCCGGCCGCGACAAGCGCAAAAACGAGCTGCTGCGGCGCGGCCCAGAGCGCAAGAGGAATCAGCGTGGCTGCTGCGAGAATCGTCGACAAGCCAACGTAGCCACTCAGCACAAGGCAGCTCAGCCAGATCAGAAACACCGGCAGCACGCTCAAGGGCCAAGCCACGCACAGCCCGCCCACCAGAGTGCCGGCACCCTTGCCGCCGCGGAACCCGAAAAACACCGGCCAGGTATGGCCGACCGCCGCCACAACCGTACATGCCCCCGCCAGATCGATCGCGCTCAAGCCCGATCCCTCCATCCACAGCCGCAGGCCCAGCCAGGCAGCCAGCGCACCCTTGCCGATATCGATAAGCACCACGGCAAGGCCGAAGCGCCACCCCCGGGTGCGGAAAGCGTTGGTGCCACCTGCATTGCCGCTGCCACTGGCGCGGATATCGACACCGATAAACCTGCCGAGGAGCAGGCTTCCGGACAGCGAACCCAGCAGATAGGCCAACGCGAGCGCGATCAGAGCATCCGTCATGTGGCTAGTGTGGCGTGCAGCGCCCGCATGTGCGAGTCCGGCCCGTCTGGCCTTGCGCCCGAACGGACGTGCGCTGGATCTTCATTCCGGACCACCTGCCGGCCGTTCGCACGGACCCAGGTCGAGCAGGCCGACCACCAAGGCACCCGTGCCGGCGTGCGCGCCGATCGCAGGGCCGACTTCCACCACGCCCAGACTGTCAGCCTTCAGAGCTTCGCGAAGCTCGAGCTCAAGGCGCTTGGCATCAGCCTCGCAGTCCACGTGGCCAACCAGCAAGCGCCAGCGTCGCGACCGGTCGAGGCGCTTCAACAGGTGTCGCGCGAAGCGCTCGGGCGCACGGCTCGGCCCGCCCGCCAAGGCACCCACGACGGCAAGCCGCCCGTTCGGCTTCGCACGCGCGATCGGGGTCAGGCCCAGCGCAGCGACCAGGCGCCCCGCCCAGGCAGGCAGGCGGCCGCCACGCACCGCGAAGCTGACATCTCTAGTCACGGCCCAGGTCTGTACCTTCGGCCGCAGAGCCTCGACCTCCGCGGCGACTTCAGCCGCCGAAGCACCGCGAGCGGCCGCTTCAGCAGCCGCGATCGCCAGCAGAGCCTGGCCGCAGCTGGCGTGACCGGAGTCGACCGCACGGATGCGCGCGGGAGCGACGCGGGCTGCGGCCGACTCACCGGCCTGGAGCGTGCCGGACAGCGCCCGCGATATCCCCACGTAGACCAGCTCGCGATGATGCGAAAGCCGAGTTTCGAACTGCCGGCGAAAGTCGCCCGGCGGAGGCTGCGATGTCTTGGGTGGAACAGCGCTGGTCTTCAGCCGTCGATGAAACTCGGCGGCGCTCATCGAAACCTTGTCGAGGAATTCCTCCTCTCCGAACGACACCCGCACGGGCACCGCGGAAAGACCGAGACGGAGGGCGAGGTCAGCCGGATAATCGGCGCCGGAATCAGTGACCACGGCCACCGCCTGGTCGCGACTTGCCTCACGCTGCTGCGCCAGCATGTCCTCGGCCTTATGCGCGCTGACCCGACCGAATCCTGCGGCCAGTTCGAACAGCTGCGCGGGTTCGCCGACATGCGCATGGATGCGGACGCGCTGCCGGCTGCCGGCGATCACCACGGAGTCGGCACCCTGTTCCGCCAAACGCGCGCGAAGCGCGTCCGAATCGAGGGCCTCACCGCTGAGCAGGCATTCAGTGCACCAGCGGTGCGCCGGATCCACACTGTCGTGCAGATCGGCACCGACAAAGGGAATGTCATCGAGGTGCTCGACGCGCGCAGCCACCCGCAGCCGGCCGCTGCGCAGGTACTCGGCAATCCCCTCCAGCAGGTCGACAAACCCCTGCGCACCCGCATCGACCACGCCCGCCTTGCGCAGCACGGCGAGCTGCCGCGGCGTGTCGGCGAGCGCCGTACGGGCCGCATCAAGCGCGCGCTCGAAGCCCTCGCGGAGATCCCGCGCGCCATCGCGGCTGGCTTTGCCCAAGCCATCGGCAAAGGCACGGATGACGCTCAGGATGGTGCCTTCGCGAGGTTCGGAAAGCGCCTTGCGCGCCGCGTCCGCGCCCGCGGAGGCCGCATCCGCGAGCTCCGCCGGCTGCAGAACCTCGGCATCGGCTACGCGCTCGGAGACACCCGAAAGAAACTGGGCAAGGATCGCACCGGAGTTGCCGCGGGCGCCGTCGACGGCATCCTCGGCGACCGAGCGCAACAGCTGTCCCATGGACGCGCAGCGACGACTGAGGCTTCCGCACAGCACGCTGTTCAGCGTGAAGGCGAGATTGCTGCCGGTGTCCCCATCGGGTACCGGAAACACGTTGATCCGATCGAGCAGCTCTCGGCGCTCAATCACACGGCGCATGCCGGCGATCAGGGCGCGACGCATCTGCGCGGCAGTGACGGGCGCCTGCAGGGCGCGGGGACGTAGGACGGCAACCATGCCAGGAGCATGCCAGAGCGCCCGGGCAGGTCACGCTGCGCTGCGGCAGCGCGCGGTCGTCAGACCTGCAGTTGACATTTCCTCACTTTTCCGAAACGCGCACGCGCTACACTCGAAGAGGTAACTGAGCCCCGTTGTAAGGCGGCTCCTCCTGTTTCACCTCGCGGATCAAGCGCACCCGTGCGACCTTGACCCTCCGGTAGCTTCTCGTCGAAGGAACGCACATGTCCCTGACCCGCACGATGCTGAGCGCCTCGCTGATCTGGCTGTCTGTTGCCACGACGGCGAGTGCGGTGGAAGTTCTGCCAATGGAGAGTGCCGAACCGGAGTGCGGCAGCGCGCAGAGCGCCGAGGTCCCGGCAGCGGCTGCGCTGGCTCAGGAACCGGTCGAACTCGTGATCGAAGCCGCGGAGACGCCGGCCGGGCTGCAGTCCGTCGGCTCCGGCGGCCCCGCGTCGCGGCCAAACCCGCAAGCCGGGGGCGACGTTTCGGTCCCGCCGTCTTCCAAGCCGAGTTCGCGCTGGAACGCATTCCTCCCCGGCATGGTGCGCTGACAGCAGGACGGAAGGGGCTTCGCAACAGCCGCTGCCGTTTCGGGAAGCCGCCAGATCGCTGCTGTCGCTTTACGTTTCGTGCTCAAGTCAGATACGGACGAACCCACCATGTTCAGTCGCTGGTGGTCTCGACCACGGATCCACGATCCTCTTCCTGATCGCCTGTGGCGCCCAGCCCGCGAGCGCAGTCCACTGCTCCAGTCCCTTGCAGCGGACCGCGCGGAAGACCTGCGGCGTCTGGCTGCCGGATTTCTTGAACGCAAGTCGATCACGCCCGTGCAGGGGCTCGAGCTCTCACCTGCCGAGCGCGCGCTCATCGCGTGCCTGTGCTGCCTGCCGGTGCTTGAACTCGGCGGGCACTGGCTCGCCGGCTGGCGGGAAGTCGTGGTCTACCCCGGCGCATTCCGGGTTCGCCGCAGCGAACTCGACGAGCCCACCGGCGTCCTGCACGAATGGGAAGAGGAACTGTCCGGCGAGGCCTGGAGCGAGGGACCGCTGATCCTTTCCTGGGAAGATCTCCTGCTGGATCAGGACGAGCCAGAGTCCGGTTGCAACGTGGTTGCCCATGAGATCGCCCACAAGCTCGACCTGCGTGACGGCATTCTCGACGGCACCCCCCCGCTGCCTGCCAACCGGCGCCAGGCATGGGCTCGGGATTTCCAGTCCGCCTTCGACTCGCTCTGTGCCGAAGTGGAGGCCGGGCAGGACACGCTGATCGATCCATATGCTGCGACCGCCCCCGAAGAATTCTTCGCGGTCGTCAGCGAATACCATTTCTCGGCTTCGCCTGTGCTGGGCGAAACACTGCCCACAGTCGCAGCGCACCTGCGGGCGTTCTATGGCCCATCGCCCTTCGAGAGCGATCGACCTGAGCGCCCCGAGGTGGACGGCAAATCTCCACGAACGTAGGCATTCAGCGCGATTTCCCGCAGCGCTCTGCGGACGGCAGGAATGCTCTGCAAGTCCTGCGATCAGCCTGCTGGCGAGAAGCGCAGAACGAAGCGTGCACCGCCGAGTTCATCTGAGCGCTCGACCGACAGCTCGCCACGGTAGGCGCGCACGATGTCCTGCACGATGGACAGACCGATGCCGTGTCCCTGCACGCGTTCATCGCCGCGCACGCCACGCTGCAGCAGATGCTCGACCTTCTCCGGGGGAATGCCGGGGCCATCGTCCTCGACCGAGATCAGAAGGCCCGCGCGCCGCTGCGGCGCCACCGTGAGTGTCTGCGTCGACAGCAGGACACGGTGGTTGGCCCACTTGAAAGCGTTTTCCAGCAGGTTGCCCAGCAGCTCAAGCAGGTCGCCCAGCTCGCCGTAGAAGCGCGCCGTGGGGTCGAGATCGAACTCGCAGAGCACGTTCTTGCGCGCGTAGACCTTCTCCAGGCTTTGCACCAGCGATTCGACGTGGGGGTCGATCGCAATTGGCGCGGCGAAGACCTGGTGTCCAGTAGTTGCCGCGCGCGCCAGCTGATAGGCGACGATCCCGTCCATCCGAGCGACCTGCGAGCGCACGTCCTCACGCAGGCCGTCCATGTCGTCATTGCTGCCATTCTCGATGCGCGTGCGCAGGACGGCGAGCGGCGTCTTCAGACTGTGCGCGAGGTCGCCGAGCGTGTTGCGGTATCGGATCAGGTGTTCGCGCTCGCTCTCGATCAGCTCGTTGATGTTGTTGGTTAGCAGAGCGAGCTCACGCGGGTAACGCCCGCGCAGCGAGCTCACATCTCCTTTCTCGACACGCTCAACTTCTGCAATCACGAACCTGAGTGGCCTGAGGCTCCATCTGGATATGATCACTTGCGCAAACAAAAGGAGTCCAGCAGACGCCCCCAAGTAAATCCACAGCGCTCGCCGAAAAATAGCAACCTGAAGCGTTATGAAA
>JBIJCA010000004.1:0-39023 GCA_044344935.1 Aquimonas sp. | reverse complement strand
GCCGGCGCGGTGGCCCTGAGCGGCGAGCCGGTCCGCATCGACGACGCCTACGCCGATCCACGCTTCAACCCGGCCGTCGACCGTCAGCTCGGCTACCGCACCCGCGCCCTGCTGTGCGCGCCGGTGCGGGACCGCGGTGGACGCGTGATCGGCGTGGCGCAGGTGCTGAATCCGCTCGGCCGCGCGCACTTCGACCGCACCGACCTGGCCGAACTGCAGGCCAGTCTCGGCCAGGTGCCGGCCCTGCTCGAAGGCCTGCATTCGGCGCAGGCGCTGAGCACGGCCAGCGCCCTGCACGACATCGCAGCGCCCACCACGCTGGCCGGAGCCGAGGCATGAGCGCGGCGGCGTCGAACCAAGCCTCGCCGCCGCTGCTGTCAGCACCGCGCCTGCAGGCGCTGCAGGCCGCCGGTGCGCGCGCATTCGACCTGCAGGGCGGATGCTGGCTGTTCCGTCAGGGCGAACCCGGCGACGCCGTGTACGTGCTGCTGCAGGGCCGGCTGCAGGCCTGGACGGAGTCCGCCGGCGACACCCCGCCGCGCCTGCTCGGCGAGCTGCTGCCGGGACACTGGGTGGGTGAAGCCGCCCTGCTGTCCGGCCAGCCGCGCAGCGCCAGCGTGCGCGCCGCCCGCGACAGCCGTCTGCTGCGCCTCGACCGGGCCGCACTGCAGACGGCCAGCCAGGCGCTGCCCGAGCTCGGCCTTGAGCTGGCCGCCCTGCTGGCGGAACGACTGCACGCCAACAGCCTGGCGCCGACGCCGCCGCCGTCGCGTCTGCGCAGCCTGAGCCTGCTGCCGCTGGATGCCAGTTCGCGGGTGCTGGGCTTCTGCAGCGAGATCGAACGGTTGCTGCGCACGCAGACCCCGATGCTCGGGCTGCGCCGCGACGCCCTGCTCGCCGAGGGCGCGCCGTGCCACTGGGCGCAGTCCGCGCGCGGCAGCGATCCCGGGCTGGCGCAGTGGCTGGCCGCACAGGAGATGCAGGGCCGCGCCCTGTGCCTGCACGGCGAAGCCGCCGACAGCGCCGACGCGCGCGACTGGAACGGCTTCTGCCTGCGCCAGGCTGACACCGTGCTGATGGTGGCCGATGCCACCGCGGCGCCTTCGCTGCGCCCCTGGGAGGCACCGCTGCAGCAGCTTGAAGCCGCGCCGAGCGGCGTACGCCGACTGCTGGTGCTGCTGCAGGCAGGCAGCGACCAACCGCTGGCGGGCAGCGAGGCCTGGCTGTCGGCGCGTCCGCTCGACGCGCTTCTGCACGTGCGCTCCGGCTGCCCGCAGGACCTCGCGCGCCTGCTGCGGGTGCTGCGCGGCGAGGCCCAGGGCCTGGTGCTCGGCGGCGGTGCGGCGCGCGGCTTCGCCCATCTGGGCGTGTACCGCGCGCTCATCGAGGCCGGTGAGCCGGTCGACTTCGTCGGCGGCACCAGCATCGGCGCGATCATGGGCGCGGCCATCGCCAAGGGCTGGCCGCCGGACGAGGCGATCGCCCGCGCCCGCGAGGCCTTCGTCCGCGGGCGGCCGTTCTCGGACTTCACCCTGCCGCTGGTGGCGGTGCTGCGCGGTGCGCGCATGGAGGCGCTGATCCGCTCGCACCTGCCCGGCTGCATCGAAGACCTGCCGCTGCCGTTCTACTGCGTGTCCAGCAACCTCGCCTCGGGCACGCCCAATCTGCACCGGCGCGGACTGCTGTGGCGCGCGCTGCGCGCCTCGGCCGCGCTGCCGGGCGTACTGCCGCCGGCCGTGGTGGACGGCGAGCTCGCGGTCGACGGCGCCGTGCTCGACAACCTGCCGGTAGCGCAGATGCGGGCGCTGCCGGTCGGACGCGTGATCGCCGTCGACCTCGGCAACCGCCAGCGCCGGCAGGTGCCCTTCGAGCAGGTGCCGGGCACGGTCCAGCGCGTATGGGCGCGGCTGTGCGGACGGCGCCTGCCGGTGCCGGGCCTCGCGACCGTGGTGCTGAAGTCGCTGGAGGCCGGCGGCGCCGCCCGCGTCGAAGCCCAGGCCGCCGCCGCCGACCTGCTGCTGCGGCCACCGGTGCAGCGCTTCGGCATGACCGACGTCGGCGCTTTCGACGCGATCGTCGAGGCCGGCTATCGGCATGCGCTGGAGGCGCTCGAAGGCCGCGCAGCGGCGCTGGCTCCGAGCGACGCGCCGCAGCGCCCGCCGGAAAATTCCGCAGCCTTGGCGGCGATCGCTGACGTCTCGCCAGCGCTACCCGCACTGCCCTGAGTCGGTGTGCACGCCGCCTGCGTCGCGAGCGACGCACGCGTCACCTCGCGCTCTGCATCCTGTGCGCCCGCTTCATCCGCCTCCTGCAGGACACGAGGTGCCTGCGTCCATGGGCCGAGCGCTGGGCTCGCGCATGGACCTGCTAGATTGACCGGCAACCGGCAGGCGGGAGTCAGACATGCGGAACCTGGCGATGAGGCTGTTCGGCGTGTTCGCGATCGGTTGCCTTGCGTCCGGCGCGCAGGCGGGCGTGACGTCGATCAACGTCGGCAACTTCGTCTGGAACGACGTCGACGGCGACGGCATCCAGGACGCGAACGAGCCGGGCATGAGCGGCGTCACGGTGCAGCTGTGGAACGACGCGCGCACCATGCTGATCGCGCAGACGACCACCAATACGAGCGGCAACTACACCCTGCTGGCACCGGGTGCGGGAAGTTATCGGGTGCGCGTGGTGCTGCCACTCTCCAGCGACGCCTTCTCGCCGAAAGACGCGGGCGCCAACGATCTGACCGACAGCGACATCAACCCCGCCGGCGGCCTGATCGGGTTCACCGATACGATCACGCTGGCATCCAGCGTGGTCAGCACCACGATCCACGATGCCGGCATCGTGCGTGCACCGGTCGCGATCGGCGATCGCGTCTGGAACGACTACGACGGCGACGGCATCCAGGACAGCAACGAGCCGGGCATCGCCGGCGCGGCGGTCGAACTGTGGGACGCGTCGCGGACGCTCACGCTGCGCACCACCACCACCGATGCTGCGGGCAACTACGCGCTGCAGGCGCCGGGGGCCGGCAGCTACCGCGTGCGCGTGCTCAAGAGCAGCGCCGATGCGTATTCGCCCAAGGACGTCGGCGCATCGGACCTGCTCGACAGCGACATCCATCCGGGCGGCACCGAAGCCTCGTACACCGATGTGCTGGCTGTAACCACCGCATTGACCAGCGTCGATGCAGGCATCGTGCGTGCGCCGATCAATATCGGCAACTTCATCTGGAACGATGTCGACCGGGACGGCGTGCAGGATGCCAGCGAGCCGGGACTGGCGGGGGTCATCGTCCAGCTGTGGAATGCCGCACGCACCCAAGTGCTGGATTCGACCACCAGCAGCGCGACCGGCAGCTACCTTCTGCAGGCGCCGGGAGCCGGAGACTACCGCGTGCGGGTCGTGCTGCCGACGGTGGGGGACACCTTCTCGCCGCTCGACGCGCCCCCCAGCGATCTCACCGACAGCGACATCAACCCGACCGGCGGCGCGCTCGGTTTCACCAACGTCTACACCTTTGCGTCGAGTGTGATCAGCACGACCAATATCGATGCTGGAATCGAGACCTCGCGGCTGTTCAGCAACAGCTTCGAATGAGGCAGGCCAACGAAGGTGTTCGCTACGGCGGCATGCAGGCGCTGCAACCGGCCGCAGCCGCCTGCGTGCGCGACCAACGGACTGGCGGGGTAAGGATGGCGTGGTGACGGGCGCGGTCCACGTCTATCGGCGCGCAGCCGGTCAATGGGAACTCGCGCAGACCCTGCATATGGCGCAGCCGCGCGACAGCGCGGGTTTCGGCGCCGCGCTGGCGATCGATGGCGACACCCTCGCGGTGGGTGAGGCCGAAGGCCTGGTGCCGGGTGGCTGGGGCGACAACCGCGCGGTGCATCTGTTCCAGCGTGATGGCGGGCGCTGGCAGGCTGCCGGTGTGCTGCAACGTCCGGACGACCTCTTGGTTCCGCCACCCCTGAAGGAGAAATCGCTGGCCGAGACGGGGATGGCGCGCCACGCGGGATTCGGTGCCCACCTCGACCTGCGGGGCGATCGCCTCGTGGTCTCGGCGATGGGTGCCGGCGCGCTGCTGTCGTATCGACGCAGCGCTTCTGGCTGGCAGCTCGCGCAAAGGATCGACGAGCCTGCATCCGACATCGGCTTTCCCCGCACGGTGGCACTCGACGGCGAGCTGCTGGTGGCTGGGGCGCTGCGCGCCGATGGTGCGCAGCGCGATACCGGCGTGGCCTATCTGTACCGCGAGGTTGACGGTCGCTGGCAACCGGCGCAGACCCTGAGCCTGCCCACCGGGCGCACGCTCGACATGTTCGGCCACTGGGTCGCCGCCGACGACGGCGTGGTCGTCGCCGGTGCGCATGGTCGACTGCTGAACGCGGGCGTGGCGTATGCCTTCCGCCCCGGCGAGAGCGGATGGGCTCTCGATGCCGTGCTCAATCCGCCCGAAGCCTGGCGCCGCCGGATGAGTGCCTATGCCGTGGACCTCGATGCGGGCACGGTCGTGATGAGCCCCGGAGAAGAACTGGTGAGCGGCACGCCGCTGGCTGCACCGGGACCCGGGGGCGTGTTCGTGGTGCGTTTGGCAAGCGCGCAGGCGGGCTAGCGGCGAGCAAGCGGTGGGGCTCGCCTGTCCCGGCATCTTCGGGAACTGCAGGGTCGGGTATCGACGGAAGGCGCGGACGTGCGCACCAGGCAGGCCGGGGCCGGGGTAGCGGAGTCTCGGCGTCCGCCCCTGCGGGACATCAGGCGACGGCTGCGGGCGGCTCGCACTGCCCTGAGTCGGCGTGCACGTGGCCGCCTTCGCGCGTAGGGCCTTCGACCGTTCATGACTGCGCCGATGCAGCCGACCGGCTTCAAGGGCCGCCGGCTTCCTGCAGGGCGCTCTGCAGACGCTGCTGAAGGCGCGCCTGCAAGGGCTGCCACCGGGGCTCGGCGGCAAGCACCGCGACGTCCGGCGTCGACAGCAGGTCGGCCTGCCAGAAGCGGCTCTCCAGCGTGGCTTCGAGAAGATCGAGCGCGAGCGCCGGCTCGCCCTGCTGCGCCAGCCAGGCGGCGCGCGTTTGTCCCTTGCGCGGGTCGTCCAGCCGTTCGCACAGCGCGCGCGCGTCACAGCCCGCCAGGGTCTGCGCCTGTTCGAAGGTCTGCTGTGCTGCACCGCGCTCGCCCTGCGCCTGCTCGACCAGCGCCAGCGCCAGCAGCAGCTGGGCGTGCTCTCCGGCGAGGCTGGCTGCCGCCGCCGCGCGGACCGCGTCGAGCCCGCGCTGGAGCAGCGCTGCGGCGGCCTCGGGACGACCCGAGCGACGCTCCGCCAGCGCCGCCCAGCGCAGCATGGCCAGCCAGTCGGGACGTGTCTCCGATGGCTGCGCAGGCTGGGCGCTTGCGATCAGTCCAGCGAACAGCGACAGCGCTTCTTCCGGTGCTGCCGCGCGCGCCAGCTGCTGGGCCAGCACCTGGCGGGCCATGCGCGCCGCCGGACTGTCGCGCCCGGCGGTCGCAGCGAGCATGCGCTCGGCCTCACGCAGGCCGGCGGTCGCTTCAAGCGGCTTGCCCAGCCGCGCCAGCACCTGCGCCTCCAGCAGCAGTGACTGCGCGAGGTTGGGATGGTCCTCAGCGTAGAGCTCACGATCAATGCGCACGGTGCGGCGGGCCTCGACCAGCGCGCGGCCGAGATCACCGAGCTGCTCGGACGCACGCGCGAGGTTGTTGTACATCCCGCCCACGAAGGGGTGGTTCTCGGGCAGATCCTGCAGGGCCTGGGCCAGCGCCGCTTCGGTGGCGGCGCGCGCACCGAGGTAGTCGCCCTTGCGATGGAGCACGCCGGCCAGGTTGGCGCGCGCGTTCGGCAGGCGCGCCAGCGCCACCTTGCCGGCTTCGGCGTCCAGCGCGGGCAGGGCCAGGGTCAGATCGATGCTGCGCTGGAGGGTCTCCGCGGCTTCATCGAGCCGACCGCTGCGGCTGAGCAGGATGCCGAGGCTGTTGAGGCTGCGTCCGTAGCCGACATCGCGGCTGAGGCCAGCAGTCTCCATCACCTGCAGTGCTTCCCGCAGCAGCGTCTCGGCAGCGCCGTTGTCGCCGCGGTCGCGCAGCAGGCCGGCCTGGCGATCGAGCAGGCTGGCGAGGCGCTGCGCGTCCACTGGCGCAGTCGCACGGAGCAGCTCGATGCCCTGCAGCAGCAGCGGCTCGGCGCGGTCGAAGGCCCCCAACGCGAAATAGACATCGCCCAGCGACTCCAGCAGGCGCGCCTTGACCGCAGGCGCGCCCTCGAAGGTTTGCACGCGCTGCTCGCCGCGTTCGAGCAGCGTGCGCGCGTCGAGGTTCAATCCGGGGTTCTCACGCGGATCGGAGGCCTGGAACAGGCCGACCATGAACTGCGCCGTGCGCTCGGCGACCTGCTTTGACTGCTCGGCCTGCTCGGCTGCCGCCAGCGCCTGTGCCTGCGCGCGACGGGCCTCGACCAGGCCGTAGGACGCCGCCGCCACGCCGACGATCAAGGCCAGCGTCAGGCTGGCCGCCATCGCCACCGGCCAGCGATGGCGACGGATGAACTTGCCGGCGCGGTAGCGCAGCGAGGGCGGCTGCGCGCGGACGGGCTGGTTGTCCAGATAGCGCTTGAGGTCGTCGGCCAGCTCCGAGGCGCTGCCGTAGCGCTGCTCGCGGTCCTTGGCCAGCGCCTTCAGCAGCACCGAATCGAGGTCGCCGCGCAGGCGGGCGCGCCAGCGCGCGGTGACCGGATCGGCGCCGTCGGCCTCGGCGCGGAAGCGACTCGGCCGCGGCGTGTCGCCTTCGCGGATTTCCCGGCACATCGCTTCGAAACCGAGCGCGCGCAGGCGCCGGCCGGACAGCGGCAGCGCACCGACCAGCAGCTCGTAGAGCACCAAACCCAGCGAGTACACGTCGGAGCGGGTATCGATGTCGATCGCGCCCAGCGCGGCCTGCTCGGGGCTCATGTATTCGGGCGTGCCGATCAGCTCGCCCAGCTGGGTGACCTGCGAGCGCCCGTCCCCCGCCGGGTCGATCAGACGGGCGATGCCGAAGTCGATGACCTTGGCGAAGCCGCGGCCGCCTTCGTTCATCACCAGAATGTTGGAGGGCTTCAGGTCGCGGTGGATCAGACCCTTGCGGTGGGCGTGCTGGACCGCCTCGCAGACCGGCAGCAGCAGGCGGATCCGCTCTTCCAGGCCGAGCCCGCGCTGGCTGGCCCAGCGGGTGATCGGCTCGCCCTCGATGTACTCCATGGCGAACCAGGGTCGGCCGTCGGCGGTGCTGCCGGCGTCGAACACGCGCGCGATGTGCGGATGGTCGAGCACCGCCAGCGCCTGCCGCTCGGCGAGGAAGCGCGCCACCGCATCGCTGCCGTCGAGACCGCGCCGCATCAGCTTGAGCGCGACGCTGCGCTGCACCGGCTGCGACTGCTCGGCGCGGTAGACGCGGCCCATGCCGCCTTCGCCCAGGCGCTCCAGCAGGGTGTAGGGACCGATCTCGGTCGGATCCTCGGCGCCGCGCGCACTGCCGCGCGAGGCCTCGCCAAGCGCATCAAGGGCGCGTGCGCGGGCGGTGATCTCGCCGGTGTCGGGAAACATCGCCCGCAGCTCGGCGTGCAGCTCGGGCGCGCTGTCGGCCAAGCTCGCCAGGCGCGACGCGCGCGCCAGCGGGTCGAGCGCGTCAAGCTCGTGGAACAGGGCCTCCAGCCGCTGGAAACGCTCGGATTCGTTCATGCTCGATCCCATTCAGGCAGTGCGATGCTGACCTGCGGTGTCCGCGAACACCGCCGGCAGGTTCTGCAGCGGATACGCGAAGCGCCGGCGTCAGCCTTCACTGCGGTGTGGCGTCACTGCTGTCGGCGGCCGCGGCGGACAGGCGCGCCGCCAGCCAGCGGCGGGCGAACCGCCAGTCGCGCTCGGCGCTGGACAGGGAAACCCCCAGCAGCTCGGCGGCCTCCTCCATGCTCGCGCCCCAGAACACCCGCAGCCCGACCAGATCGGCCTTGCGCCGGTCCAGGGCTTCGAGCTCCCGCAGCGCGGCGGGCATCTCGTCGAGCTCGAAGTCGAGCGCATCGGTGTCGACCACCGCCGACAAGGTCACCGCGATCTGGCCGCCGCCGCGCTTGGCGGCGTTGCGTCGGCGCAGGTGGCTGATCATCGCGTTGGCCATGATCTGGGTGGCGTAGGCGAAGAAATGCCGGCGGTTCTCGAACTCCTGCGGCTGCTCCAGGATCTTCAGCAGGGCATCGTGGGCCAGCATGGCCGGCTCGATGGTCAGGCCGTGCAGCCCGCCGTTGTTGCGCAGGGCCATTTCGCGGCTGGCGATCTGCTCCAGACGTTCGACCACGGCCGCCGCCAGCGCGTCATCGACCTCACGATCGCCGCGCGCGGCGCGCGCCAGCAGCAGGGTGATCGGCTTCTCTTCGCTCACTGCTGCACGCTCCGCAACGGGCCCGGCGGAAATGTAGCAGCTTGGCCCGGGGCAGCCGACAGGCCGCGCATCGCGCCGGCAGCCGCGACCCGGCACCGGTGCACGGCGATCAGCGCCGGCCGCGCAGCAGCTTGAAGCCGCGCGTGGTGGCCAGGGCTTCGACACAGCCGAACTGTTCCGCCAGCACCGACTCGTAGGGCAGATGCGCGTTGGCCACGAACCAGGCTTCGCCGCCGGGCTTCAGCGCCTCGGCGGCGGCGCGGATGAAGGCCTGGCCGATTGCCGGCAGGCCGCGGCCGCCTTCGTGGAAGGGCGGATTGCACAGGACCACGTCGTAGCGCCCGGGGATGCCAAGGGTGACGTCATGCCAGTGCGCGCGCAGCGGCACGCGCGCCGCGCGCAGGCTGTGGCGCGACAGCGCGACCGCACGCGCGCTGGCCTCGAACAGGTCCAGCGAGGTGATGCCCGGGCAGCGCTCGAGGGCCGCGGCCGAGAGCACGCCGAGGCCGCTGCCGAGGTCGGCGACCGCACCGGCGAGCGTCGCAGGCAAGTGCTCGATCAGCAGGGCGCTGCCGGCGTCGATGCGATCGACGGCGAACAGGCCCGGGGCACCCAGAAGGGGCGTCGACAGCAGGCCCTGGGTCTGCAGCGGGCGCGCCGCATCGAGATCCCGCCAGGCGGCGATCCGCGCGCGGTCACGATCGCCAGCGCGAGCCAGCAGCACCCGGCACTTGTGCTTGCTGTGTACCTCCAGCGCCGGGCACAGCGCGCGCAGATCGGCCTCGAAGCTGCGGGCACCGGCCTCGTTGGCGACGCTCGCCAGCAGCACCCCGTCTTCGGCAAGCGCGCCGAGCGCGCGCGCGGCTTCGGCGCGTGCGGCCTCGCGCTGGCGCGCCGGGCTGAGCAGGACCAGCGCCTCCGCTTCCAGCTGAGCCGGCACCTGCAGGCCATCACCCGCCGCTGGCGGAAGACAGCGATGGCCCTCGCGCGCGAGCGCCGCACACCAGGGCGCGAAATCCTGCTGCGCGCGAATGCCAAAGGCGGGCGGCAGGTCGAGGCCCGGTCGCGCGCCGATCCACAGCGCCGGGCGCGACGGTATCGACAGGGTGCGCAGCGCCCAGGCCAGCGCAGCCAGATCGGCAGCCGGCACGGCCATGCGGGCTTCAGCGCGCCGCGGCGTAGGCGCGCAAGGCGTCGAGCGGGACCACGCCGAGCGCGTTCAAGTGGGTGGCTTCGAGCACCACGTCGGGGGCGAGGCCATGCTCGTAGGCCTCCATCCAGCGCATCGCGCACAGGCACCAGCGGTCGCCGGGCTTAAGGCCCGGGAAGTCGTAGTCCGGGCGTGGCGTCGACAGATCATTGCCGCGCGACTTCGAGAATTCGAGGAAGCGCGCGGTCATCACCGCGCAGACCACATGCAGGCCGCGGTCCTCGGGATCGCTGCGGCAGCAGCCGTCGCGGAACCAGCCGGTCATGGGGTCGGTGCCGCAGGGCTGCAGCGGCTGGCCGAGAACGTTCAATGCGCTCATCACGTGTCCTTGGATCAGGTGCGCGGCGGGGGCTGCGCGTGGCCTACTCGGCGGGTGGTGCCCAGCGGAAGCCGGAGCGCCGCGCAAGCTCCTCGGTGTCGAGGATCTCGGTATAGCGCTGACCGCGGATCACCCAGGTCGGGTAGTTGGTGATGTTCTCGGAGACGCAGGCGAAGGCGATCGGGCCGGTACGTCCGTTGGGGCTGCACTCGACATAGGGCAGGTGCGTCTGGGCGGCGCCGAAACGGTCCTTCTGCTGCTGGCAGACCGGACACCAGAAGGCGCCATAGAACTTCGCGCCGGTGGTATCCAGGTGCTTGGCCAGCGCCACCAGACGCGGATCTTCGCGCGGACCGACCCAGCCCATGGCGCTGGCATGCATGAAGCCCAGCACCGCGGCCAGCACGATCGCGTGCTGGCCGATCCACGGACCCCAGGCCGGTTTGGCGCCGGCACGCTCGCGCTCCATCAGCACCAGCACGAAGATCGCCAGGATGACCACCTGCGAAGCCAGGCACCAGGCGCAGGCCGCCTGCAGCGCGATCAGGCCGGCCAGGGTCAGATACAGGCTGATCGCAAGGCCGATCGCGGCCACGCTGAACAAACGCTTCCAGCGGTTCGCAGGCTTTCCGCGTGACAGGGCCAGGAACAGCAGCACCAGATAGGTCGCAAAGCCCCACACCGCCACCGGCACACCGAGGAAGCGCGACCAGCGGCTGCCCTGCACCACCGCGCAGCTGGAGCCTTCCGCGCAGCCGGCCGGCAGGCTGCCGAACAACGCGCCCCAGCTCAGGTACGCGGTGATCAACAGGCCCAACGCGGACAGGACGATCAGCGCGAGCTCGCGCGGGCGGCGCGGCGTGGCGGCCTGTGCCGGGCTGTTCTGGGCGGAGCGTGGCGCGGTTTTGCTGCGGGTCTTGCGGCTCATGGACGACGGATTCCTTGGCGGCGGGGGCGCGACTGCGGTCCGCCATTTGAGGCAAGCGGGCCGATCCATGCAAGCCCACACCCCGATCGGCAGCGCCCGATGACCGGGAGCACTTGCCCGGACTTGTTCATTGCGGATACGTTCGACGCCGTCGCACGGGGGTGCGGCAGACCGGATTCCATCGTCGCCGGGTCGAGCCCAGGCGCTCGCTCGGGTCACAGCCTGCGGGGAGACTTCACATGCGTACCACCTGGATCGCGGCCGGCATCGGCTGTGCGCTGGCCGTTGCCGCGGCCTTGCTCTGGCAGCCCGAGCCGGTGCCTGCGCCGAATCTCAAGCCGTTCGGGGGCGACTTCTGGGCGCATCGGGTGGCCTACCCGACCATGCATTTCAGCCCGAGCTGGTACACCGATGCCGAACGCGAGGATGCGCGCGTGGCCTCCGGCGTGCCCGAGGGCGAATTCGCCGAACTGCTGGGCAAGCGCTCGGCCTCGCCGATCGCACTCGCCACCGGCGCCTGGACCTTCCTCGGCCCGCAGCCCAAGATCTTCGGCAACTACGGCCGGGTCACCGGCCGCATCAACGTGATCGCGGTTGACCCGCGCGGCCCGGATGCACAGGGTCGCCACACCGTCTACGCCGCGGCCGACGGCGGCGGCGTGTGGAAGAGCGAGAACTGCTGCGGCGCCGACACCACCTGGCGCAACGTCACCGACCAGCCCGACATCAACAGCATCGCGATCGGCGATCTGCACCTCGACCCCAACAACCCGGACGTGGTGTACGCCGGCACCGGCGACCTGCGCTACGGCTCGTTCTCGTTCGGCACGGCTGGCCTGCTGAAGAGCATTGATCGTGGCGAAACCTGGAGCGTGCTCGGCGAGGATGTCTTCACGCCCTTCTATCCGCCCTCGGCGGGCCTGGGCTTTCCGCAGTACCAGGCGATCGGCAAGGTCATCACCAGTCCGGCCGACTCGAACACCGTGGTGGTCGGCACCAAGACCGGGCTGTACTTCAGCTATGACGGTGGCCAGCAGTGGAACGGCCCCTGCTTCACCAATCCGCATGCCGGCCAGCGCCAGGACATCACCGCGCTTGAAGCGGTGCCGCGGGCGGGTGGAGGCACCTGGCTGTATGCGGCCGTGGGCACGCGCGGCAACCCGACCCCGGTGCAGCCCGACCTGGCCAATCTCGGCGCGAACGGCGTCTACCGCACCGCGATGCCGACCAGCGGCTGCCCGGGCCCTGCGAACTGGAACCTGTTGGCCAGCGGCTGGCCTGCCGGTACCGGCGACGGCAACCCCAGCGGCAAGGTGCTCGGCCGCATCGAACTGGCGGTGGCGCCCTCGAACCCACAGGTGCTGTACGCGATGGCGGCGCACGCCACGGCCAGCAACGTGCTCGGCGTCTGGCGCAGCAATGACGGCGGCGACAGCTGGACGCAGACCGCGGTCACCGCCAACGTCGAGGCCAACGGCTGCGGCAGCGCCGCCGGCGGCGGCCAGCAGATGTGGTACGACGCCCACCTGGCGATCGACCCCAACAACACCGAGCGCGTGCTGCTGAGCGGCGTCGACCTGTACCGGTCGAGCAATGGTGGCGCCAGCTTCCAGAACATCAGCTGCGGCTACGGCAATGGCAATGTCCATGTCGACCATCACGCGGCCGCCTTCCTGCCCACCGCCACCGGGTTCAGCAGCGACGAGGTACTGCTCGGCACCGACGGCGGCGTCTACGTCACCGCCAACGTGCAGTTCGGCAGCGGCGGCACCACGAGCGCCAACCGCCCGACCTACCTCTCGCTTAATCAGAGCATGGGTGCCATCGAGTTCTACTCCGGCGACATCAGCGGCAACTTCGCCACCAGCGCACAGCCGGGCGCCAGCGGCGGTGCCCAGGACAACGGAAGCTCCTACGCGCGCTGGAACGGGCCCGCGCAGGGGCCGGCGGTGTGGAACGTGCGCAATGCGGGCGACGGCATCTACACCCGCATCGAGCCGGTCCTGGAGCAGCGCTGGTACTGGTCCAGCCAGAACGGCAACATCCGCGTCTCGCCGACCGGCCCGGATTCGGCCAGCGAGGTCGCCACGCCCTCACTGGCCGCCTACGGCAGCGACACCAAGAGCTTCGTGATGCCTTTCGAGCTCTATCGCTATGGCGCGCTGGATGCACCCGGCAGCGGCTGCACCAGCGCCGCCGGCTGCGGCTTCATGATGCTCGGCACCAACCGCGTCTGGGAGAGCCTGCAGGGCGGCCTTCCGCGCACCAGCTGGTATCCGAACAGCCCCGTGCTGACCAAGAACACGCTGGGCAACCGCAGCTTCATCAACCAGCTCGCACACGCGGTGAAAACCCCGAGTGCGGCGATCGCCGGCACCAACGACGGCAACGTCTGGTACGGCTACAACCTCAACCAGGGCACCGCCGACAGCGCGAGCTGGGTCAATGTCACCGCCGCCAACGCGGTGCTGCCGAACCGCCCGGTGATGGACGTGGCGCTGGATGTGCCCGATGCCGCCAACCCCGGCAGCAGCGCCATCGGCTACGCCGCGCTCGGCGGCTTCGACCAGAACACGCCCGGCCGGCCCGGCCACATCTACCAGCTGGTCTGCGAGAACCACTGCGCCAGCTTCGAGTGGCGTGACATCAGCGGCAACCTGCCGAACATCCCGGCCAACTCGGTCGCCTTCAACCCGAAGAACCCGCAGCAGGTGTTCGCCGGCACCGACTGGGGCCTGTACTTCACCGACAACGCCTTCGCCACCAACGTGGTCTGGCAGCGCTTCGACAAGGGTCTGCCCAAGGTGATGATCTGGGACATGGCCATCGACCGCGGCTTCACCACGCTGGCGGTGTTCACCCGCGGCCGCGGGGCTTGGGCCTGGCCGCTGCCGGATGCGCCCGCCGGCGACGTCTTCGCCGACGGCTTCGAGGCTGTGCCGCCGCGCTGAGCGCGGATGATTGCGGTCAGCGGGCGGCCCGGCCGGGTCCGCCCGCGCTGCCGGACCCCTGATCGCCACGCGCGTCATCGGGTCGGCGTCGGAGGCCCCTGACCCGCAGCGGTCCACGCCTTGCATGGGCCAGCGGACCTCCGCCGCTGCGCCCTGGCCATGGCCACACCGTCCTTCCCGCCGCCGCCTGTCGATCGTCCCCCGTCCGCGGGCGAAAGCCCGTCCAGCGGCTGGCTGAGCGCGCTGTCGGCGCGCGGCGAGCGCGAATTCCGGATCGCGCTGATTTTCATGATCGGTCTGGCCGGCATGCTGGTGGTCGGCGGCTTCGCCATCTACCGCTTCAGCAGCGGCAACCCGATCGGCGGCTTCGTGAACCTGGCGATCGTGCTGGCCCTGGGCGGCATTCTGCTGTGGGCCGCGGCCGGTGCCGCCACCCGCCATGTCGGTGCGGTGTTCATCGTCGCGGTCACCCTGGCCGCGATCAGCAGCGTGTTCGTGTTTGGCCGCACCGGCCTGTACTGGACCTTCCTGGTGCTGTGGGTGAGCTTCGTGCTGGCGCCACCGCGACTGGCGGCATTGACCAACAGCGCTCTGCTGCTGGCGGTACTGGTCGGAAACTACACGCTGTTCGGCAGCAGCACCGAGTGGACCGCCTACCTTGTCACCGGCGGTCTGGTGACCTGGGTCGCCTGGCTGGCGGCCACCCGGCTGGAGCGCCAGCGCGAACTGCTGCAGGCCCTCGCCGACGAGGATCCACTCACCGGCGCCGGCAACCGGCGCAGCCTGCAGCGCGATCTTGAGCGCCGCCAAGCCGCAGGCGGACGCGGCGTCCTGGCGGTGCTCGATATCGACTGGTTCAAGCAGGTCAACGACGAGCATGGCCATGCCGCCGGCGACCGCGTGCTGGTCGGCCTGGTCGAGCTGCTCGGGCAGCGCATGCGCAAGGTCGATGGCGTGTACCGCATCGGCGGCGAGGAATTCGTGCTGCTGCTGCCGGAAGCCCGCCTGGAGGACGCCGCGCCGCGGCTGTACGCACTGCAGGTCGAACTCAACGCCGGGCTGTCGCGCCTGCCCGGCCGCGCCACGGTGTCGATCGGTGCGGCGCAGAGCCAGTCGGAAGAGCCCTGGCAGGACTGGCTGGCACGCGCCGACGGCGCGCTCTACCAGGCCAAGCAGGGCGGTCGCAACCGCGTGGTCATCGACGGCGGTGGGCGACCGCGCCAGCACGAACGACGGGCCGCCACACGACTATGACGGCTGGCCGGCGCAGCGCGACGCCGACGCTTCAGCCGGTCACCAGCTGCCAGCGCACGCTCTCACCCGCGCGCATCGGCACAACGCTGTCGCCGCCGAACGGATAGGTCTCGGGCACCTGCCAGTCCTCGCGCAGCAGGCGGACGCGATCGGTGTTGCGCGGCAGGCCATAGAAGTCCGGGCCGAAGAAGCTCGCGAAACCCTCCAGGCGGTCGAGCGCGCCGGCGTCCTCGAAAGCTTCGGCGTAGAGCTCGATCGCGGCATGCGCGGTGTAGAGGCCGGCGCAACCGCAGCTGGCCTCCTTGGTGTGGCGCGCATGCGGCGCGCTGTCGGTGCCCAGGAAGAATTTCGGGCTGCCGGAGATCGCGGCCTCCATCAGCACCCGGCGGTGCTCCTCGCGCTTGAGCACGGGCAGGCAGTAGGCGTGCGGGCGCAGGCCGCCGCTGAACATCGCGTTGCGGTTGAGCAGCAGGTGATGGGCGGTCAGCGTTGCCGCCACACCCTCGCGTGCAGCGCGCACGAACTCGATGCCCTGGCGGGTGGTGACGTGCTCCAGCACCACCTTGAGCGTCGGAAACGCCTCCACCACGCGCTGCAGGTGGCGCTCGATGAACACCGCCTCGCGATCGAACACATCGACCGTGTGATCGGTCACCTCGCCGTGCATCAGCAGCGGCAGGCCGGTGCGCTGCAGGGCATCGAACACCGCCTCGCAGCGCGCCAGGTCGGTGACGCCGGAGTCGCTGTTGGTGGTGGCGCCGGCCGGGTAGTACTTGACCGCCTTGACGAAACCGCCGCGGGCGGCGAGTTCGATCTCGGCAGCCGGGGTGTTGTCGGTCAGGTAGAGCGTCATCAGCGGCTCGAAGGCCACGCCCACGGGCAAGGCATCAAGGATGCGCTGCCGGTAGGCGGCGGCTTCGTCCACGGTACGCACCGGCGGCCGCAGGTTGGGCATGACGATGGCGCGGGCAAACTGCGCCGCGGTGTGCGGCAGCACCGCCTGCAGGCCGGCGCCGTCGCGCAGGTGCAGGTGCCAGTCATCGGGGCGGGTGATTTCGATCATGCTCGGGGCCTTGCGGGTGGGCTCCGCGCTGGCCGACAGGGGACAGCGGCGCGGCGTGTTTTGGGGTCGGGGCGGGGGCGGCGATCGGGCGGACCGCGTTCGGATCACGGCGTGCTGGTATGCCGCGTGCGGCAGCGCCATGATGTTAGCAGCCGCGGCCAGCACCCTGCCCCCGCGGCCCGGGTCTTGCAACGCGTTTTTGCGCACGGGCCCGCGGCGCTGCGAATGCACTTTCCCTGACCCCACCTTCTGCTGCCTTCACAGGACTTCCCGGAATCTTCGCGCCCCGGACCTGCGCCGGAGACGCGCTGTACGAGGCCGCCGGACGCGCGCCTTCCACCGACCAGGACGATTCACCGACGAGGACTGCGCGACGTGCCCATCCCGCTGAGCCGTTCACTGCCCTGGCTGCTGGCGACGCTGGTGCTCTACCTGCTCGCGGCCCGGCTCAGCATCGGCTTCATTCGCGGGCCGGACGACGTCGCCCTGATCTGGCTGCCGGCCGGCGTGGCGCTGGCGGCCGTGATCCTGCTGGGCCGGCGCGCGCTGCTGGCGGTGCTGGCCGCGGTACTGCTGATGCACCTGCTGCTGGTGGCGGTGCCGCTGACCTTCCTGCCCTTTTCGATGGCGGCCAATGCGCTGGGCGCGCTGGTCGGCGCTGCCGTGTACCGCGGATTCGGGGGCGACGCCGACAGCAAGCTGACCGTGCAGACCGGTTTCCGGATTCTGCTGGGAGGCCTCGCGCTGGCGCTCTGCAGCGCCGCCGTCGGCACGACCGGGCTGATCGTCTCCGGCCTTGCCCGCACCGAACAGGGTGTGTCGGCGGCGCTGGCCTGGATGCTCGGCGATCTGTTCGGCGTGATCGCATTGACCGCCACCCTGCTGCTGGGCGCGGCGGCAGTGCGTCGCCAGCTGCAGCAGAGCCCGCCCGAACCTCAGGCCGCGATCCGCCGGGGTGTCCCCGAGTACTTGCTGTGGTCGGTGCTCAGTCTGGGCGTGCTGGCGGTGGTGTTCGCGGTCGGCGCTCGCAGCGGCTCCCAGGCGCTGGGCCTGGCCGGGCTGCCCATGACCCTGCTGCTGTGGAGCGCAATCCGCTTTCCGCCGCTGCTGACCTTCATCCTCACCACCGGCTTCGCCCTGATCGTCGCCGCTCTGACCGGACTCGGCATCGGCGGCTTCCAGGTGCCCAGCGGTGCTGTCGAGAGCGCGGTGCTGGTGGTGTTCCTGTGCATCACCATGGTGGTGCCGCAGATCCTCGCCGCCACCATCCACGAGAACCGCATCGCGGCGCTGAAGATGCTGCGACGCGCACTGCGCGATCCGCTGACCGGGCTGCCCAACCGCGCCGCTTTCGAGGAGGACCTGCGGGGTGCTCTGGCGATGCCGAGCGGGCGCCCGCTGCTGGTGGCCTACCTCGATCTCGACCAGTTCAAGATCATCAACGACACGCTCAGCCACGCCGCCGGTGACGCCCTGCTGCGCGAGCTGTCCGGCGTGATTCGCGCCGAGCTGCCCGAACACGCCTACCTGTTCCGCATCGGCGGCGACGAGTTCGCCGTGCTGCAGCCCGGCGTGCACGAGGGCGAGGCCGTGCACGAGCTGGAACAGCTGTGCCAGACCATCGCCGACTTCCGCTTCGGCTGGCAGTCGGGCCTGGTCTCGACGCGCGCCAGCATCGGCTGGGTGCTGGCCGACACAGACGAGATCGATCCCGGCACCCTGCTCGCCCAGGTCGATGCGGCCTGCTTCACCGCCAAGGAACTCGGCGGCAACCGCGTGCAGCGCGCCGACGCCAGCGAGCAGGCGGTGCGCGAACGCACCTCGGCGATGCACTGGGTGATGCGCATCAACGAAGCCCTGGAGCACGACCGCTTCGAGCTGTTCTGCCAGACCATCACACCGCTGCGCGGCGAGGAGAGCGGCCGCCATTTCGAGGTGCTGCTGCGCAAGCGCGATCCGCTCACCGGTGAGCTGCTGCCGCCGGCGGAGTTCATCGCCGCCGCCGAACGCTTCGGACTGTCGGCGCGGCTCGACACCTGGGTGGTGGACCGCTGCCTCGGCTGGCTGGAAGCCCACCCTCAAAAGGCGGCCAGCGTACGCATGTGCTCGATCAACCTGTCGGCGGCCTCGCTGGTGGATGCCGGCTTCGCACGCTTTCTGCGCCAGCGGCTGGCGCGCTCGAGCTTTCCGCCGACCCGGCTGTGCTTCGAGATCACCGAGACCGGCGCGGTCAGCGATCTGGGGCGTGCGGTCGAATTCATCCGCAGCCTGCGCGCGCTCGGCTGCCGCTTTGCGCTCGATGACTTCGGCACTGGCTTCTGTTCGTTCTCCTACCTGCCGAAACTCGAGGTCGATCTGCTCAAGATCGACGGCAGCTTCGTCCGCGAAGCCGCCGATTCGCCGCTGGCGCTGGCGATCGTGCAGTCGATCGTGCAGATCGCGCGCGTGACCGGCCGCCAGAGCGTGGCCGAGTGGGTCGAAAGCCCGGAGCTGGCCGAGCAGATGCGGGCGCTGGGCCTCGACTATGCGCAGGGCTATGCGTTCAGCCGGCCGCTGCCGATGGCGGAGTTCTTCGCCGCGCAGTCCTGAGCCACAGGTCTGGACTGACGCGCTGACGGCATCTTTGACAATCGGGCGCCCTATCGCCGGGTTACCCTGCGCATCGCTCCGGAAACGCATCTGCGACCGGCGGTGATTTCCGGAGCTGGCGGCCACAGGGGGCTGCAGGGTCAAGGGCGGCGTCCTTCGCCAATTGTTCACATGCGTCCCCGCGGAGCGCCGGCTGCCTGCAGCCGGCGCTCCGCGCGTGTGCGGCCGGATTCCCTTCGCCGGTCTGGAGACGCTGCACATGCGAAGCCTTCTGCCCGGCCCCGTCCACGGTGTCCTGACCCTGCTGCTGGCCCTGTTCGCGAGCGCTGCCCTCGCGCAGGTGCCGACCACCAGCCCGGGCGTGCCCGCCCAGTCCTTCCTCGGCGAAGGCTTCTGCTTCGACACCACCTTCAGCAACAGCGGGGCGACCGGTTACGGGCCCTACTACCGCCTGGTGCTGCCGCCCGAACTCGGCTTCAACAGCGCGGAGCTGTTCGGCGCGCCGCTGGCGGTGATCAGCAACCAGCTGTTCCCGGTGTCCGGGCAGCTCAATGACCCGCTCGCACTGGCGCCCGCCAGCGCCGTGGTCAGCGCGCCGCAGGGCTTCCGCCTGCTGGTGCTGCAGCTGCCGGTGGGTTCGGTCACCGCCGGCGGGCCGCCGCTGGAGTCGAACCTCTGCCTCAATATCGCGCCGGGCGCGAATGTCGGCACCGCTTACCCGGTGAGCCTGACCCCGGTCTACCGGTTCGGCGACACGCCCACCGGCAGCAACGGTTCGATCATCGGTTCACCGCCGGCGCAGAGCGTCACCCCGACCGTGCTGCGCTTCCGCAAGAGCAATGGCGCGGTCGAGCAGGAGCGCCCGCCGGGCGCGATCTGGCCCTACACCTACACCCTGGTCGCCGATATCGCCAACACCGCGGTGGTGAACCCGCTGGTGCTGCGTGATCAGCTGCCGGCCGATGTCCAGTTTGTCGGGCCGGTCAGCATCGTTGGTGGCGTCGGCTGCGCGGTGACGCTGTCGCCGCCGCTCGGCAGCCCCGGCGGCGTGGTCGAGGTGCAGTGCAGCGGCAACACGGTCGGCACGGCTGCCGACGCCGACGTCAGCGTGAGCTTCCCGGCGCACATCATCGATACGCTGGATGAGCTGAGCTGCGCCACCGAGCTGCAGACCAATTCGGCAAGCGCGCAGGCGACCTATGTGCCGTCCGCGGGTGCGCCGCAGCCGCTGGCCCTGCAGACCGACACCTCCGACGTGGTCGCCAAGCACCTGGCGGTGCAGAAGTCGGTGTCGCCGGGCGGCGGTGCCCCGGGTGCCGCTCTGACCTACACGCTGGCCTTCCAGACCACCGAGTTCGCCGCGACCAGCGCGCTGTCGGTGCTGGACACGCTGCCCGACGGCATCGACTTCGTCGCCCACGTCGGCCTGACCGTCAACGGCAGCCCGATCGCGATCGCGCCGACCGTGACGCCGGGGGTGACCGATACGATCGCCTATGACATCGGCGCCGCCGTGGGCAGCGACCTGCCGCCGGGCAGCACGGTCAGCCTCAGCTACACCGCGGTGGTGCGCCAGACCTACGAGGGCAGCGGCGAACCGGTGCTGGCCGCCGACCCGCTGACCAATACGGTGGTCGCCAGCTACGCTCTGCGTGGCGGTGCCACCGGCTGCAGCGACGGCAGCGCGGCCACGTTCCTCGTGCAGCCGCTGGAGATCCGCAAGCAGCTGCTGTCGACCGGGCCGTTCTTCCCCGGCGATTTCGTGACCTTCCGGCTGGCCATGGACGTGCCCTCCGGCGACACCCGCAGCATCCGCTTCCGCGACTTCTTCCCGCTGCCGGTGTTCGCCGTGTCGGGCATGAACCTCAGCTACGGCGGGCCGGACGTGTTCCGCGCGCTCGGCGGCGTCGACGCCGACACGCTCAACCTCACGCCGACCTCGATCACGGTGGACCCGCCGAACAACGCGCTGATCGTCGAGTTCCCCGACATCAACACCACCAGCCCGCAGGTGCTGGCGATCGATGTGCGCGTGCAGGTCACCAGTACGCCCTTCGCCGACGGTCTGTTTCTCACCAACATCTTCCGCGCCAGCGCCAACAACACCGGCGGCGAAGAGCTGGTCTCCAGCGCACCGGTGCAGTTCAGCGTGCGCGCGCCGGCGCTGCGCCTGAACAAGGGCGTGCTGACCACCAGCCGCGGCACCGCGCCGATCAGCCCGGCGCCGACGGTGCTGCCGGTCAACGGCAACGCCAGCGGCATGGATGCGGGCGACAGCGTCACCTACCGCATCACCCTCGAGAACAGCGGCGGCGCGCCGGCCTACAACGTGGTCGTGACCGACCCGGGCGCGGTCGGCCTGAACGCCTGCACCGTTGTCGGCAGCGCGCGCGCCGACGGCGTGCCGCTCACCACCAGCGGCAGCCTGGCCACCGGCCTGACCCTGTTGAACGGCGCGTCCGGCTCGGCCGTGCTTGCGCCCAACGACGGCAGCGCCGGTGCGCCCTTTGCCGGCGACACCGCCTTCGTCGACGTGCAGTGCGTGCTCGCCGACACGGTTGCGCCGGGGCAGTCGATCCTCAACACCGCCAGCGCCACCTGGATGTCGCAGCCGCTGGGCACGCCCGGCGTGTCGGCGTTCCCGCCGATCAGCGACGACGCCAGCGTCGGCATCGCCCTGCCCGCGCTTACCAAGTCGCGGGTCGCGACTTCCGAGGCGCACACAGCCGATCCCTTCGTCGCCATCGGCGAAATCGTCCGCTACCGCCTGGCCACCCGCGTGCCGGAAGGCCAGATCAGCGACTTCCGCGTGTTCGACGTGCTGCCCAATGGCCTGAGCTTCCTCAACGACGGCAGTGCGCGCGTGGTCTTCGTCAGCAACGACGGCGGGCTCAGCAGCAGCACCCTGGCGGCCATTCCGACGATCAGCGGCAGCGCTGCCAGCGCCGCGATCACGCCGCTGGCCGCGGGGCTCGATCTCGGCGCGAATGCGGCGGTCAACGTCGGCACCGGCACCCTGAACTGCGCTGCGCCCGGCAGCTTCGCCACCGGCACCGACGTCTGCTTCCGGCTCGGCAACCTGGCCAATGCCGATCGCGACGCCGACGACGAGTTCGTGGTGATCGAGTTCAACGTGCTGGTCGACAACAGCGTCGCCGGCAGCAATGACGCCGGCGAGACCCGCAACAACGTGTACCGCGTCGGCAGCGGCACCAGCCAGCTCGGCGGCAACTCCGGCGGCGTGTCCTCGACCATCGCCGAGCCGTCGATCACCAATCTGCTCAAGAGCGTCTCGCCGGCCAGCGCCGACGCTGGCGACACCGTCACCTACACGGTGACCTTCTCGAACGCGGCGGGCACCGCCAACAGCACGGCCTTCGAAATCAGCCTGCTCGACACGCTGCCGGCCGACCTGAGCCTCAATCTTGGCTCGATCAACGTCAGCTTGGCTGGCGGCGCCTCCGGGATCACCAACAACTCGGCCGGCAACAGCATCGACCTGCTGATCGGCAGCATGCCGCCGGGCTCTTCGGTCAACCTGAGCTACACCGCTCTCGTGCTGAACACAGTCGCGCCCGGCACCGCCCTGGCCAACACCGCGAACCTCGCCTACAGCAGCCTGCCGGGTGCCGGCAGTGTCGCCAATCCGACCGGCTCGACCACGCCGGGCGCGGGCGGCAGCGATGGCGGTGAGCGCAACGGCAGCGGCGTCGGCCCCAACGACTACCGCGACACCGATACCGCCACGCTCGGCATCACCGCGGTCACCCTCGGCAAGAGCCTGTTCTCGACCTCGCTGCCCTTCACCCAGATCGGACAGGTGCGGCCGGCCGTGGCTGACCTGACGATCGGCGAGATCGCGACCTTCCGCATCACCGCGACCCTGCCCGAAGGCACCATTCCGCAGGTGGTGATCGCCGATCAGGCGCCTTTCGCGGGCGGCGTGCTGGAGATCCTCAGCGGCAGCGTCATCTCGATCAGCCCGGGCTTGAGCCCGGCGATTCCGAACCCGATCCCGAGCTTGAGCGACGCCCAGCTGGGCGACAGCATCAATGACCGCATCGAGTTCAACTTCGGCCAGGTGCTGAACCCGCCCGCGCCGGGCGAGGACACCATCGTCATCGAAGTGGTCACCCGCGTGCGCGACCTGCCGGCCAATGCCAGCGGCGATCAGCTGACCAACACCGCCAGCGTGCAGTTCGGCCCGGGCCTGTCGGGCACGGCGACTGCGCCGCTGGATCTGGTCGAGCCGCAGCTGCTGGTCGACAAGGTCGGCAGCCTCAGCAGCGGCCAGGCCGGCGATGACGTCGATTTCAACGTGGTGCTGAGCCACGGCAGCGGTTCCACCGCCAACGCCCAGGCCGTGCAGATCGTCGACACCCTGCCGCCGCAGCTGGTCAACCTGCGCGACCTTCTGTTCCAGACCACCGGCACCTGCCTGCCGGCACCGGTGGTGGTCAACGCGTCGACGCTGACCGAGATCGCGATCGGCGTCGACCAGCTGCCGCTGGGCTGCCAGCTCGAACTGAGCTACACCGCGACCCTGGACACGACGGTCGCCACCGGCGCCTCGGTGGTCAACACCGCCAACGCCAGCTACCGCTCGGTCGATCCGGCCGCGCCTGACGGCCCCTTCGGCCGCGCCTATGCGGCCAGCGATTCGCACACCATCGCGGTGACCGTGCCGGGCATGGTCAAGAGCGTGTTCGCCACCTCCGAACCTGACACCGGCAGCGCCCAGCTCGGCGCCGGCGTGCCCGACCTGACCATCGGCGAACGGGTCACCTACCGCTTCACCGCGACCCTGCCCGCGGGCGTGAGCCCCGGCGCCGTGGTCGAGGACCAGCTGCCCACCGGCACCGTGTCGATGCGCGTGCTGTCCTCGCGGATCGTCAGCGTGGGTTCGGCGATCAGCGGCGCGCCGGCGGTCGGCACCGCGGGCGTGGCCAGCGATGGCGCCGACGCCGACACCTTCAACGACCGCGTGGTGTGGACGCTGGGCACCCTGACCACAGCACCGGGCGGCGCCGCCGGCAGCAACCAGATCGAGTTCGAAGTGATCGCCCAGGTCATGGACAGTGCCGGCAGCGTCGGCGGCGTCGATGACCAGATCAACACCGCCAGCCTGCGCACCGACACCGCGCCGACTGCGGTCGGCACCGTCGCCGTCGATATCGTCGAGCCGCGTCTGCAGCTGGCCAAGGCGATCGCCACGCCGGCCGCGCCGCACATCGTGCAGGCCGGCGACGTGGTGACCTACGAGCTGACCCTGTCGCATCAGACCGGCGCCGGCGGCTCGACCGCGGACGCCTACAACCTGGTGGTCACCGATCAGCTGCCCAACCCCGGCGCGAGCTTCATCATCGGCTCGACCAGCGGCACCTGCGCCGGCGTCGTGACCGACGCCAGCGCCGCTCCGCTGCTGAGTTTCAGCCTGCCGACCCTGCCCCTGGCCAGCGCCAGCTGCACCCTGCGCTACCAGGTCACCGTCAGCAATGCGGTCAACCCCGGCCTGACCTACAGCAACAGCGCGGCGCTGGGCTTCGATTCGCAGCCGCTGTTCGTCGCCGGTGAAACCCGTCGCGGCAACACCTCGCCGGTCAGCGCCAGCTTCGTGGTCTGGGCCCCGACCCTGGTCAAGGTCACCAGCGCCAGCGATCTGTCCGACACCGGCGCGGGCGCCGGCTCGCCGGCCCTGCTCGATCTGGCGATCGGCGAAACCGTCACCTACACCCTGACCGTCGGCTTCCCGCAGGGCACGTCCACCAATGCCGTGCTGGTCGATCGACTGCCGGCTTCGACGGCGGGCGTGCTCCAGGTGATCGGCGCCGGCGCGGTGGTGTTCGGCAATCCGGGCATCAGCACCAGCCTGCCGGGCACGCCGGTGTTCAGCGACGCCCTGCTCGGCGACGGCCGCAACGACACCACCACCTTCAACTTCGGCACCCTGCTCAACCCGGCCGACGGCGATACCAGCAATGACTGGCTGCAGGTCACCGTGGTCGCGCGCGTGGTCAACCTGCCGCAGAACCAGGCCGGGATCGTGCTGACCAACCAGGCCTCGTTCAGCACCGGAACCACCGCTCCGGTCACCAGCAGCGCCAGCATCGACGTGGTCGAGCCTGTGCTCGCGATCGACAAGACCATGGGCCCGCTGGCCAACGGCGTGGTGCAGATCGGTCTGCAGCTCAGCAACAGCGGCGGCGCGCCGGCCTACGACATCGAGATCGTCGACATCCTCGACGCCGTCACCTGGAACCTCGCCAGCGTGACGCCGGTGTCGGTACCGGCCGGCTTCCTGTTGGACAGCGTGCCCGGCCCGGGCGCGGGCCAGCTGACCGTGCGTCTGCGCAGCGACCCCGCGGCCACCCTGCCGCAGGGCGCGGTGCCGGCCGGCGGCAGCGTCGCGGCGACCTTCAGCGTCGCGCTCGCCAGCATCCCGCCGACCCCGAATCCGGTGCTCAACACGGCCACCAATACCGGCGCCAGTTCCTATCCCGGCGGCACCAATCCGGACGATCGCGAGTACCCGGACATCAACGACACCGCTTCGCTGGATGTGCCCGGCAACGGCCTGACCAAGACCTTCGTGCTGTTCGACGATGCCGATGCCTCGGGCAACGTGTCGCCCGGCGACGTGGTGCGCTTCACCCTGCGCATCAACAACCCGGCCAGCACGCCGCTGACCGGCGTCGAGCTCGACGAGACGGTGCCCGCGCACACCCTGTTCAGCGTCGCCGGCAGCACCCCCGGCTGGAGCTGCGCCAACGCCGCGCCGGCGGGCACGCCCTGCACCCTGGTGGTCGGTACGGTGCCGGCCGCCAGCACGGTCGACCGCGAGTTCGCGGTGCGCATCGTCAACCCGCTGCCGGCCGGCGTGATCGGTACGGTCAACCAGGCCAGCATCCGCTCGAACGAGCTGCCGACCGGCCTCAGCGATGATCCCAGCCTGCCCGGCGACGAGGACCCGACGCCGGTGCCGATCGTCGCCGCGCCCGACCTGCTGCTGCTCAAGACCGACGGCGGCGTCAGCACCGCGCCCGGCGCCACCCTGGTCTACACCCTGAGCTATCGGAACATCGGTAACCAGGACGCCACCGGCGTGGTGGTGACCGAGACCGTTCCGCTGCATGCGCGCTTCAACGCCGCCGGCAGCAGCGCCGGCTGGAGCTGCGCGAATGCCGCGCCAGCCGGCACGACCTGCACGCTGGCGATCGGCAACCTGGCCGCCGGTGCCGCCGCCGGCAGCCTCAGCTTCGCGCTGACGGTCGACACGCCGCTGCCCGCCGGTGTCGATCAGATCGCCAACACCGCGCGCATCGACGATGACGGCAGCAACGGCCCCGATCCGAACCCGGGCAACAACCAGGCCGGCGACACCACTCCGGTCGGTGCCGCCCCGGATCTGCAGATCGGCAAGACCGACGGCGGTGCAAGCACGACGCCGGGCGGCGTGGTGGTGTACGCGCTGAGCTTCCGCAATGTCGGCAACCAGAACGCGACCGGCGTGGTCATCAGCGAAACCGTGCCGCTGCATGCGCGCTTCAACGCCGCGGCCAGCAGCCCGGGCTGGAGCTGCGCCGACGCGGCCCCGGCCGGCACCGCCTGCACGCTCGCGGTCGGCGCCCTCGCCGCCGGTGCGGCGCCGGCCAGCGCGAACTTCGCGGTGATCGTCGACAGCCCGCTGGCGGCGGGTGTCGAGCAGCTCGCCAACACCGCGACGATCGCCGATGACGGCAGCAACGGCCCCGACCCGACCCCGGGCGACAACAGCGCCAGCGACACCACGCCAGTCGGCGCCGCGCCCGACCTCACCCTGGCCAAGACCGACGGCGGCGTCAGCGGCGCGCCGGGTGCGGTGGTGGTGTACACCCTGAGCTATGCCAACGTCGGCAACCAGAACGCCACCGGCGTGGTGATCACCGAAACCGTGCCGTCGCCGACCGCGTTCAATGCCGCTGCCAGCAGCCCCGGCTGGAGCTGCGCCGACGCCGCACCGACCGGCAGCACCTGCACGCTGGCGATCGGCGCGGTGGTCGCCGGTGCACCGGCCGCCAGCGTCAGCTTCGCGGTGCGCCTGCCGGATCCGATTCCCGCCGGCATCACCAGCATCCTCAACACCGCGGTGATCGCCGACGACGGCAGCAACGGACCGGACCCGACCCCGGGCAACAACAGCGCCAGCGACACCACGCCGATCGGTGCCGCGCCCGACCTGCTGATCAGCAAGACCGACGGCGGCATCAGCACCAGCGCGGGCGGCAGCGTGGTCTACACGCTCGCCTACCAGAACGTTGGCAGCCAGAACGCCAGCGGCGTGGTCATCACCGAAACGGTGCCGGCCCACACCCGCTTCGCCGCGGCCGGCAGCAGTGCCGGCTGGAGCTGCGCGGACGCGGCACCGGCTGGCACCAGCTGTACCTTGAGCATCGGTGCCCTGAACGCCGGCGGCAGCGGCAACGCCAGCTTCGCGCTGACGGTGCTGAATCCGCTGCCGGCGGGCGTCGAGCAGATCGAGAACACTGTGACGATTGCCGATGACGGCAGCGGTGGCCCCGATCCGACGCCCGGCAACAACAGCGCCACCGACACCACGCCGGTGGGCGCCGCGCCCGATCTGCAGGTCAGCAAGACCGACGGCGACATCAGCACCGCGCCCGGCGGCACCGTGGTCTACAGCCTGGGCTACCGCAACGTCGGCACGCAGAATGCGACCGGCGTGGTGCTGAGCGAGACCGTGCCCCTGCACGCGCGCTTCAGCGCTGCCGGCAGCAGCCCCGGCTGGAGCTGCGCTGACGCCGCGCCGGCAGGCACCGCCTGCACGCTGGCGGTAGGCGCGGTCGCGGCCGGTGCGCCGGTGGCCAGCGCGAACTTCGCGGTGATCGTCGACAGCCCGCTGCCGGCGGGCGTGGAGCAGATCGCGAACACGGTGAGCATCGCCGACGACGGCGCCAACGGGCCGGATCCGACCCCCGGCGACAACACCGCCAGCGACACCACGCCGGTCAACGCGAGCCCCGACCTGACCGTCACCAAGACGCCGTCCTCGACCCAGCTGTTGCCCGGCCAGGTGCTGGTCTACGAGATCCGCTACCGCAACGTCGGCAGCCAGAACGCGACCGGCGTGGAGCTGATCGAAACGGTGCCGGTGCACACCCGCTACAACCTCGCCGGCAGCTCGCCGGGCTGGAGCTGTGCCGACAACGCGGCGGCGGGCAGCACCTGTCTGCTGGCGATCGGTCCGCTCGCGGCCGGCGCCGAGGGCGTGGTGCAGTTCGCGGTCCGGATCGAGTCCAGCGCTTTCGGTCAGACCCTGCGCAACACGGTCCGGGTACGCGACGACGGCGGCAATGGGCCGGACCCGACGCCGGACAACAATGTCGACGATGTCGACGTGCGCGTGCCGGTGGTCCGTCCGGCGGTGATCCCGAGCATGGACGAAGGCGGACGCCTGCTGCTGGTGCTGCTGGTGCTGTTCGCCGGCGGCTGGAGCCTGCGTCGCCGCTTCGACTGAGCGGCTGCAGTTGTTCAGCCGCACTGACTGGCCACGGAGGGCCGGTCGCGATGTGAGCGCGCGCTGATCCAGGCGCCGCGGGGCCGCTCGTGCGCGGCCCCGCACCTCAGCGGGCGCGCGCAGCGCGTCGCGGGGCGCGCTCGTCGCGCGCCTCGGCTGTCAGGCGCAGGCAGACGACGGCGTACGTGTGGGCACCCGATCCTCTGCAGGTGCCCCACATGACACTCAGCTTTCGCGCGCTGGCCACGCTCGGCCTTCTGTCTTTCAGCGCGCTGCTGAGCGCGCAGTCGCTCAGCGGTTTCGTCGATCCCAGCTTCAACGGCTACGGCTTCGCCCAGGGCCCCTTCCTCGGCGAGAACGAACGCCTCAACAGCAGCGCCGAGAACGCGCAGGGCGTGCTGGTGGCGGTGGGCAGCCAGGGCAGCAGCAGCGCGCGCTGTCTGCTGGTGCGCTATCGCGATGGCGCACCAGCAGGCTCGGGCAGCCTGACCCTGCCGGGCTTGAGCCCGCTGTTCTGCAGCAAGGTGCTGGCCTTGCCGGATGGCCGCTTCCGTGTGCTCGGCTTCGGCCTGCAGGGCAATGGCCGCTACTCGGGTCTGGTCATCGGCCTGACCGCAGAGGGCTTCCTCGACACCGACTTCCAGCAGCAGGGCGTGCGCGTGCTCGAAGCCGACTTCAGCTGGCGGGAAGGCACCGCTCAGACCCTGCTGACCTCGGGGACGCTGGATCCGCAGGGCCGGCTGCTGGCCGTGGGCCGGATCAACAACCCGGCGGACGGCAGCATGCAGGGCCTGATCATGCGTCTGCTGGAAGACGGCAGCCCGGACCCGACGTTCGCGGTGAACGGCTCCCGGCCGCTGGCCGACTACAACCCGCCGCGGGTGCTGGGCGTCAGCACAGCGCTCGACAGCAGCGGCCGCGTCCATGTGCTGGGCACGGCCGGCAACGCGGGCGTGGAGGACGTCGGCGTGGTCTTCCGCCTGCTGGACGATGGAGCGATCGACACCAGCTTCGGCCTCGGCATGGATGCGCCGCTGCGCATCGGCGGCGGTGGCCGTGGCTTCGTTCGCCAGTGCTACCGGGTCAGCAGCCTGCTGCTGGACGCGCAGGACCGGATGCTGCTGGGCTGCCAGCCGGATCCGAGCGGCGCCACGCCGGGCCCGATCCTGGAGCCCGGCGTGCTGCGCCTGCGCGCCGACGGCCAGCCCGACAGCAGCTTCAGCGGCGACGGCTACGTCGAACTGTTGCCCTCCGCGCTCTCCGCTGGCGTCCTGCTGCACGCGCCGCGCGTGGCCTTGAGCGACAGCGGTCAACTGGTGGTGGGCAGCACCCTGTGGCGCGGTTCGGGCAACGCCGATCCGCAGGACATCTACATCACGCGGCTGCGCGAGGACGGCAACCTGGTCGCCAGCTTCGGCGAGGGCGGCAGCCATCAGTCGCACTACACGCGCGAGCTCTGGCGCAGCAGCGACGGCCGCAACGACGAACTGGGCGAGCTGCGCCTGGACGCCCGCGGTCGCGTCGTCATCACCGGCAGCCAGGCCGATCCGCTCGCGGGCGTGGCCGGCACCGCGAGCCTGATCGCCCGGCTCGGCATGGCCGACCCCGAGCGCCATGCGGGGTTTCTCGACCCCGACCACAGCACCCGCGCGCTGCGCATCGATGAGGTCAGCGGGCCGCGCCGCTCGACCTTCACCGAGGATCTGCGCGTCGACGCTGACGGTCGTGCGGTCATCATCGGCACGCTGTATCTCGAGACTTCGCCGGTGAGTACGGTCTGCGGCATCAGTCGCCTGCTGCCCGACGGCCAGCCCGACGCCAGCTTCGCCGGCAACGGCGAACGCGGCATCAGTCTCGTCGCGGGCGGCGAAACCTACTGCAATGCCGTCGAGCCCCTGAGCGCGGGCGGCCTGCTGCTGGCCGGCGCACGCGGTGGCGTCGCGGCCGGCGGCGTGGTGGTCAAGCTGCGCGAGGACGGCAGCATCGACACCGACTTCTGGGGTGACGGCGTGCTCGACAGCGGCAGCGAACTCGGCTTGAACGCGCTGCGGATCCGCCTGCAGTTCCGCGCGCTGCGGCAGGACCCGCAGGGCCGGATCGTGCTGCTCGGCAACGGTGTCGCCACCGGCCCGCAGGATCCGCAGCTGCGCTGCGGTTTCGACCAGCCGAATGACGAGTGCGCGGTGCTGGTGCGGCTGCTGGCCGACGGCAGTCTCGACACCGGTTTCGGCAACGGCGGCCTGCAGGTGCTGGTCTCACCGACCAACCCCTCGCGCCTGCGGGTGAACGGGCTGGCCCTGGATCAGACCGGGCGGCTGCTGGTGGCGGGCAGCGATGGCTCGATGCCGTCCGACGAATCCGCGGTGCTGTTCGACGTCGCCGAAGACGGCCAGGGCCCGCGCAACGCGATCCGCCTGCGCAGCAGCACGGGCTGCAGGTTTGCCGGCAGCGCGCTGGCGGTGGACGCCAGCAATGCGCGCCTGCTCGGCTGCAGCCTGAGCGCCGGCAGCGGCGCCGTGCTGCGCCTGCTGCCGAACAATGCGCCCGATCTCGACTTCGGCCTGGGCGGCCTGGTGGCCATCGACTTCGATCCCGCCAGCGCCGGCGACAGCGCCTCGATCGCCGCGGTTCTACCGCAGTGGGACGCCAGCGTGATCGTGGTCGGCACGCATACGCAGAGCGCGCCCTGGGCCGCGGCCTTCGGCGACGCCGACCTCGGCGTAATGAAGCTCGACCCGAGCGGCCAGCGCGTCGGCTATCCCGACTTCGGCGCGGCCAACGGCACGCGCCTGCGGTTTCCGGATCGGCCGGGCGCCTTTGACGAGTACCCGGCAACGGCGGTGCAGCAGGCCGACGGCCGCGTCCTGATCGCCGGAACCTTCGCGGATGCCCGCCCCGGCGTGCCGCAGCAGGACAACACGCGGATGTTCCTCGCGCGCCTGGGCAACCCGCAGCCGGCGCCGCTGTTGCCGGAGATCTTCCGCGACGGTTTCGAGTAGGCGCGGCGGCCGTCGACAACTGCGTCTGGATGACGAGGACCCGCAGCCGCACCTTCGCGCACTGCGGGTCCCTGCCCGGGCTCAGGCTCAGGTTCAGGGCGACTCGAAGCCGTCAGCGAACACCGGGCTCAGGGCATAGCGACCGACTTCGCTGGTATTGCCTTCGGCATCGGTGGCCAGCAGCTGCACCACGCCGTCGGCCAGCGCGGTGAGCGGCAGCTCGATCGACACCACGGTTTGCGCTTCTGCCAGGGTGATGCTGCGCTGGGCCAGGTGTTCGAGCAGGTCGGCGCCGCGCCCGCGGAAGGCATCGACGCGCAGCGGATAGGTCGCATTGCCCGGTGCGCTGTCGACGCGCAGATCGAGGCGGAAGCGGTCGGCGCCGACCGGCACGGCGTCCACCACGTCCGGCGCATTCTGCAGACGGTTGCCGCCGCTGTCGGCATCGCCGGGGTCGTTGGCGGTCGGGCCGTCGGCAAAGCTGGTGGCGGAGTTGTCGATCGCCATGCGGCGATGGCCGATATGCAGGTTGCCGGCGGCCGCCACGCGCGTGCAGGTGCCGACCAGAATCCCCTGCGCGCCGCCGTAGGCGATCAGGTTGGCCTCACCCGCGGCGAAGCCGCCGATCTGCACGCTGCAGGCGCCGCCGGCGAACAGCAGGATCGAGGGCTGCGGCTGGCTGGGGCTGGCCGCGTTGCGGCCGTTCGGAATCGGCAGCGCGCCGCTCCAGTCGGTGCCGATGTGGTTGCCCAGCACGCGCAGGTTCGGAAACATCGCAGGCGCGGTGCCGGCGCCGAGCTGGATCGCGGTGAACTCGTTGCCGGAGATCACATTGCGCGCCGCCGGCGTGGTGCCGCCGATGACGACATCGCGGAAGCTGGTGAGGTCGATGCCGTAGCTGCGGTTGGCGATCGCCGCGGTGCCGGCGGCATTGGTGCCGATCAGATTGCCGCGGATGCGCAGACCGTTCGGCACCGAGAACGACACGATGCCGCTGAACATCCCCGACAGCACATTGCGCGCGGCCGGCGTCTCGCCGCCGATCACATAGGGCCCTTCGCCCTGCACGCGCACGCCGATGCCGAGCCCCGAATTGCCGGTCAGCGACGGGGCGGTGCCGCTGATGTCGGTACCGAGAAAGCAGCCTTCGACGTGATGCGCAGGGCCGCCGCTCAGCACCACCTGCGAAGCGAAGCGGCTGATCGCCAGCCCGCGCAGCACGAGTTGCGCATTGAAGTTGGCGCTGCTGCTGTCGATGCCGGTGTTGGACGACTGCCCGGCATTGCGGAGCTCGACCTTCAGCACGGCGTTGCTGCCGCCGGCCTCGGGCGATTGCGTGTTGGCGAGCGCACCGGGCTGGGTATAGCCATCGATCTCCAGATCGCCGGCGTTGTTGGGCATCGAGCTTTGCGCGTCGATGCGCCAGTGCGCGCTGGCCGACTGGTAGCCGGGGTCGCTTTCCGGCAGGGCGAACTCGATGCGGTCGGGCCCGGGCAGGCCGTTGGCGGCGAGGATCGCGCCGCGCAGCGAGCAGTCGGCCGGCGCCGGCGTGCAGGCGCTCAGCGCGGCATCGCTGCTGGTGTCGACGGTGAATACGGCGGCCTGAGTGGGGCCGGCGATGAGCAGGGCGGCGGTCGCCGCGGAAGCAAAGCGGTTCATGGGCAGTCCTCTGGTCGGGGTTCGGGCGGGCCTCACTCGCTGCAGCGCAGGTAGCCGTCCTCGATGCGCAGCGCGCTGCCGGCGCTGCTCATCAGCTGGCCAGTGAAGCGCGCTTCGACGCGGACGGGGTCGGCCGAGACCGCGAGCAGCTCGACGGTGATGTCGAAGCCCATCGCGCCGCCATTGAGAAAGCGCGCGGCATCCAGATTGGCCAGCTGGATCGTGTGCACCCACGAGGCGCTGCTCTGCAGGTGCACGCGCCCGGGCCCCTCGATGCCTGCAAGGTTGAGGTTGAAGGTCTGCTCGTTCGCATCCTTCGGGCCCAGCGAGGCGCTGACCAGCACGGCGCGGTCCATGCCCGGCGGATGCACGGCGCAGAAGAACTCGCGATCGGCCTGCCAGTCGACGCCGTCGACGCGCATGCGCACGACGTTGCCCGTTTCGGCGGGAGGGGCGTTCGCTGCAGGAGCGCTGGCAGTCGTCGCCGCGGTCGCTGCAGGCGGCGCGCTGCGCTCGGCGGCATCGCAGGCACCGAGCAACAGGGCGAAGGGCAGGGTGAAGGGCAGCAGTCGTTTCATGGGCGAAGCTCCAGGTGGGGTGCCCGGACGTACGCGCTTGTGCTGCCGCGACTGACAGCGCGTCGGCGGCTTCGCGCTCGCCTGTGGCGCTGTCAGGTGGGCGCACGGGGCGACGTACTCACGACCATGCACCATCCCTGCCGCCGCTCTGTGCCACCTGTCCGCCTGCGCCGCGTCGCCGCGCCACGGGCCTTGCGGCGCGCTCGGCTATCCTGCGCCGGGGCAAGGCGCGGGAAGCCAGGCATGACGACGTTGGGCGAGGCGGACATCACCGGCTGGTTGGCGCGCTGGGGCGAGGGCGATCTCGACGCGCTCGATCGCGTGTTGCCGCAGGTCTACGACGAGCTGCGACGCCTTGCCGCCCACACCCTGCGCGGCCACCGCGACCACGACACCCTGCAGCCGACCGCGCTGGTGCACGACGTGTTCGTGCGTCTGCTCGGCGCGCGTTCGATCGACATCCGCGACCGCAAGCACCTGTTCACCACCGCGGCCAAGCTGATGCGTCAGGTGCTGATCGATCGCGCGCGCGCCGCCCAGCGCGACAAGCGCGGCGGCGGCCAGTGGCAGCAGGTCGACTGGGTGGAGCTGCTGCACCTGCCGATCGAAGCCGACATGGATCTCGCCGAGCTGGATGAGGCCTTGAAGGCCCTGGCCAAGCACGACGAACGCATGGCGCAGATCGTCGAGTGGCGCTGCTTTGGCGGGCTCGAAGTGCTTGAGGTCGCGAACCTGCTGGAGGTCGACGAACGCACGGTGTATCGCGACTGGGCGATGGCCAAGGCCTGGTTGCGTCAGGCGCTGGATGCCACGTGAGCGGCGCGTCGGACGCGGAGTTCCAGCGCCTGCGCGCGGCTTTCCACGACGTCTGCGAGCTGTCTGACGAAGCGCGTGCGCAGGCGCTGCGCGACTGGCAGCAGCGCGATGCCGCCTTCGCCGCGCAGCTGCAGGGCTTGCTGAGCCATCTGCATGCCGACGACCTGCAGCCACCGGCGATGGACCTGCCGCGTTTCGGCGCCTTCCAGGCGCGCGAGTGCATCGGCTCGGGCGGCATGGCGGACGTGTTTCGCGCAGAGCGCGTCGGCGCCGAGTTCGTGCAGACCGTGGCGCTCAAGCGTCTGCGCGCCTCGCGTCTGGACGGCCTGCAGCAGGCCCGCTTCGCGCAGGAGCGACAGCTGCTGGCGCGGCTCGATCATCCCAATATCGCGAGGTTGATCGACGGCGGCATCGGCGAGCAGGGTCAGGCCTGGCTGGCGATGGAGCTTGTCGACGGTGCCTCGTGGGCGGAGTGGACCGCACGAACACCGGGCTATGCCGAACGGCTGGCAGCGTTCCGGCAGGTGGCCGAGGCGGTGGACTACGCGCATCGGCATCTGGTGGTGCATCGGGACATCAAGCCCTCGAACATCCGCCTGACCCGCGACGGCATGCCCAAGCTGCTCGACTTCGGGATCGCCAAGGGTCTGGACGAAGAAGCCGACGAGCTCACCCAGAGCGGGCTGCGTCTGTTGACCTGGCGATACGCCACGCCCGAGCAGATTCTGGGGCAGGCAGCGACCACGGCCACCGACATCCACGCCCTTGGCGTGCTGCTGTTCGAGCTGCTGAGCGACGAGTCGCCGCACGGTGAGACGACGGGCAAGCCTCTGCCCTGGGCCGAGCGCATCCTGCATGGAGCGGTGCGACGCCTGCCTGCGCGCCTGCCGGTGCACAACGCGCCGACGGGCTGGCGTCGACGCGCGCTGGAGGCCCTGCTGGCGCGCTGTCTGGAGAAGCGACCCGAGCGTCGCTATGCCTCGGCCTCTGCGCTGTTGGACGACCTGCACGATCTGCAGCATGACCGTGCCCTGCGCAGCGGCACCGGCGGGTTCGCGCGCCAGTGGCGCTGGCGGATCTGGCGCCATCGCCGCGGCCTGGCCGTGGTTGCGGGCCTGCTCCTGGTCGCGGTGCTGGGCGTCGTCAGCACCCTGCGTCAGGCCCAGCGCGCCGAGCAGCAGGCCGCGCGTGCGGAAGCGCGTTTGAGCGCGCTGCTGGACGTGATCGGTGGCGCCGTGCCTGTGGAGTACAGCGGCCACGAGCCGCGCAGCGTCGACCTGCTGGTGGCGGCCGCTACCCGACTGCAGCAGCGCCATGCCGACGACCCGCTGCTGCTGCGCCAATCGCTGGGCGATATCGGACACGCCCTGCTGAATCAGGGCCAGGGGCAGACCGCCGTGCCGGTGCTGCGCGCCGCACTGCAGGCGCAAGCCGAGGAGACGGAGCCCGCTGCTTCCGTTCGACTCAGTCTGCTCAAGCTGCTGGCGTTCTCGCTGGATCTGCCGAGCCAGCGCAGCGACTTGCGCGCAGTCGCCAGCGAAGTGGATTTCCTGTGCCGCGATCCGCGGGTGAGCGACTCGCAGCGCATCGACGTGCTGGGCAGCGTCGCGGGCGCACTGTCCAAACAGGGCGATTTCGATCGTGCCTTCGAGCTGCTGGACACGGCCAGCGCATCGCTGCGCGCCACTGAGATTGCGCCCTCCGCTCGCGAGAATTTTCTGCGGCAGCAGGCCTGGGTCTACCTGCGCGCCGAGCAGTTCAACGATGCGGTGCGCGTTTTCAGCCAAGCCGTGGCCGTGATCGAATCGCAGCCGGAAGCCTTCGTCGCCATGCGCCGCGCCGAGGCCTACGCACTGCTTGCGCAGGCCGCGCTGGGCGCGGGCGACAACGACACGGCACTGTCGGCATGGAAGCAGGCTTGGCCCGAGTACCAGCGCGCCTTCCCGGAAGGACACCCGGAGCGTGAGCGGATCTGGGCCTTCGGCAAACAGGCAGAGCGGGGCGTAGCCGATAGGTCGCACTGAGCGCTTCACCGCTGCGCCTCTGCGCGTCGACTGAGTGCCTTTCTCCCCTCTCCCCTGGTCGGAGAGGGGCTCAACAGCGGCCTGCGCTCGGCACCCAGCCTGCGGGTCGCGAGCAAGCTCGCTGCTACAAACAGCCGTGCCATGCGGCAGGGCCAGCGGGTCGCCAGCATTTCGCTTCTTGCGCCTACTGTCAGGTCCACCGTCCATCCAGCGTGTGTCGCAGCAAGGGCGCCCTCCCGCGCCCAGCGTTGAGGACCGCAGATGACACACCTGATCGGCAGGATCATTGCACTCGCACTGCTGGCCACGCTGGCGCTGGCGGCACAGGCCAACGGTCAGCTGGATACCGGCTTCGGCCCCATCGCCAGCGGCAAGGCCACCACCTTCTTCCCCCTCGACGCCAGCCTGCAGCGCGGCGCCACCCGAGTCGTCAAGGTGCTGGTGCAGGCGGACAACAAGACGCTGCTGATCAGCAACACGCCGACGCCCTTCGGCTCGCAGTTCGCGGGCAACAGCCAGATCGGCATCACCCGCTTGAACGCGGACGGCTCGCCGGATACCAGCTACGGTCCGCGCGGTCAGCAGCTGTTCGATGCGGGTGTCGACTTCGAGGTGAGCGCGGTCGACGCCGCGCTTCGGGCCGATGGCGCAGTCCTCGTGCTCGGCACGCTGTTTGGCCCCTTCAACCAGAGTGATCTGGCCGTGTGGGCCGTGCGGCCCAACGGCAGCCTGGACCCGAACTTCGCCGGCAGCGGGCTGCTGCGCATCCGCCGCGGCGGCACGCCCTCGGACCTGGCCGGCGCGATCGAACCCTACGAGTTGAGCCAGAACCGATTCATGATCGCCGGCGCGATCCGCGACGGCGACAGCGGCCCGCGCGACCTGATGCACGTGGTGCTGTTCGGCAACACGGGTCAACTCTGCGGCGTGGCCGAATGCGGCAACGTCATCGGCGGCAACGTGGGCCAGCCCAACCAGTGGTATGCGCTGCGCATCGGAGGCAATTTCGACGTGCAGGTGGCAGATCTCGTTGCCGAGTATCCGCCCGCGGCCAACATCCCTTTTCGCTTTCGAACCCTGGTCCGCCGCGGCTTCGTCAATGCCCAGGGCGAGTTCGACACAGCGGTGATCGGCAGCTCGTTTCCCTCGGCCACGCCGGGCTACGGCGTCGATCCCCAGTTCGGCATCAACGGCCTGCGTTCGGTCTTCTTCAGCGCGGCCCCCGGGTTCCGACACAGCACCGGCAGCCGCCTGGCGCTTCAGCGGCAGGGCGCCAGCTCGCGTCTGATCCTTGTGGGCTATGCCGCCAACGCCAGCGACACCGACCCGTCCATCGGCGTCAGCGTGATGGATACCGTGACAGGTGCGAACGATCCCGGCTTCCGTGGCGGCGTCGCCCTGAACTTCGACTACACCGCCAGCGGCATCCACGGCGACGCCTACGCCGCCGACGTGCTGGCCACGCCCGACGGCAAGATCCTGGTCGGCGGCGGCTACGAATACGCGGGCTTCAGCTTCGGCGATGCCGCGCTGATCCGCCTCAACGCGGACGGCAGCTTCGACGCCAGCTTCGGCAACCTCAACCTCGGCCTGCCAGGCCGCATGGGCTACGGCCACACCCTGTTCGGCAGCGACCGCGACAACCGTCTGGACAGCATGGCCCTGTCCGCCGACGGCGAACGCGTGGTGTTCGGCGGCTATGCCTACGCCAGCAACGACGGCAGCTACTACGGCAGCGCCATGCGGGTGCGGCTGTACGCGCAGGATCTGCTGAAGGATGGGTTTGAGTGAGCTGACGCGGCTGTGGCGCACCCGCCGTCTGTAGACCTTGGCTGCAACTCTTGCCCGGCGGCTCGCACGCCCCACCCAAGACGAGGCAAGGTCTGGTCATCGAGCTGCGCGATTCGCTGCTCGCGCAGCGCGGGCGCTGAGCGCAAGGCGCGCTGGGAGATAACGAGAAAGTCCGGACGCAGAAGCAGCAAAGCCCCCCGGATGGCGGGCTTTGCTTGGTGTGGCGGATGGCGCGGCTCGATTGAGCGGTGACTTTCAGCACTAGGTGCTACGAAGATGGACCTGACCTCGAGGTGGATCGCGTCAAGCCCCCTCGCACACCGACCTCAGCAGATCTCTACTGCGTCCGCGGGCCAAGCGCGCCAGGACTCCCCAGTCAGGACCCAGCCGTGCTCATCGTACTTGTCGCGCCGACCGTCCCTATTGGTGTCGCCGATCGGAAGCCATTCATAGCGATACTCGATCTGCGCGAACTCGGGGCCTCGGCCGGTGTTGACCAGGCCGCAGCGATGGTTGGTTTGAACAGCCCCCGGATAGCCGGGCGTGGTCGGCGCGTTGCCATCGTCAGGAAAAGCGGTCTTGGCCATGGCTGCACGCTCGACCTCCTCCCTGAACCCGGCGGCAAGTGCGATCGAGGGCGAGCCAAAAGGCACCTCGAACTTGAATCTCAACGGATCTGCGACCAGATGGCGCGGGCGCTTGCCTGCGAGAGCCTCGTACAGCCGCTCACCTGGACGGGTAAGGCCTTGTTCTACAGACGACATTTCCTCATTCGAGATTGCAGACAAGCCGTCACGCGCTGCCTCTGCGCTCTGCGGAACGGCGCCCAACAAGGAGAGGGACAGAATGATGTGGTGGAAACCCAAACGCATAGGAACCTCGCTGTGATGTGAGAACGAACAAGCGGGAG
>JBIJCA010000001.1:0-101685 GCA_044344935.1 Aquimonas sp. | reverse complement strand
CGGGAGCAAAGGTAAGCCCCCCCCCCCTGGCATCGGCAAGCTGTCATATCTGACAGGGTCACCCGCACCCATTCGTCGCCGCGTGGCTGGGGCCCCAAGCATCGGGCTTCGTAGGCGCTGTCCAGTAAGGGTTGGAAGCCGCCTGGCCATCCAGCGGCAGGGCGCCAGCTCGCGTCTGATCCTTGTGGGCTAAGCCGCCAAGGCCAGCGACACCGACCCGTCCATCGGCGTCAGCGTGATGGATACCGTGACAGGTGCGAACGATCCCGGCTTCCGTGGCGGCGTCGCCCTGAACTTCGACTACACCGCCAGCGGCATCCACGGCGACGCCTACGCCGCCGACGTGCTGGCCACGCCCGACGGCAAGATCCTGATCGGCGGCTACGAGTACGCCGGCTTCAGCTTCGGCGATGCCGCCCTGATCCGACTCACTGCAGACGGCAGCTTCGACAGCAGCTTCGGCAACCTCAACCTCGGCCTGCCGGGCCGCATGGGCTACGGCCACACCCTGTTCGGCAGCAACCGCGACAACCGCCTGGACAGCATGGCCCTGTCCGCCGACGGCAAACGCGTGGTGTTCGGCGGCGATGCCTACGCCAGCAACGACAGCAGCAGCGTCATGCAGGTCCGGCTGTATGCGCAGGATCTGCTCGAGGATGGGTTTGCAAAAGCCCAGGTCAGAGTGCACTTTTCGCGCGCCAAGCTGCACTGGTTGTCAGATCACCTGCGCTCTTCCCGGAAAGTGGAGTCTGACCCCTGTTTTGCTGCGAGCAGGTTCTGACGGCGGCAGAAGCATGGCCTGCGATCGACCCGAGCGACGCGGCCTGGGCCAGACAAGGTATCGATGCAGGCCGCTGCGGCCCGGGCTGAGCGGGCGCTCGTGCTACGAAGATGGACCTGAGCCCGAGTTGCATTTCAATGGGCCGGGCCGGCGGCCCCTTGATGCGCTGATTTCCGTTTGTCTGATTGACTCTCGCGCCGGTTCGCGGCGCGTGACCCGAACCCATCGCCCATTGAGAAGAACACCCAACATGCTCGCGACTCTCGTGCTCACCGCCGCCCTCGCAGCTCCTCCGGCTGCAGCAGACACGACGCCTGCCGCAGAGTCGCCTGACATCGCCGCGGTGCGCAAACAGGATGACGCGCTGCAGGCAGCCCACGGGCGCGGTGACATGGCCACCTATCGCGCGGGTCTCTCGGCGCACTACGTCTACATCGATATTGGAGGCAAACGAGTCACAGCCGACCTGCTCGACCGGCGGCGGGAAGCTGATCAGCGTCGCCTGGTGTCGTCGGAGTCGCTCGAAGAGGAAGCGGTGCAGCTGTCTGACACGGCGGTGCTGCTGCGCGGCCACGAGCGCAGCTTGTCGGTGTACTACGGCGGTCTGCCCCGGGTGGGCGAGACGCGCTGGACGGCACTATGGGTGAAGGAGGCTGATGGCATCTGGCGCCTCACTGCAGAAACCGCGACCCCGGTTCGGAAACATGAGGGGTTGCCCTTCGTAGCCGAACCGCAACCGCGCGCGGTTCTCGACTCGCTTGCAGGGGATTGGGTGCTTGCTACCACTCCGAGGCTCTCGTTGAACCTGCGCGCAGTCGATGACGGACTCGTCGCACGTCTCCACGGTCAATCCTTGGACTGGACGTTCCAACCTGCATCGGCACGACATTTTTTCGCATTGGAGCGGCCGTTCGAGCTGCGCATTTCAGCCGATGGACAGCACCTGGAAATGACTACGTGGGGTACCGCAACCAAAGCGACGCGGGCTGCGCCGATACAGGACGGGGGGCGCTGAAAAGGCACACTCGAACGCCCGGCAAAGGCAGGGCAAGCTTCATTCAAAGCCGTCGGCGAACACGCGGTCGTAGCCGAAGGCGCTGATGCGGATGTTGTAGACCGGTTGCACGCCGTCGGCGTTGGTGAAGGAGATCGAGGTTTGCGTCTCGCGGAAGCCGATGGAACTGGTCGATGCGGTGAAGCCGAAGGTGAACTCGCAGGTCGCGCCGGGGGCGAGCGCGCTGGGGCAGTTGTTGGTGGCGCTGAACGGACTGACCAGATTGCCACCCACGAAGCCGACCAGGTCCAAGCCCGTGGTGTTGGTCACGCTCACCCGCGTCGTCTGGCTGGTGCCAAGCTGCACGTCGCCGAAGTCCAGCTCGCGGGCCGCGACCTGGCCAACCGTGCCGACGCCACGCCCGGTGAAGGTGTAGGGGACGCTCTGCGTCGCACCGGGACGCGAGAAACTCATGCTCGTGGTCCCGTTGTAGGTCCGCAGTTCGCGCGCCAGCAGGCGATAGATGATCGAGCAGGTCGAGCCGACGGCGGCCGTCGACCCCGTGCAGCCCGCTCCGCCGCCGATCTGGCCGCTGAATGCGCCGCCGTCGCTGCCTTGTGGGCTGAAGCCGCCACCGGCGTAGTTGATCTGCACCGCACTGAGGTTGGTGAACACGAACGGTACGGTCAGGCGCGAGCCCAGCCGCACCGGCCCGAAGTCGATGCCCACCGGGCGCACGCTTACGACCCCTACCGTATTCACGCCGTTTCCGCTGAACGACAGCGGCACGCTCTGGCTGAACGGCGGCGAGCCGGTGGTCACGCCGAGGCCGGTGCTGGCGGTCGCGGCGCCAGTGGCGTTGGGTGTGAACGAGTAGTTGAACTGGCAGGTGCCGCCAGCCACGAGGCTGCCGCCGCAGGTGCCCCCGTTGCCGGTGAACCCGGCCCCGGGGTTGATGCCTCCGCCGGAGAACAGGACCGTCTCGGTGGTCGGGTTGGTCACGGTCACCGGCACGGTCACGGTCTCGCCGACCAGGGTGTCGCCGAAGTCAACACTGCGCGGCGTGATGTCGACCATCGATTCGACACCGATGCCGACGAAGTTCAGCGGCACGGACTGGCTGGGCGAGCCGGGGGCCGACAAGGACAGTACCGTCGAACCGCTGACTTCGAGCCCGGTCGCACTGCGCGGCCGGAACGTGTACCGGAACTCGCAGGTTCCACCGGCTGCGAGCGAGCCTGAGCAGGTGCCACCACCGGCGAGGAATCCGGTGTTGGTGTTGAACCCGCCGCCCGCGAAGCTGATGGTGCTGGTTGTCAGGTTGCGCACCGTCACCGGCACGGTCACCCGCGCACCCATGCGCACCTCGCCGAAGTCGATGAACACCGGCCCGACGTTTGCCAGTCGGGTCTGGGCGGCCGCGAGGGATGGCATCGCCAGCAGCAGGGCAAACAGACAGGTCATCAGGCGCATGGACGGTCTTCCGTTGGGTAATACGAATAGAACGCCTTCGAGAGGCAAAACCGAACCCGTCGCGCGACAACCCCGCGCGAAAGGGGTCATGTCGAGACTCTGGATCAAGCCAAAGTCACCCGACCGATCTCCTTGCAGCCTACACCCAGCAAGCAGAACACCTCCGACCACACAGACATCCAGCGAGCACGGACATCCGCCGGCCGAGGTGTCGGGAGAAGGCGGCGAGCCTGCGCTGGATGGAGGTCCAACAGAGTTCAGCGGGCGCAACGACGACGACGACGCCCAGGCTTGAGTCAACCGCCGATTCGCCAGCGCGTCGACCGCGGAGAGTCCGACTCGTCCAACGTCTGAAACTGCAGCCTGGATGGGCGTCTCAAGCCGCAGCACCTTCGTCGCTCGAACCGCATTGCGCTGCACGTAGCTAGCCCACGTGCCCCGCCCCAGCTCGCCCCACCGCTGCATCCGACACATGCGGGTTACTCATCCGCTCGCGGCCCAGCGTCGACACCGGGCCGTGGCCGGGCACGAACTGCACGCGGTCGCCGAGGGCGAACAGACGTTCGCGGATCGAACGGATCAGGTCGGCGTGGTTGCCGCGCGGGAAGTCGGTGCGGCCGATGCTGCCGGCGAAGATGACGTCGCCGACGAAGGCGAGGCCGACTTCGCGCAGGAAGAACACCACGTGGCCGGGCGTGTGGCCGGGGCAGTGCAGTACGTCGAGTTCGAGTGCGCCGACGCTGACGCGTTCACCGTGGGCGAGCCAGCGATCCGGCGTGAACACCTGCGCCGGCGGAAATCCATATTCGGCGGCGCGCGTGGGCAGCTGCTGGATCCAGAAGTCGTCGTCCGGGTGCGGGCCTTCGACCGGTACGCCGAGTCGCTGCTGCAGCTCGGCCACGCCCGAGCAATGGTCCAGATGACCGTGCGTCACCAGAACTTTTTCCAGCGTGGCGCCGTGGCGGGCGACGGCGGCGAGCAGGCGATCGACTTCGCCGCCGGGGTCGACCAGGGCGGCCTTCTTGGTGCGCTGGCAGACGATCAGCGAGCAGTTCTGCTGGAAGGGCGTGACCGGCAGCACTTCGACCGCGACCGGTGGGTTCGCTTGGGCGTTCATCTCAGTCCTCCGGCGCCGAGGCGTCGTCGTCGCTGTCGACGGGCAGCTGCAGCAGGTCGGGCGCGCCTTCCAGCGTTTCAACGCTGCGCAGCTTGCGTTCGATGGCACGCGTGCGCACGCCGGCCGCGCCGATGCTCTTGCTGACGGTGTCGATCTGCTTCTGGGTGCGGTCCAGCACTTCGCCGAACTTGCCGAACTCGTTCTTGACCGCGCCCAGGATCTGCCAGACCTCGCTGCTGCGCTGTTCGATGGCGAGCGTGCGGAAGCCCATCTGCAGACTGTTGAGCAGGGCCGCCAATGTGGTCGGGCCGGCGAGGGTGATGCGGTAGTCGCGCTGCAGGGCTTCGAACAGGCCGGGGCGGCGGATCAGCTCGGCGTACAGGCCTTCGGTGGGCAGGAACAGCAGGGCGAAGTCGGTGGTGTGCGGCGGGCCGATGTACTTCTCGCGGATGCGCTTGGCCTCGTCGCGGATGCGCCGTTCGAGTGCGAGTGCGGCCACGCCGGCGGCCTCGGCATCGGCGCGGTCCTGCGCGTCGAGCAGGCGCTCGTAGTCCTCGCGCGGAAACTTGGCGTCGATCGGCAGCCACACGGGCGCGCCCGGCGTGCTGCCCGGCAGGCGGATCGCGTACTCGACGCGCTCGCTGCTGCCCGGCAGGGTGGCGACATTGCTGGCGTACTGCTCGGCGCTCAGGATCTGCTCCAGCAGGGCGCCCAGCTGCACTTCGCCGAAGGTGCCGCGGGTTTTGACGTTGCCGAGCACGCGCTTGAGATCGCCCACGCCCTGCGCCAGCGTCTGCATTTCGCCGAGGCCGCGGTGCACCTGTTCGAGGCGCTCGGAGACCAGCTTGAAGCTCTCGCCCAGACGCGTTTCCAGCGTGGTCTTGAGCTTCTCGTCCACGGTTTCGCGCATGCGCTCCAGCTGCGCGGCGTTGTCGGTCTGCAGCTCCTTGAGCTTGGCTTCGAGCGTGCCGCGCACTTCGTTCATGCGCTCGGCGTTGTGCTGGGTGAGGGTGAGCAGGCGCGCGTCCAGCGCTTCGCCGAAGCCCTTTAGCGCGGCCACCGATTCCTCGCGGCTCTTGCGCGCGTCGTCTGAGAGCGTCTGCCGCAGGGTTTCGATGCGCTGGTCCGAGCGCAGCGCAGCGGCGTCGAGACCGCGGCCGAAGGCGTCGAGGCGCTCGGCCTGGGCGCGGCTGCCCTCGGCCAGCGCGGCGCGCAGCTGGGCTTCGAAACGTGCCTGCTGCTCGGCGGCCTCAGTGCGCGCTTCGCGCAGCTCTTCGCGCAGGGCGCGCTCGGTGCGCTCGGCCGTCGCCGACAGTGCGGCCAGACGTTCGAGCAGGGCGGGGTCGGTGTGCGTGCGCCCACTGCGGCGCAGCAGCGTGAGCAGAATCACGAGCATAGCGACCAGCAGCACCAGGGCCACCGCCAGCAGCGCAAGCAGCCAAGGGGCGGGCATCGGCGCCGCCAGCGGGGCGGTGGCCGCGAGCGAAAGGAGGGACACGGAGAGCATGCGATGGATCCATCGGCCAATGCCGCAGTCTAGCGATGCAGAGCTGCGCCGGGCAGGCCTGCGGCGCGGAGGCGCGCACCCAGCCGGCATACTGTCGGCCCTGCCCGCTCGAACCCTGCACCATGCACGGACACGGATTCCTCGCTGACGCCCTCGTCTTCCTGATCGCCGCGGTGATCGCGGTGCCGCTGTTCCGGCGTCTCGGCCTGGGCGCGGTGCTCGGCTATCTGGCGGCGGGTGTGGTGATCGGGCCGCATGTGCTCGGCTTCATCAGCGATCCCGAGTCGGTGCTGACGGCGTCCGAGTTCGGCGTGGTGATGCTGCTCTTCATCATCGGCCTTGAGCTTTCGCCGGCGCGGCTGTGGGTGATGCGACGCCAGGTGTTCGGCATCGGCAGCCTGCAGGTCGGGGTGTCGGCGGCGCTGATCGGCGGCGCGATCGCGCTCTGGGGCCTGGGCTGGAAGGCCTCGCTGGTGGTCGGCATGGGCCTGGCGCTGTCTTCGACCGCGGTCGGACTGCAGCTGCTGGCCGAGCGCAAGGCGCTGACCGCCGACTACGGGCGCACCGCGTTCGCCGTGCTGCTGTTCCAGGACGCCTTCGCGATTCCGCTGCTCGCGCTGATTCCGCTGCTGGGCGAGGCCAAGGCGGCCGAACAGGCGGCGCCGGGGCTCGATGCCGTGCTGAAGGCGGTGGGCGTGATCCTCGCCATCGTCATCGGCGGCCGCTACCTGCTGCGGCCGCTGTTCCGCATCGTCGCCCGCGCGCAGGCGGTGGAGGTGTTCACCGCCTCGGCGCTGATGGTGGTGGCGGGCTCGGCCTTTCTGGTACAGCAGGCCGGGCTTTCAATGGCGCTGGGGGCCTTCCTCGCCGGCGTGCTGCTGGCCGAGAGCGAATTCCGGCATGAGCTGGAATCGCACATCGAGCCCTTCAAGGGCCTGCTGCTCGGGCTGTTCTTCATGGCCGTGGGCATGAGCATCGACCTCGGCGTGATCGTCGCCGAGCCGATGCAGGTGGTAGCCGGCACCCTGCTGCTGCTTTCGTTGAAGTTCGCCGTGCTGTGGGTGGTCGGGCGGCAGGCGGCGAAGCTCAAGGCCGGCGCACCGCTGCAGCTGGCGGCGGTGCTGTCGATGGGCGGCGAATTCGCCTTCGTGGTGTTCTCCGAAGCCGGCAACGCGGGGCTGCTGGCGCCGGCCGAATCGAGCCTGCTGGTGGTGATCGTCGGCATGTCGATGGCAGCGACTCCGCTGCTGCTGATGGCAGTCGACGCGCACTGCCGGCGGCTGGAGAAGACGGCATCGAAAGCACCCGCCTTCGACACGATCGACGACGAGCACGAGCCCAAGGTGATCATCGCCGGCTTCGGCCGCATGGGGCAGATGATCGGCCGCATCCTGCGCGCCCAGCACATCCCGTTCACCGCGTTGGAGAACAGTCCGCAGCAGGTCGAACTGTCGCGCCGCTTCGGCGCCACGCTGTACTTCGGCGATCCCAGCCGCGCCGAGCTGCTGCGCGCGGCCCGCGCCGATCGCGCCGAGATCCTGGTCCTGACCACCGACGACCCGGAGGCGAACATCCGCACCGCGCGGATGATCAAGCGCCTGTACCCGCATCTGAAGGTCTATGCCCGCGCGCGCAACCGCCAGCACGCCTTCCGGCTGATGGATCTCAACATCGAGGGCATCACCCGCGAGACCTTTCCAGCAGCGCTGGAGATGACCCGCAGCGTGCTGCTGGCGCTGGGTCAGGACGCGGCGGTGGTGGAGTCACGCCTGCGCACCTTCCGCGAGCACGACGAGGCCCTGCTGCGTGAGCAGCATCTGGTCTATGACGACGAGACCGCGCTGGTGCAGAGTTCGCGCGATGCCTACGCCGATCTGGAGCGGCTGTTCGAGGCCGATGCTGCGTCAGAGCGCGAGCGCAGCGCCCACGGGTGACTCGGGCCGGGCGCGAACCGGCGTGAGGGCGCACTGCGACCGTGTCTTTCGGGCAGCCGGGGAGCGGCCTGCGTGCCTGGCGAAGGCGCGACTCCTCCGGCGCCCGAGTTGCGGCGGAGTGGCAAGGCGGGGCGCGCCGCTGCCCGACGTCTGATCCAGAGCGTTCGCGGGCGCACTGTTGCGCGACCCGGCGCTAATCCGGCGCCTGCGCGCGCAGGAAGCGAGCCAGCGAGGGCGGCGACTTCGGCCCCTCGAGCTCGCGGGCGATATCGACATAGCCGCGGGTCAGCGCCACTTCGGCCGCACTGCGGGCGAGGCTGTCGCGCAGGCCCGGATCGGCGCCGACCCGCAGCAGCCTCTGGACCACCGGCAGCAGGCCGTGCTGGGCGGCCCAGTGCAAGGCCGAAAATCCGCGCTGGTCCTGAACGTCGAGCGCCACGCCGAGGTCCAGCAGATGATCGAGCTGAGGCAGCAGGGCTTCGATCCGAAGCGGAGTGCCGGCCGGTTCGGCGGCGCCGAGCAGCAGCAGCAGCGCGGTCTCGCCCAGCGCGTTCGGCTGATCGAGCTGGGCGCGACTCGGTGCAAGCGCATCCCAGGTCGCCAGCGCCGGCACCGCCTCGCTGCTGCGACAGCCGAAGCGGGCGGCGTGATGCAGCGCGGTGTGGCCCTCGGCGTCCACCGCGCCGAGCTCGGCGCCGTGCGCCAGCAGCAGGTGGATGCAGCGGACCTGACCCAAGGCCGCAGCCAGCATCAGGGGCCGCAGCGCGCCCGGCAGGGTCTGCTCGACGTGGGCACCGCCGGCCAGCAGCAGCTCGACCACGGCGGCTTGACCCTGGCTGATCGCCGCGGTGAGTGCGGTCATGCCGCTGTCGGCGGCCACCGACGGATCGAGCCCGGCTTTCAGCAGGACCGCCACCACATCGGCATGCCCGCCGCCTGCAGCGCGCAGCAGGGCGCTGCAGCCGCGGCTGTCCCGCACCGTGCGGTCGAGGCCCAACTCCAGCAGACAGCCGGTGGCCACGGCATCGCCGGCGGCGGCGGCAGCGATCAGGTCTGCATCGCGCAGCGCGCGCGCCGGGTGCGGCCAGCGCGGCCAGTCCAGCCACCGCAGCAGGGAGGGATCCGCGTCGTGCACGGCCTGACCCAGCGGACACTGGCCGTCCGGTCCGCGTCGCTGCGGGCTGGCGCCGGCCTGCAAAAGGGCCCGGGTGCAGGCCAGGTCGCCGCGCTGGGCGGCCACGGACAACGGGCATTGCGCGCTGCGGCCGCTGCGCTCGGGGTCGGCGCCGATGTCCAGCAGCCGCCGGGTCAGCCGCGGCCAGCCCAACTGCACCGCCAGCAGCAAGGGTGGGTCGTCCTCGTTGCCGCCAAAAGGATCAGCCCCAGCCTCAAGCAGTCGCAGGGCGCGGCTTTCGTCGGGCCCGGGCTTCAGCCGCGCATCGAGGCAGGCGCGCAGGTAGCGCGCGAGTCCGCCGGCGGCGGCCGGCGAACCGCCCAGTTCGAGCAAGGCATCGAGGGCCTGCGGCGCCACGGCTGCGCGATCCAGTGCGGGCAGCAGCATCGATTCGCGGCCGTGTGGACCGGTGGCCGGCAAGGCTGCCGCCAGCGCGGCCAGCGCCGCGCGCGGCTGGCTGGGGCCAAGGCTTTCGAACAGTTCGCACAAGAGATCGGGCGATGGCGCGAGCTCGCGCACCAGCGCCGGCACGAGATCAGGACGTCCACGCCGCAGCGCGCGGGCGAATCGCTCGCCCAGCTCAGCCCGACCGGCCTCGTCGATATCGGCAAGTGGCGCAGGGCTCTCGTCCACCGCCGCCGGCAGCGGATGGTCCGGATCGATGCGGGCGACCAGGTCCCAGCGCTGGGCGGCGCGAGCTACATCCAGCGCGCTCTGCCCGCTGCCGCAGGCGCGGTTGGCGGGGGCACCCATCTGCAGCAGTCGGGTCACCACCTCGGCATCCGCGCGGGATGAACCGCAGGCGATATGCAGCGCGCTGCGGCCACCGGCGTCCAGCGCCTCGACCGGCGGCGATTTGCGGCGCAGCGCTTCGATGCAGGCGAGCGAACCCGAGCGCGCCGCCTCCATCAGCGGGGTCACGCCCTGACCGTCAGCGCGGGCGGCGTCCGCCCCGGCCTTGAGCAGGGGAGCCGCGATGGCTGCACTGCCGCCGAGGCAGGCCTCGAGCAGCGCGCTCCGACCCAGCCGGCCGACGGCGTCGACCTTGGCCTTGTGGCGCAGCAGCAATTCGACACCGACCGGATCGTCATCGCCCGCGGCGGCCGCCAACAGGGCCGGCTGCCCACCCTCGGGTTCGCAGCGCGCATGGCGTTCGAGCAGAAAGCGCGCCAGCCGCCAGCTGCCGGCAGCGCAAGCTTCAAACAGGGGGCTGCGGCCGCCGCGGTCGAGCGCGTTGATGTCGGCGCCCGCGTCGAGGAGCTGGGCGGCGACCTCGGGGTCGCTGCTGCGCGCGGCGAAATGCAGCGGCGTTCGGCCATCGCCATCGGCCAGCCGGGGGTCCGCTCCGTTGGCCAGCAGCATCGCGACGGCATCGGGTCGACCGTGGTAGCTGTCGCGGGTCGCGGCCAGCAGCGGCGTGAGTCCGGCGCGCGCCTCGTTGAGATCGACGCCGCGCAGGATCAGCTGGCGCAGCAGGGCGAGATCCGACAGCAGGGTCGCGAGCACTGCGAGGCTGCGCTGGTCGCGGCCTTCCGGCGGCGGCGGCGCGGCGGACTCGCGGTCGAAATCCGCCAGCAGTTCGAGGCTGCGCGCCACCTCGCCACGACGCGCGGCGGCGAACAGCCGCGCCACCGGCTCATCGATGACTGCCGGTTCGCTCTCGATCGCCGGCTCGACGGCTACGGCGGACACTGCGGGGGCCGCATCTGCGGCCGGCGTCGCCACGGCCGCCAGCGCACAGGCCTGGACACGGCGCGCCAGGCCCAGCGCACACAGCGGCGCGATCAGCAGCGCGTGCACGCCGGCCACGACGACGAACAACCCGCCCCGACCGGCGGCACCCGCGGTCAGCGCCAGCAGCGCCGGCGCCAGCATCAGCAGGAGCAGCAGAGCACCGAGCGTGGCATCGGCGAACTCGATCTGGCCGCGCTCGAAAAGGCGCCGACTGTGCAGGCGCGCGCGCGCCAGGTGCTGGCCGAGGCTGCGGCGACTGACCGGCTCCGGCACGAACAGGAGCACAGGATCGGTGAACACCCGGCTGGCAAGCAGGCCGGCCACCGCCAGCCCCGCGCAGAAGAGCAGCACCGAGCCGAGCGCACCTGACTTCAGGAGCGCGGCGAACGGCCACGACAGCAGGGGCAGGCCGACGGCCAGGGCAATGAGCAGCAGCAGTCCACCGCCGAGCAGACCGCGGCCGAGGGCGGAAGCGGGACGCGGGCTGGGCATGCGTGCGCTGGCCAGTACCGCGCCCGCCACCTGCAGACCAAGGCCGGCGGCAAGCAGCGGCAGCCCCCAGAGTCCGGAATGGCCGAGCATCTGGCCCAGCGCATGGGCCGCCAACAGCAGGGGCGCCGACAGCGCCGTGGCCAGCGGCAGCGCGGCGGGCGAGGGCCGCGGCGAGTGCTCAACCGCCATGCGCGGGCATCATGTCCGGCAGGCTGTGGGCAGGCGGCGGCAGCTGTACGTGGAACCCGCGTTCGCGCAGATTGGCGCGCACCACCGCGGCATCCTCACGCGCCAGCGCGCGACCCTCGGTAAGTTCGAAGCTCAGCGCCGCGACCAGCGGCGACAGGCTTGCACGCAGCGGGTCGGGCAGCAGTTCGAATGCGCCTTCGTCGCGCAGATAGACGTAGGTGTCGGCGCGCTTCTCGCTGCGGTAGACGTAGCAACGCATGGGCGTGGGAATCATCAGATGCGGGGAGTGGGCGAAGGATAGCGCCGTGTGACGGACTTCGGGGTTTGCCTGCATGCAAGCCTGCGGCTGCGGCGACAATGCCCGTCTCGCCAGACCCCGGCGACCCTTGGCCAGGAAGCGCCGCATGTTCGATGTCCTGCTCTACGAACCCGAGATTCCGCCCAACACGGGCAACGCGATCCGCCTGTGCGCGAACGCCGGCGCGCGCCTGCACCTGATTCAGCCGCTCGGCTTTGCGCTGGACGACGCGCGCCTCAAGCGCGCCGGGCTGGACTATCGCGAGTACGCCGAGCTTCGCGTGCACGCCTCGCTGGAAGCGGCGCTGATCGCGCTGAACCCGCCGCGGGTGTTCGCCCTGTCGACCCGCGCCCAGCGGCGCTACGACCAGGTCGCCTACGCGCCTGGCGATGCCTTCCTGTTCGGCCCTGAGAGCCGCGGTCTGCCGCAGGCGGTGCTGGAGTCGATCCCCGCCGAGACCCGGCTGCGTCTGCCGATGCACCCGGGCAATCGCAGCCTGAACCTCTCCAATGCGGTCGCCGTGCTGGTGTTCGAAGCCTGGCGCCAGCAGGGATTTGCCGGCGGAGCGTGATGCAGCGCACATATGAGCCTGAACCCCGTTAAAGCCGAGTTAAAGCGCCGCGGTGTGAATTTTCCTTTTGCAACAAAGGTTTGACGCAGGGAATTCAAGCTGGTTATGGTTCGACGGTCCTAACGGCCCCGAGCCCTCGCCCGTGTATCCAAACGACTCGACGCCCCCCGCTGCGCATTCCCGACCCGTCCAGGCCGTGCGCCGCAATCGCAGCGTCGATCCGCAGCCGACTGACGCCTCGCAGCAGCCCCGCCGAACCCTCTCGGCGCTGTCGCGCTTCCGTCGGGAACACTGGTTTCTGGCGAGCATGCTTGCCACGGTGTCCACCTTCGTGGTGCTGACCATCCCGGGCTTTGCGGGCGCCAGCCTGGAATCGCGCAGCCCGGCCCGTGAGTTCCTGCAGCTCGATCTGCCGCAGCCGCAGTTGGCCGAGGAAGCGCAGGGTGCGTCGCTTGAGCCGGCGGCCGTGCCTTCCGACTGGACGCTCGTCACCGTCAAACCCGGCCAGACCCTGGGCGCGATTTTCGCCGAGCAGGGTCTGTCGGCGACGCTGATGCACCGCTTGCTGGAACACCCCGGTGCGCGCGAACCGCTGACCCGCTTCCGCCCCGGCGCCGAGTTCGCCTTCCAGATCACCAACGGCACCCTGCGCGCGCTGCGCTTCGACCGCGACGAGGCCACCCGCGTCCTCCTGCACGTCGATGGGGAGTCGATTCGCGAGGAGAAGGTCGAACGCGAGGTGCAGCGTCGGGTGCAGATGGCCTCGGGCACCATCACCGAGTCGCTGTCCGAAGCCACCGCCCGCGCCGGCATGTCCACCGCCAGCATGCTGGAGATGGCCAAGGTCTTCGGCTACGACATCGACTTCGCCCAGGACCTGCGCGTGGGTGACAGCTTCCACGTGGTCTACGAGGACATCTACCGCGACGGCGAACGCCTGCGCGGCGGCGACATCCTGGCCGCGACCTTCGTCAACCAGGGCAAGACCTTTCAGGTGTTCCGCTACACCTTCGCCGACGGCAAGACCGAGTACTACGACGGCGAAGGCCGTCCCATGAAGAAGTCCTTCCTGCGCATGCCGATCGACTTCGCCCGCCTGAGCTCGCGATTCTCGAGCGCGCGCCGGCACCCGGTACTCGGCACGGTGCGCGCCCACCGCGGCGTCGACTATGCCGCCCCCACGGGGACCCAGATCAAGGCCGCGGGCGATGGCCGCATCACCTTCGCCGGCTGGCGCAACGGCTACGGCCGCACGGTCATCCTCGACCACGGCAACGGCGTCACCACCCTGTACGCCCACATGTCGCGCTTCTCCAGCTACAAGACCGGCGCGCGCGTGAGCCAGGGCGCCACCATCGGCTACGTCGGCGCTTCGGGCCTCGCCTCCGGCCCGCACCTGCACTACGAATTCCGCGTCCATGGCGTGCACCGCGACCCGCTGACGGTGACCATGCCCAAGCCACAGCCGCTGCCGGCGGGCGAGCTGGCCCGCTTCCGCCAGCAAACCCAGCCGATGCTGGCGCGTCTGCAGCAGATGCAAGCCACCGCCAGCGCGCTCGCTTCGCGCTGAGCGTTCGCGCATGCCTGCGGGCGAGGATGGCCTCTACCTCGGTCTGATCTCCGGCACCAGCGCCGACGGCATCGACGTCGCTGCAGTCGAGCTGCGCGGTGAGCGGGTCGAACTGGTGGCAGGCCGCACCTATGCCTGGGACGACGCCCTGCGCGCGCAGATTCTGCGCGTCTCGCAGCACGAGCCGCTGCTCTCGCTCGACGAATTCGGCGAACTTGAAACCGCAGTCGCCGACGCCTTCGCCGGCGCCGCGCTGCGGCTGATCGAGGACTTCGCGATCGAACGCGCCGCCGTGCGGGCCGTCGGCTCGCATGGCCAGACCCTGCGTCACCGACCGCGCGGCGAGCGGCCTTTCACGCTGCAGATCGGCGACCCTTCGCGGATTGCCGAGCGCACGGGCTGCACCGTGGTCGCCGACTTCCGTCGCCGCGATGTCGCCGCCGGCGGCCAGGGCGCGCCGCTGGTGCCGGCCTTCCACCGCGCCGTGTTCAGCACTCAGGACGAAACCCGCGCCGTGCTCAACATCGGCGGCATCGCCAACCTGAGCCTGCTGGGTGGCTGCGCGCACAGTGCGCTGCAGGGCGTTGCCGCGCCCGTACTGGGCTTCGACAGCGGCCCGGGCAACGGCCTGATGGACGCCTGGTGCCTGCGCCATCGCGGCCAGGCCTACGATGCCGGCGGTGCGTTTGCAGCCGAGGGCAAGGTCGACGCCACGCTGCTGCAGCGGCTGCTGTCCGATGCCTACCTTGCCGAACAACCGCCCAAAAGCAGCGGCCGCGATCGCTACCATCTCGCCTGGCTGGAGACGCAGATGACGGGGCTCGCGCCTGGGCCCGCCGACGTGCAGGCAACCCTGCTGGAATTCACCGCCGCCAGCATCGCGCAGGCGCTCGATCGCTGGCAGCCGCAGGGCCAGCGCGTGCTGGCCTGCGGCGGCGGCGTGCACAACCCGGTGCTGATGTTGCGCCTGGCCTCGCTGTTACCCGGACGAACCGTCGAGTCCACCGCAGCCCACGGGGTCGATCCCGATTTCGTCGAAGCCATGACCTTCGCCTGGCTGGCCCGCAAAACCCTGGCCGGGCGGCCAGGCAATCTGTGCGAAGCGACCGGGGCTGCCGGACCGCGCGTGCTGGGCGGGGTGTGGCAGGCCTGATCTCCGCACTTGATGTTGTCCGGCGCCTTCCCCTTTTCCGCCCCTCGATGGTGAATGAACTTGGACAATCCCTACGCGGCGCCTTCCACCCTTCCTGCGGCCGAAGCCTTCCATGAGCCGGAAGACCTCGCGCGCCACATCCGCCACGGCGTGGTCGCCGCCTGCGTTTCCGGTGGGCTGACTCTGGCGGTGACGCTGGCGGCCATGTCGGGGCTCACGATCCCGGACATCGACGCCTGGATGCTGGGCGATGTCGCGCTGATCTTCGGCCTCGCCTATGGCATCTGGCGACGCAGCCGCGCGGCGGCGACCGCGATGCTGATCTACTTCGTCGCCTCGAAGCTGATCCAGTTCGTCGAGAGCGGGCAGCCCAGCGGCCTGTTGATCAGCGTGCTGCTCATCTACCTCTACGCGCGCGCCATGCTGGCGACCTTCAAGCTTCACGCACTGCGACGCGAGGCCCTGCCTTGACTCCGGACGCGCGGCGCATGGCTGCTGCGCCGCGCCGGACCTTCCCGCAGCCGCGCGACCCACGGCACCCGTCGCGGTGCGGACGACGCAGGCTTGGGCAGCGCCACAGAACCCGCACTGCACGCCACGCGCTGACAACGGCCATCCGATCGGATCGCAAGGGCGGATGCCTGGCTCAGCCGATCGCAAGACGCCTGCGGATCAGGGATGCGTGCGGGTGCCCGCTCAGCCAGGTCGCAAACGCCTGCACGCGCGCGTGATCGGCCTCGCCCAGGGTGTCGCGCAGGCGCTGTTCGCGATCGACCGCGGCTTCGCGCTGGCGCACGCCCAGCTGCCAGGGCTGGCTGAAGAGGCTCGGCAGTTGCTGGCGAAGTTCCAGCGCGCCCAACAGACTCCATTCGCCGGCGTCCAACCAGAATTCGCCGCAGTGCGCGCACAGATCGAGGCGATTCTCGACGCCGGCATCGATCCGGAACTTGCCCATGAAGTGGGCGCACTTGGGGCAGTTCATCGCGGCGGCGCTGTCGCTGATGCCAACGGCCTCGACGTGTCCCGCCCAGCTGTTCGCATCGACGGATTCCGCCCACTGCCGGGCGGCGGGCACTGGTACCAGCACGCCGCCACAGGCCGCGCAGCCGAGGCCGGTCAGGCCGTTCTCAAGCTGGGTCGGGGCGAGCTCTTCAGTCTTGCAGGCGGGGCAATGCATGCCGGGCTCCTGGGTGGATGCGCTGGTGCAGACGGTGATGCGGTGGCTGCGTGACGCCCGGTGAGCCGTCAGCGCGCAGGCTGTGCGTCGCCTGGCCGGCGCATTCCAGCGCACTTGGCGGAGCAGGGGGCGGCGGGCGTGGCGAAGCGCGCAGCGATCTAAGGGCGTCCAGCGGCGACCGCAGGGGCCGAGGGTTCTCGAAGACGCTCAACCCAGCTTGCGCAGCGCCTCGATCGCTTCATGGAGCGCGCGGCTTTCCTCATCTTCCCAGGTGCCTGTCAGTCGCGCGATGTCGCCTGGCAGCGGCGGATCGGGCTTCTCCATGCCCAGCGCCTGGCGCAGCAGGCTCAGCACGACATCGTTGATCGGCCAGCCGCGGTCGCGGGCGATGCGCTTGATGCGCTCGGCGATATCGGAGTCGATGTCCTTGACGAGAATGTCTGGCATGCAGGGGCGATGGATGCGGTGGGCCGGTGCCGGGCGCGGCCTGCGCGGCGGCGGCGTATCAGTGACTGCGCGCGGTGCACCCCTGTATGCGCCGCGCGAGCCGGGAACCGTAGCACAGGCCTGCGCCCGCGGAGAAATCGCTCAGTGCGCCGCGTTGCCTTGGCTGGGCGACGCCAGCGCGGGCCGGGTCCACAGCCACGCCAGCAGCATCAGCGTGGGCACCACCGACAGCGTGCTGAAGATGAAGAAGCCGGAATAGCTCCACGCCTCCACCAGAAAGCCCGAACCGCCGCCGATCAGCTTGCCGGGAAGATTGGCCAGCGAGCTGAGCAGGGCGTATTGCGTCGCGGTGTAGCCGCGCTGTGTGAGGCCCGACATGAAGGCCACCAGCACGGTGCCGGCGAAGCCCTGGCTCAGGTTGTCGGCCGAAATCGTGGCGGTGAACGCCCACAGCGCGCCCGGGTTCTGCGCCATCAGCAGGAAGGCGAGATTCGAGACCGCCACCGCCAGCGCGCCGATCAGCAGGCAGCGACGAATGCCCAGCGCTGCCACCGCGAGGCCGCCGAGGAAGGCGCCGGCAAGCCCGATCCACACGCCGTAGACCTTGGACACCGTGGCGATCTGCGCCTTGTCGTAGCCGCTGTCGATGTAGAAGGGCCCGGCGACCACGCCGAGCATCTGGTCCGGCAACTTGAACAGGCCGACGAACACCAGCAGGGCCAGGCCCAGCCACAGGCCGCTGTGGCTGAAGAAGGCGCGGAACGGCGCGACGAAAGCCGCCGCGAGGCCGGGTCTCTCCACGCTGACGGCCGGCTGGACCGGTTCGGCGCTGAACACGGTGGCCGCCAAGGGCATCAGCATCGCCGCCGCCATCACCAGGTAGGCCACGGTCCAACCGCCGAACTCGGCGAAGTAGAGCGCGCCCGCGCCGCCGAGGATCAGGCCGAGGCGGTAGCCGAAGGAATAGGTCGCCGCCAGCGCCGCCTGTGCTTCGATCGGCGCGATCTCGATGCGGTAGGCGTCCACCAGCGTGTCCTGGGTGGCGCCGGCGAAGGCCACCAGTGCGGCCAGCGCGACGAACAGGGTCAGCCCGCCCTCGGGGCCGGTGATCGCCATGCCGCACAGCGCCGCCGCCAGCAGCAGCTGTGCCAGCAGCAGCCAGGGCCGTCGGCGTCCCCGCATCGGCAGCGGTGCGCGCCAGCGGTCCAGCAGCGGCGCCCACAGGAACTTGAAGACATAGAACAGGCTGACGTAGCTCAACAGGCCGATGCTGGAAAGCTCCAGCCCCGACTCGCGCAGCCAGATCGACAGCGTGTAGCCGACCAGCAGGAAGGGCAGGCCGCAGCCGAAGCCGAGCAGGAACAGGCTGAACGCGGCGGGCTGCGAGAAGGCACGCAGGGCCGCGCGCAGGCCCGTCGCTGGCGTCGCCGTTGCCGCCGCACTCATGCGTAGTCGACCACGTAAGGCGCGTGGTCGGAGAACTTCGGCTCGGCGTGGATCGCGCAGTCGCGCAGCGATTCACGCAGGGCCGGCGAGACCACCTGGTAGTCGATCCGCCAGCCGACGTTCTTGGCGCGCGCCGCGCCGCGCTGGCTCCACCAGGTGTAGTCCTCGCCCTCGGGTCGCAGATGCCGGTAGCTGTCGACCCAGCCCTGCTCGCCGAACAGGTGATCCAGCCAGGCGCGCTCTTCCGGCAGGCAGCCGCTGTTCTTCTGGTTCGAGGTCCAGTTCTTGATGTCGCGACGGGTGTGGACGATGTTCCAGTCGCCGCAGATCACGTAGCGCCTGGAGGAACGCACCCACTCGGCGAGGATCGGCCCGAACCAGTCCATGCAGCGGAACTTGAACTGCTGGCGCTCGTCGCCCGAGGAGCCGGAGGGGAAGTACAGCGAGACCACGCTCAAGTCGCCGAAGCGCGCCTCGATGTAGCGGCCCTCCTCGTCGAACTCGTCCCAGCCGAGCTCGGTCAGCACCGTGTCGGGTGGCTGCCGCGAATAGATGCCGACGCCGCTGTAGCCCTTCTTCGTCGTCGCATCCCGGAAGTGTGCGTGCCAGCCCGCCGGCCGCAAGCCCGGATCGGCGAGCTGCTCGGCCTGGGCCTTGGTCTCCTGCACGCAGAGGACGTCGATGTCCTGCGCCCCGAACCAGTCGAAGAAGCCCTTGCTGGCGGCGGAGCGGAGGCCGTTGGCGTTGAAGCTGCAGATGCGCATTTGAGATCTGGGATTCGAGATTGGTGATTCGGGATTCGCAACAGCGGACTGGCGAGGGTGAGGCGACGCGTTCGCGCGGCATGCCGCGCGCGTCGCCGAACGCCCGAGCGCTGTGCGCGAGGGCCGGGAGGGGATTCGCTGGAGCTGGCTTCGCATGGCCCCTCCGCGGCGAAGCTGGGATGATAGCGGGCTTTGGTCGGATGCCCGGAGCGAGCCCCATGCAGCAGGCGATGCAGGACTACCAGCGGCGGTTTCTCGATCTGTCGATCGAGTGTTCGGTGCTGCGCTTCGGCGAGTTCACCCTGAAGTCGGGACGGGTCAGTCCGTACTTCTTCAACGCCGGTCTGTTCAACTCCGGCGGCGCCCTGGCGCGCTTGGCAGAGTGTTATGTCGAGGCTCTGCTGGGCTCCGGGGTGAAGTTCGACATGCTGTTCGGGCCGGCCTACAAGGGCATCCCGCTGGCGACCGCAGTAGCCGCGGCGCTGTATGCGCGCGGCATCGACGTCCCGCTGGCGTTCAACCGCAAGGAGGCCAAGAGCCACGGCGAGGGCGGACGCCTGATCGGCGCGCCGCTCAACGGCCGGGTGCTGATCGTCGACGATGTCATCACCGCCGGCACGGCGATCCGCGAGTCGCTGGGCTTCATTCGCGAGGCGGGTGCCCAGCCCTGCGGGGTGCTGATCGCTCTCGACCGCGAGGAGCGCGGTGCCGGCGCGTTGTCCGCCGTGCAGGAACTTGAACAGCAGGCGCAACTGCCCGTGATCGCCATCGCGCGGCTGACGGAACTGCTTGCCTATACTGCCGGCCGACCCGAGCTGGCCGAGCACCGCACGCGCCTTCTCACCTACCGCGACACCTATGGCAGCGGCGGCTGAACCCGCTGCCGCCCCTCCCGAGGTTCCATCATGCGTCCAGCCGTCCTGATCGCGTCCGCACTCGTCCTCGCCCTGCTGTCGGCCTCAGCCTTCGCGCAGAAGCTCTACCGTTGGGTCGATGCCGAGGGCAAGGTTCACTACACCGACACGCTGCCTCCCGAGGCGGTCAACGAAGCGCGCGACGAGATCAGTCGCAGCGGCACCACGGTCAACCGGGTCGATCGGGCGCTGACGGCCGAAGAGCGCGCCGCCCAGGAAGCCAACGCTGCCGAAACCGCGCGGCTGGCAGCGATCAAGGCCGAGCAGGACAAGATGGATGCCGCACTGACCGGCTCCTATGCCACCGAAGCCGACCTGGCGCGCGCCTACGGTGAACGCTTCGATCTGCTCGACCAGTCGCTGGAGGCCGCGCGTGTGGGTATCCGCAGCCAGGAGCGCAGCCTGGAAGAGCAGCTCGCCCACGCAGCATCGCTGGAACGCGGCGGCAAGCCCGTGCCGGCCACCGTGCAGAGCAGCATCGACGCCGCCCGCAAACAGGTCGAGGATCAGCGCGAGCACCTGCGTCGACGCGAGGTCGAGCGCGAAAACCTGCAGGCCGAGTACGACAGCATCCTGCAGCGCTACCGTTTGCTGAAGGAAACCGGTCGCTCGGCGAACTGACGTCCCGCCCGCGGCACCCGACGGCTGCCCGCGGGCGCATGTAGGCCCCTGCGTCCGTCGCGCTGATACGTCCCGGACCCCGCGCATGCACCTCGAGTTCGACAATGCCTTCCGGCGTGACCTGCCCGGCGACCCCGAAGCCGGCAACTACACGCGTCAGGTCGGCGCCGCGCTGTGGTCGAGCGTACAGCCGACGCCGGTGCGAGCGCCGCGTCTGCTGGCGGCGTCGAGCTCGCTGGCCGCAGAGCTCGGACTGAGCGCGGCACAGTTGCGCAGCCCCGAGTTTGCCGAGGTTTTCAGCGGCAACGCGCTGCTGGTCGGCATGCAGCCGATCGCCACCAACTACGGCGGCCACCAGTTCGGCCACTGGGCTGGCCAGCTCGGCGACGGACGCGCGATCAGCCTCGGCGAGGTCATCGCCGCCGACCGTCGCCGCCATGAGCTGCAGCTCAAGGGTGCGGGCCCCACGCCCTACTCGCGCCGCGCCGACGGCCGCGCCGTGCTGCGCTCTTCGCTGCGCGAGTTCGTCTGCAGCGAGGCCATGCACGCACTGGGCATTCCGACCACCCGCGCGCTGTCGCTGATCGCCACGGGAGAAGCGGTGGTACGCGACATCCTGTACGCGGGCGATCCCAAGCCCGAGCCCGGTGCGATCGTCTGCCGGGTGGCGCCGAGCTTCCTGCGTTTCGGCCACTTCGAACTGCCGGCCTCGCGCGGCGAGCACGCACTGCTGCGGCAGCTCTGGAACTTCATGTGCGTGCGCGACTACCCCGAATTCGCGGACGCGCCGCAGCGCGATGCGGAGGTCTTCCGGGCGATCTGCGAGCGCACCGCGCGAACGATCGCGCACTGGATGCGGGTCGGTTTCGTGCACGGCGTGATGAACACAGACAATCTTTCTGTGCTCGGGCTGACCATCGACTACGGCCCTTACGGCTGGCTGGAAGACTTCGATCCGGAGTGGACGCCCAACACCACCGATGCGGAGGGGCGGCGTTACGCCTTCGGTCGGCAGCCACAGATCGGACACTGGAACCTGTCCTGCCTCGCCGGTGCGGTGTCCGCGCTGTTCGCGGATCAGGAGATCCTGCGCGAAGGCCTGCGCGCCTACGCCGAGACCTTCAACCGCACGCACGCCGGGTTCAGTGCCGCAAAGCTCGGCCTGCTGGACGCGCGCGAGGGCGACCTCGGGCTGTCACAGCGCCTGTATGGGCTGATGCACGCCGCCGAGCTCGATTTCACGCTGACCTTCCGCAGGCTGATGGATCTGGATCCCGACCGGCCAGAGATCGAAACCCTGCGTGAGGCGAGCTACAGCGAGCCCGGCTTTGAAGCCCAGCGAGCGGCGCTATCCACATGGTTGACCGATTACGCACAGCGGCTGGGCAGCGAAGCGGCGCCTGCGGCGCGGCGCGAGCGCATGGCTGCGATGAATCCGCTGTACGTCCCGCGCAACTGGCTCGCCCAGCAGGCCATCGACGCCGCCGAGCAGGGCGACCTCGCGCCGCTGCACCGCCTGCAGGCGGTGCTCGAACGTCCCCATGAAGAGCAACCCGGCGCCGAGGCCTACGCGCAGAAGCGCCCCGACTGGGCGCGTCACCGCGCCGGCTGTTCGATGCTGTCCTGCAGCTCATAGGGTGGGTCTCGACCCACCGGAGCTCAACGCTCGCCCCGGTTCATAGGCCGGGCCTTGACCCACCGAAGCTCAACGCTCGCCCAGGTCCTCCGGCTCACCCCCCAAGTTCTTCAGGGCCACGGTGGGCCAGGGCCCACCCTATGCGCCAAGATCGACCTAGGGCCCGCGTGTCGCGTGTTGGATCTCATGCAGATGGTTCATGACGAACGGCCCGCGGCTCTGTCCCTGCGGCACCCGCGCCTCCAGCTCAACGCTCGCCCCGGTCCATAGGGTGGGCCCTGGCCCACCGGAGCTCAACGCTCGCCCCGGTCATCAAGCTCGCAGCTCGAACGACCGCAAGTTCCGCCACGTACATGGATCGACGCCAGGTTCCGGTGGGTCAAGACCCACCCTATGGCTTCCTTGGCGCGCGCCACGCGCGACACGACTTGCATGGCGCGCCATGCGCACGCCATGGCCGCGCGCTGCACGCGTCTCGCACCGCTCCTGCAACCGTCGCCCGAGCCCTGGCAGGGCTCACACCGGCCCGAAGCGCCCCGCCTGGTAGTCGAGCATGGCCTGCTGGATCTCATGCGGATGGTTCATCACGAACGGTCCGTACTGCACGATCGGTTCGCGCAGCGGGCGACCAGCGACGAGGATCAGGCGCACCGGCGCCTCGGTGGCGGCGACGGTCAGGTGATCGCCGTCGGACAGCAGGGCCATCACATCGGTGCCGACCGGCTGCCCGGCCAGCAGCGCCTCACCCTCGAACACGTGGGCGAAGGCGGTGTGTCCCCGCGGCACCGGCACCTCAAGCGCCGCGCCCGCTGGCAGCGCGATGTCCAGGTACAGCGGCGAGGTGGCTTCGGCGTCGACCGGGCCGCGAAGGCCGCCGTACTCGCCGGCCAGCACGCGCACCTTCGCGCCGGGCAGGGGCTCGACTTCCGGAATGCGTTCGGGCGCGATGTCCTGGTAGCGCGGCGCACACATCTTCTGCGCCGCCGGCAGATTGATCCACAGCTGGAAGCCGGACATCCGGCCCTCTTCCTGCTCGGGCATTTCCGAATGCACGAGGCCGCGGCCGGCGGTCATCCACTGCACCGAGCCCGACACCAGCAGGCCTTCGTTGCCCTGGTTGTCGCGGTGGCGCATGCGCCCTTCGAGCATGTAGGTGACGGTCTCGAAGCCGCGGTGCGGGTGGTTGGGGAAACCGGCGATGTAGTCGGCGGCTTCTTCCGAACCGAAGTGATCGAGCATCAGGAAGGGATCGAGGTTGCGCAGCTCGGGCGTGCCGATCACCCGGGTCAGGCGCACGCCGGCGCCATCCGAGGTGGGCATGCCGCGCACAAGGCGGCTGACATGACGGGCTTGCGACATGGGTGCTCTCCAGCAGGTTTCGATGGCGTCGAAGATGGCCCCGCGCCGCGGCGCCCACAAGTCGCGCGACTGCAACGCTGCGTTGCCTCGCAGCGCCCTGCATTCGCCCACCCGCGCCACCGATGCGACACTGAAGCCCCGTTCTGCGCCTTGAAGCCTCCAAGGGGCTCACCGACGGGCCACAGGGGAGCACGCACGCATGAACACATGGATTCGACGGGCGCTGCCCGCGCTGGCCGCCTGCGGCCTGATGCTGTCCGGCGTTAGCCGGGCGCAGACCTATGCCGACGGCTTCGAGAGCGCGATCGCGCCGCAGTTCCCGATCGTCGGTGGCAACGTGCAGCTACCGCCGGCGCCGGTCAGCACCCGCCTGCAGTGGCTGCTCGGCGAGCTCCAGGCAGGGGCCGTCACCACTGCCGCCGAGGTCAATGAGCACTTCGATCCGACCTGGCTGGCCAGCATCAACGTGCAGGCCACGATCGACTTCATCGCCTCGGTGCGCAACAGCTATCCGAACGCGCGCATCACCGACCTGATTGGACACACGCCGACCCGCGTGGTGGCGGTGATTGACAGCCCAGGCAGTCCTCCGCCTTCGGGCTTCCTGCAGTTCGGTACCGTCTATGCGGGCGCCGGTCGGATCGTGCAGTTCGGGGTCAACAACTTCGGCGGCACCGTGCTGTTTCCGGCCGACCAGAATCTGAGCCTGGCCCAGGCCGCCGACCGCTTCGCCACGCTGTCGAGCGCGCCCGGCCTGTTCGTCGGCCGGATCGGGGCAAACGGCCAGTGCACGTCGATCGAGTCGCGCGATCCGAACACGCCGCGCGCGACCGGGTCGGTGTTCAAGATGTACGTACTCGGCGGCGCCGCGCAGCGTGTCGTCGCGGGCTCGATGCTTCCGTCGGAGAACATCGCGCTGGTGGCCAGCGAGCTGGCGCCCGGCGGCACGATCAACAGCGAACCGCTGGGCACGCTGTTCAGCGCGGCCGATCTGGCCACGCTGATGATGGGCATCAGCGACAACACCGCCACCGATCTGCTGCATGAGCGCGTCGGCCGCAGCCTGCTCGACGGTCTGGTGGTCAGCTACGGACACGCGACCCCGACCCTGCTGCAACCGTTCCTCAACATCAGCGAGCAGTTCCACGTGTTCCGCTCCTTCGATCTCGCCACCGCCAACAGCTATGTCAACGGCAGCGAGACCTTCCAGTACGGCTTTCTGGCCAGTCAGATCGAGCCGCTGGGTCCGAATACCGGCGGCGCTTTCTTCCACCCCGATCTGCTCAGCGAGGGCACCTGGGAGGCCAGTCCGGCGGATGTCTGCCGCGCGTTCGCCGCACTGCGGCGGCTGCCGGCAGGTTCCGACGCCTTCCGCATGGTCGACCGCGCGATGGGTGCGCAGGCCGCACAGCCGAATGTGCGCGGCGCCTGGGACCGGGTCTGGTACAAGGGCGGCAGCCTCAGCAGCGGCGCCAACGGCTTCCACGTGCTGGTGCACGCCTGGCTGCTGGAGGATGCCGGACGCGAGCCCTTCGTCGTGGTCGCCATGGCCAACAGCGTGGGCGGCGGTATCGACCAGTTCAACGTGCAGTCGGTGCTGGGACGGGTCCTGCAGCAGGTTGATGCGCTGCCGTGAGGACACCGGGCAGCGCGCCCGGGGGCGGTCTATGATCCGCGCATGTCCGCGAACGCTGACCCCGGCGACGACTTCACCCGCCTGCTGCGCGACGCCGGCGCCGCTGGCGCATCCGACCCGCAGCTGCTGCAGCGGGTCTATGCCGAACTGCGGCGCCTGGCCGACCACCTGCTGGTCGGCGAGCGTGCCGGCCACACCCTGTCGCCGACAGCACTGGTGCACGAGGCCTGGCTGCGGCTTGCCGGCGGCTCGGTGGCCTCGATCGAGGACCGCCGCCAGTTCTTCGCGGTCGCCGCCCATCGCATGCGGCAGGTGCTGGTCGATCACGCCCGCCGCCGCGATGCCGACAAGCGCGGCGGCGGCGCCGAGCGCGTCACCCTGTCGACCGCGGCCGATCGCGGCGCCACCGCCGGCGTCGACGCACTGGCGCTGGAGCAGGCCCTGCAGCAGCTCGAAGCCGCCGACCCGCGCAAGGCGCAGGTGGTCGAGCTGCGCTACTTCGCCGGCCTGGACATGAGCGAAGTGGCCCAGGTGCTGGGAGTGTCGCGGGCGACCGCGCACCGCGACTGGGAGGTCGCGCGGGCCTTCCTGTTCCAGACGCTGCAGTGACCCTGGCGGAGACCCTGCGGGTTCTGGAGCAGGCGCTGGAGCGCCCCGAGCCCGAGCGCGGCACCTATCTGCTCGAGCTCGAAGGCCTCGACCCCAAGCAGCGCGAGGCGGCGCTCGCGCTGCTGTCGGCGCACCGGGCCAGCGCGGGCTTTCTCGAACCTGACAGCGCCACGCCGATGCCCGAACTGCTCGGACCCTGGCGACTGCTGGCGCCGATCGGCGCCGGCGGCATGGGCCGGGTCTGGCTGGCCGAGCGCGCCGATGGTCGCTACGCGCAGCGGGTCGCACTGAAGGTCATGAGCGGCCTGCTCGGCGACGCGCAGGCGCTGCAGCGCGCGGCCGCCGAACGCCAGTTCCTGGCTGCGCTCGATCATCCCAACATCACCCGCATTCTCGATGCCGGCGTCACCCCCGAAGGTCAGCCCTATGTGGTGATGGAGCTGGTCGAAGGCGAACGCATCGACCGCTGGTGCGCGCACGCGGGCCTCGATGCCGAAGCCCGCGTGCGCCTGTTCCTGAAGGTTCTGGATGCGGTCGATGCCGCGCACCGCGCGCTGATCGTGCACCGCGACCTCAAGCCCGCCAACGTGCTGGTGACCCCGGCCGGCGAGCCCAAGCTGCTCGACTTCGGCATCGCCAAGTCGCTCGACGGCGGCATCGACGGCCCGCGTACCGGCACGGGCTTAAGCCCGATGACTCCGCAGTACGCCAGCCCTGAACAGCTGCAGGCACGCCCGCCGACCACCGCCTGCGACGTGTGGTCGCTGGGCGTGCTGCTGTACGAGCTGCTGACCGGCCAGCTGCCCTTCGATCTCGACGGCGTGCCGCTGGCGGCGATGCTGCCGCGCCTGCGCGAAGCGCCGACCACGCGGGCCAGCCAGCGGATCGATCCGCAGCGCCTGCAGATTCCCGACGCCGCCCTGGGCAGCTGGCGGCGGGCGCTGCGCGGCGACCTTGATCGGGTGCTGCTGAAAGCCCTGGCCTTCGAGCCCGAGCGCCGCTATCCGTCGGCGCGCGCACTCGGCGACGAACTGCAGCGCTGGCTCGACCACGAGCCCGTGCTGGCCCGTCACGGCGGCGGCTGGTACCGCTTCGGCAAGTTCGTGCGCCGCCACCGGCTGCCGGTGGCGGCGGCCGGCGCCGCCCTGCTGGCGCTGATGATCGGCCTTGGCGTGGCGGCGCATCAGGCCCGCGAGGCACGCGCGCAGGCGGCCCGCGCCGAAGCCGCTGCGCGCTTTCTGGCGCAGATGATCGACTGGGCCGATCCGACCCAGAGCGGCGGCGAGATCACCCTGCGCCAGGCCATCGACCGCGCCGCCGCCGAAGTCGGCACGCGCTTCGCCGAGCAACCCGAGCTTGAAGCCGAAGTCCGCCTGGCGCTGGGCCGCGGCTACACCTCGCTGCTCGCCTACGAGGCCGCACAGGTCCAGCTCGACCGCGTGCTGGCGCTGCTGCCGACGGCCAGCGCCAAGCGGGCCGCCGCGGAATTGAGCGCCGCCGCGCTGGACTGGTCGCTGGGCCGCACCGACCGCGCCGAGCAGCGCTATCTCGAAGCCATTCGTCTGTTTGAAGACCACGGCGCGGCGGGCACGCCACTGGGCACCGCATGGAACGACTACGCGGCCCTGCTCAACGAGCAGGAGCGCTACGAAGAAGCCTTTTCGGCGGCGGTCGCGGCCTTGGCGCACATCGACGCGGTGGCCGATCCGCGCATCCGGGCGGCGGCGCTGGGCAATCGCGCCTCGGCCGAAGACGGCCTCGGCCGCTTCGAGGACGCCGAGCGCAGCTACGCCGAATCCAGCGCGATCTTCGAGGGCCTGCTGCCGGCCACCGCCTACGACCTCTCGATCAACCTCAACAATCGCGCCGTGCTGATGCGCGGCATGAACCGCATCGCCGATTCGATTCCGCTGCTGGAGCAGGCCATCGCGCTGCGCGAACAGACCCTGGGCGCAGGACACGGCAGCCTGGCCACCCTCTACGCCAATCTGGCGCGGGCGCGGCTGTTCGTGGGTGACCATCCAGGTGCGCGCCGCGACGTCGAACAGGCCGTGGCGATCGCCGAGCTGAGCTTCGCGCCGGACTACCAGATGCGCGGTCACGTCTACGCGGCCGCCGCGCAGATCGCGGCCGCCCGGGCAGACGTCGAGGAAGCACGGCGGCTGGCGCTGCTGGCCTTCGCGGTCTACGACCGCGCCGACGCGGTGACACCAGAGCGCAGGCAGCAGGTGCAGGACGTGCTCGACGCGCTGCCTGCGGCCGGCCAGTAGCAAGACCGCGTCGATCAAACCAGGCAGCGCGCGCGGCTGCCCGCCGGGTCAGCCGCGGGCCCGGGAAACAGACCCGTGAGCACCCACGGTTTCCGCAGCGAGCATCTGCGACACCCAACGGAGCCGAGAGACCCTCAGTTCCACTCGAACAGGGTCCAGTACACCGGCCGCACACCGCCCTCGAAATCGTGTGAATCCAGCTTGCCGTCGCCGTTGGTGTCGATGAGCTGGTACGACGGGCCGACGCGTGGAGTCACCTTGACCATCTGCAGTCGGCCGTTCAGACGGTACTCCTCGATCACGTCGCCGGTTTTCTCGTCGCGGCGGATGTTCACCGCCGGAACCTCATCCTCGCTCGGCACATTGGGCAGCTTGGGCGGGATCGGCGCCTCTTCAGGCGCAGCGGCCGGGGTTTCGGTCTGGGCCTGCGTCAGCGGGGCGCACAGCGCCGCAAGCAGCAGGACCGGCAGCAGTCGAAAGGATGAGCGCATGGCAGCAGGCCTCGGGTGGTGACGGACCCCGAGCATAGCCAGCGGCAGCGGCGAGGCATAGCGCGGGCGACTACACTTCCGCGCATGGACAAGCTCATCCTCATCGACGGTTCAAGTTACCTGTACCGCGCCTTCCATGCCCTGCCGCCGCTGTCGAATGCGGCCGGCGAGCCCACTGGTGCGCTGTTCGGCGTGGTCAACATGCTGCGCTCGACGCTGAAGGAAGGCCCGACCTATGCGGCCTTCGTGATGGACGCCTCCGGGCCGACCTTCCGCGACGCGCTCTACCCCGAGTACAAGGCCAACCGCGAAGCCATGCCCGACGATCTGCGCGCGCAGATCGAGCCGATGATGGCGATTGTCGAGGCACTCGGCTTTCCGATCCTGCGGGTGCCCGGCGTCGAGGCCGACGACGTGATCGGTACGCTCGCCACGCGCGCCGCGGCCGAGGGCATCGAGGTCGAAGTCTCGACCTCGGACAAGGACTTCGCCCAGCTGGTGCGACCCGGCATCCTCCTGGTCAACACCATGAGCGGCTCGCGTCTCGACGAAGCCGGCGTCGTCGAGAAGTTCGGCGTGCGGCCCGAGCAGATCATCGACTACCTCGCGCTGATGGGCGACACGGTCGACAACATCCCCGGCGTCGACAAATGCGGGCCGAAGACCGCGGCGAAGTGGCTGGGCGAGTTCGGCTCGCTCGACGGCGTGATCGAGGCTGCACCGACGATGGGCGGCAAGATCGGCGAGAACCTGCGTGCGGCCCTGCCGCGTCTGCCGCTGAACCGCCAGCTCACCACCATCGTCACCGCGGTCGAGCTCGACCGCGGCCCGACCGACCTCAGGCTGCGCCCACGCGATATCGAGGCGCTGAAGCAGCTGTACGCGCGCTACGGCTTCAATGCGGCGCTGCGCGACCTGGAGTTGGGCAACGGCGGCAGTCCAGCGAAAGCTGCGGGCGCAGGCCCCAGCGTCGCCACCGCTGCACCGGCCGCGGATCTGCCGGTACAGGCGCGCGGCAGCTACCGCCTGATTCTCACCGAACAGGATCTCGATGCACTCATCCGCGAACTCGAAGCCGCCGAACTGATCTGCTTCGACACCGAGACCACCAGCATCGATGCGCTGCGCGCCGATCTCGTCGGTCTGTCCTTTTCGACCCTCGCAGGCGAAGGCGCCTACATCCCGGTGGCGCACATCTATCCGGGCGCACCCGCCCAGCTCGATCGCGCCGCAGTGCTCGCGAAGCTCAGGCCGGTGCTGGAAGACGCATCGAAGCCGAAGCTCGCGCAGAACGCCAAGTACGACATCCATGTGCTGCGCGAGCATGGCGTCCTGCTCCGCGGGCTGGCCCACGACAGCATGCTGGAGAGCTTCGTGCTGAACTCCACCGCCAGTCGCCACGACATGGATTCGCTGGCGAAGAACTATCTGGGCTACACGCCGATCGCGTACAGCGAGGTCGCCGGCAAGGGCGCGAAGCAGATCTCGTTTGCCGAAGTCGATCTCGAGGTCGCGCGCGACTACTCGGCCGAAGATGCCGACATCACCCTGCGCCTGCATCAGACCCTGTGGCCCAAGCTCGAGGCCGAGCCGACGCTGGCCCGTGTGTATCGCGAGATCGAACTGCCGCTGGTGCAGGTGCTGGCCGACATGGAGGCCGCCGGCGTGTTGATCGACGCCGACGAACTGCGTCGGCAGAGCCAGGATCTGGGCCGCCGCATGCTGGAGCTGCAGAAGCGCGGCTTCGAGCTGGCCGGGCGCAGCTTCAACTTCGACTCGCCCAAGCAGCTCGGCGCCCTGCTGTTCGACGAGCTCGGCCTGCCGGCGCTGCTGAAGACGCCCGGCGGCGCGCCCAGCACCAACGAGGAAGCGCTGGAAGCGATTGCCGATCGCCACGAGCTGCCCAAGCTGATCCTGGACTACCGCAGCCTCGCCAAGCTGCGCGGCACCTACACCGACAAGCTGCCCGAGGCGATCCACCCCGACACCCGGCGGGTGCACACCAGCTTCCACCAGACCGGCGCGGCGACAGGGCGCCTGTCCTCGTCGGATCCGAATCTGCAGAACATCCCGATCCGCACCGAGGACGGCCGCCGCATCCGCCGCGCCTTCATCGCCCCGCCCGGCAGCAAGCTGGTGGCCTGCGACTACTCGCAGATCGAGCTGCGGATCATGGCCCACCTGTCCGAAGACCCCGGGCTGCTCTCGGCCTTTGCCGGCGGCCAGGACGTGCATCGCGCCACCGCCGCCGAGGTGTTCGGCGTGCCGCTGGACGAGGTCGGCCCGGACCAGCGCCGCGCCGCCAAGGCGATCAACTTCGGCCTGATGTACGGCATGAGTGCGTTTGGTCTCGCCAAGCAGCTCGGCATCGATCGCGGCGAGGCGCAGGACTACATCGCGCTCTACTTCGCCCGCTATCCGGGCGTGCAGGGCTACATGGAGCGGGTGCGCCAGCAGGCGCGCGAGTTCGGCTATGTCGAAACCGTGTTCGGCCGGCGTCTGTATCTCAACGACATCCACGCGCGCCAGCAGGGCCTGCGCGCCGGCGCCGAACGCGCCGCGGTGAACGCACCGATGCAGGGCAGCGCCGCCGACATCATCAAGCGCGCGATGCTCGACCTGCACGCCTGGCTGGGCACCCAGGACGGCCGCGCGCGCATGGTCCTGCAGGTGCACGACGAACTCGTCTTCGAATGCCGCGAGGACTTCGTCGACACCCTGGTGACCGAGGCCAAGCGGCGCATGCAGGGCGCGGTCGAGCTGCGGGTGCCGCTGACCGTCGATGCCGGCGTCGGCGACAACTGGGATCAGGCGCACTGAGTGCGACTTCGAAAAGCGCGCGAAAGGCGAGGCCACGCCGGGCGGGAAACCCTGACGGGGCCTTGTCCAAGGCGGCGCGCAAGTACATCAGGATTGCCTGAACTACTCAGTTCAACGCGTGGTTGTTGCGTGACTTCCGACCTGTACGCTGCATGTGAAGCGCGCATCTGGAAATGAACGAAAGATTAATTGTGCTTAATCGTCACGCCCGCAGTCACGCGAATTTCAGAATGCATCCGTAAGATGCGTCCCACGACTGGCGCAACGCCGGTCTGATTCACTCCCTCCCCCTTGAGTGAATACACGGAAGGACCGGTTCCCCCCGACCGCCTTCCGGCCCCCAAGCCCCGAGAGCTCCCCCCGGCTCTCGGGGCTTTCTATTTGGGCGCTTCGCCGCATACCGAGCCGGTCGGAACCAGACACCGGCGCGCGCACCTGCACGAGACTCTTCCACTGAAGTGAACCGCTCGTGCCGCCATGCGGGGCTGAGATGCTCTGAACTGCAGTGGCCAAAGCGACCCTCTTGCGAGCCCCTGCATCGGCACGGCGCCACAGCGCGCGGGCATCCGCCAGCACGGCCTGTTGAATGTTCGACCTGGCGAAGCCTTGCTCCAGGTTCGGACCCAGCTAAAGGCCGGCTGAATGGATCCGGGTCGGCGCTTGAACTCCCGGCTCCCGGCGCAATCTCTCATCCCGGTGGTGCAACGCCACCGCAGAGATTCACTCCCTCCCCCTCGAGTGAATCTGCGCGATCCACGGCTCCCCCCAGCCAGGATCGCGCTCCCCGACCCCGGAACCGCTCCCCCTCGGTTCCGGGGTTTTTATTTGGGGGCCGGGATTCGGGATTAGGGATTAGGGATTCGGGATTGGCCGACGGCTGTCGAGGCGCAGCAAGGTTTCCGGGCGCGGCTGCGATGACCGCCCCTCTCGAGCACACGAGCAAGCAGGCAGCCGCTTGCGAAACCTCGGTTGTTCAATCCCCAATCCCCAATCCCGAATCCCCGCTCCCAAGCCACTCCCGCGGCCGCAGGTAGTCGTTGAGGCGGGCTTCGGCGCTGCCGGGCTCGGGCGTGTAGCCGTACTCGAAGCGCACGCGCGGCGGCAGGCTCATCAGGATGGATTCGGTGCGGCCGCCGCTCTGCAGGCCGAACAGGGTGCCGCGGTCCCAGACCAGGTTGAACTCGACGTAGCGGCCGCGGCGGTAGAGCTGGAACTCGCGCTCGCGCTCGCCGAAAGGCGTGTCGCGGCGGCGCTCGACGATGGGCAGATAGGCATCGAGGAAGCCGTTGCCCACCGCCTGCAGGTAGGCGAAGTCGCGGTCGAAGTCCTCGTGCAGGTCGTCGAAGAACAGACCGCCGACGCCGCGGGTCTCGCCGCGATGCTTCAAGAAGAAGTACTCGTCGCACCAGCGCTTGTGCGCGGCATAGCGCGCCTCGCCACCGAAGGGCTCGCACAGGTCGCGTGCAGCGCGATGCCAGTGCAGCACGTCCTCATCCAAGGGATAGAAGGGCGTGAGATCAAAGCCGCCGCCGAACCACCAGCCCACGACCTCGCCATCGCGCATCGCGCGGAAGTGGCGCACGTTGGCGTGGGTCGTGGGGATGTACGGGTTGCGCGGGTGGAACACCAGCGACACACCGACCGCGCGCCAGGACGCACCCGCCAGCTCGGGCCGAGCGGCGCTGGCCGAGGGCGGCAGGCGCTCGCCGCTGACGTCCGAGAAGCCGATGCCCGCCTGCTCGAACACGGCGCCCTCGCGCAGCACGCGGGTGCGGCCGCCGCCGCCTTCGGCGCGCTGCCATTCGTCTTCGGCAAAGCGCGCGGCGCCGTCGGCGCCCTCGATGGCGCTGCAGATGCGGTCCTGCAGGCCGCGCAGATAGTCGGCCACGGTGTCGATGGGCTGCATGGCGGGAGTTCGTGCCTGCGGAAGGGTCGGGCATCATAGCCGGCCGTGTTCAGACCACTGCCCCGATGTCCGAGGCCCCGCTCGACCTGCTCTACCGTGACGAGGCCCTGGCCGTAGTCAACAAGCCGGCGGGCCTCTTGGCCCACCGCAGCCAGATCGCGGCCCACGAGGATCGCTTCCTGCTGGATCAGCTGCGCGAGCAGCTCGGCCAGCGCTGCTTCCTGGCCCATCGCCTGGACCGCGCCACCTCGGGCGCCCTGCTGCTGGCCTTCGACAAGAGCACCGCTGCAGCACTCGGCGAGCAATTCATGGGCCGCAGCGTGGAGAAGACCTATCTCGCCGTGGTGCGCGGCTGGACCATGGATGCCGACCGCATCGAGCACGCGCTGGATGCGCCGGGCAAGCCCGAGCCCAAGCCGGCGATCAGCCACTACCGCCGACTGGCGACGATCGAACTGCCCTACCCCATGAGCGGCTTCGAGACCGCGCGCTACAGCCTGCTCGCGATGCAGCCCGAGACCGGCCGCTACCGCCAGCTGCGCCGCCACCTGAAGCACATCCACCATCACCTGATCGGCGACACCAGCCACGGCGACGGCCGCCACAACCGTCTGTTCCGCGCCGAGCTGCGCTGCCACCGCATGCTGCTGCACGCGTGGCGGATCGCTTTCGACCATCCCGCCGACGGCCGACGCCTGTGCATCGAAGCGCCCGTGGACGGCGAGTTCGAGGCGCTGCTGGAGCGGTTCGGGTGGCAGGGGGTGGCAGCGGGGATTGGGGATTGGGGATTGGGGATTGGCGATCCTGGCTAGCGCTCCGGCTCAGCTGCGCGGCCGGCTCCCCAGCTGTGAGAGTGGCTCGACGAAGCGGAGCACGCACCCAACCCGTCATGCAGCCCACCTTCGGCAATTCCCAATCCCCAATCCCCAATCCCCGCTCTCATCGCTCGCTACAATCCCGCAGCCCCCGCGAACCCTGCCCATGCTCCGCATCACGCCCTCCATCGCCATTCCCGACGAAGAGCTCGAGGAACGCTTCGTGCGTTCGTCCGGACCCGGCGGCCAGAACGTCAACAAGGTCGCGACCGCGGTCGAGCTGCGCTATGACGCCGCCCACTCGGATGCCCTGCCGGCCCCGCTGAAGGCGCGCCTGCTGGCGCGGCGCGACAGCCGCATCACCGAAGATGGCGTGGTGATCATCCAGGCGCAGCGCTATCGCAGCCAGGACCGCAACCGCGAGGACGCGCGCGAACGCTTGCTCGCCCTGATCCTCGCCGTGCTGAAGCCGCCTAAACCGCGCATCGCCACCAAACCCAGCAAGGGCTCGCAGGAACGCCGCCTGAGCAGCAAGCGCGAGCGCGCCGGCATCAAGCGCCAGCGGGCAGCGCGCGGCGTGGACGTCGACTGATGCTACCCCTGAACATTCCTGTGCATCCGCCGCTGCCGGCGCGCGCGCCGCGGCGCGGCGGTGCCTTCACCCGCGGGCTCGGCCGCGGCCTGCTGCGTTTGGGCGGCTGGCACATGCGCGGCGCGTTTCCCGAAGTCGACAAGATGGTGATCATCGTCGCGCCGCATTCATCCGGCTGGGACGCCATCTGGGGCCTCGGCATGAAGATCGCGCTCGGCCTCGACATCGCTTTCATGGCCAAGGCCGAGCTGTTCCGCGGGCCGGTCGGCTGGGTGCTGCGCCGGCTCGGCGGGTTTCCGGTCAACCGCAGCAGCAGTGCGGGCGTGGTCGAGCAGGTCGCCGAGCGTTACCGCGGTCGCGAAAGGCTGTGGGTGGCGCTGGCGCCGGAAGGCACGCGCCGCCGCGTCGAGGACTGGCGATCCGGCTTCTGGCGCATCGCCCGCGCCGCCGAGGTGCCGGTGCTGTGCGTGTACTTCCACTACCCCGAGCGGGTGATCGGCGTCGGCCCGCTGATGGACATGACCGACTCGCTGGATGCCGACATGGCGAGGATCCGCGAGTACTACCGCCCGTGGATCGGCAGGAACCGCGGCACCCTCTGAACACGCGCCAGGCGGTGACGGCTAGCACCGCGATCGAACCTGCGGGACCTGCGCTGCGCCGGACAAGAAAAGGCCCGACCCGCACAAGCGGGCCGGGCCACGACAGCACCGATACACATGAAGAAGCAGATACCCGAAGAAACTGCCCGGAACGTCCGGACCCCGTCGACCGTGCCCACAAGGGCGTTGGCCTGAACTGCAGCGAGCCTGTCCGTGGCCGCGCTTGATGGAATGCAGACTAGAGCCAGACCGCCCGCGCTTCAGCTGCGGGATTGGTGCGGGTTTGTAGCGATTGTGTAGCGCCCGCGATGGTGTCAGTGCGAGGGCTCGACCGCAGACGGCGGCCGCAGCCATCCGCGCAGCAGCCGGTTCGCGATGAAGTGGGTGGAGCAGGCGACGCAGGGGCCGAACATCAGACCGCCTAACTGGCCCGTGAAGAGCAGGAAGAACGGGCCTATCAGCGCTGCCCCGAGCACGGCCGAAGTCAGGTAGTTGGCGAGGTCGTGGCCGAGCAGCGCCGCATACAAAGGCGACCCGAGTACCAGAGCCGGTAGCCCACCGACGAACATCAACAGCATCACAGTGAACGGGAAGCTGCGAAGCTGACGCTGCGTGTTGGCCCATTGATGGCATTCGTCAGTCATTGCGAACAGCACCAAGCCGAGACAGCCGATCACGGCCCCCAGCAGCAAGCCCCCGATCGTGGACAGATAGCTCACCACCAGCGCGCGGCCTCCGCTTATCGGGCGAGTCATGGCGAGTGCTCCTTGCCTTCGGCTGTGCACTTTCGCGTCCGGCAAGCCGACTCCGCCGACGAGACAAACGCACGCACCAGCAGACTGGCGGGCAGACCGAAAACAAGAAACAGCCCGCCGAGAGAGGAGCCATCGACGATGAGCAGACCAGCGGCCGGCACGCTGCCGACCACAGCGAAGGCGATGTACCCGCCCATCCCCAGCCGCTGCAGCAAGGCCCACAGCGGAGCGCAAATCAGCAGCGCGGGGAGGATTCCAAACAGAAAGGGGATGCACGCGGACAAGAGGCCAAGCACCGGCATCCACGGCACCACGGGCATCGCTGCAAGGCCCTGCAGGGCGATGAGCACATAGGCGCCAAACAGGGTCGAGACCAACCACGCGCTGAGGAAAACGCTGGGCAAGGTTGCCAGCAGCGTCAGGACGAGCCAGTTCGCATACGGGATGTCTGACTCCCGCGGACACTCAGCGGATGAACGGTCGAGCGGAACGCGCGACGTGAGGACGCGTCCGCTGTCGCCCAGCGGAAGCGCGTCGATGCGCGTCGTTGGGAGTTGCCTTGCGGCTGGCGGAAAGCGAGAACGCAGCATGTGGATGGTCCGGCAGCGGGCGTGGCAGCCAGCATCGACATCTCCACGCCCTCCGGCTTCCGGCACGATCGAACTGGAACATGGCGCGCCGCCGACTCAATGGGATCAATGACTTGCCGACTTCCAGAAAGATCATCGCGAATCCATAGGGTGGGCCCTGGCCCACCGGAGCTCGACGCTCGCCTCAGTCACACAAGCTTCGACCTGCGGCGTGAATCTCCGCCCGCGCCCTCTTACCGCAGGGCGAAGTGCTTGCGGCAGAGGTGAGGTGCGGTGGGTCAAGACCCACCCTATGGGCTATCCGCATCCCTTCGCAGGCGCGCTCCGTGAACTTCGTCGGATCACCGACAACCGAGGCGAGGGTTCAGCTGCGGTGGGTCAGGACCCACCCTATGGGCGCGCGAAGTGTTCGCGCTGGCGGGAGCGAACCTTCCTCGCTCCTAGTCTGGCCCCGCCCCCAGCGCCTGCTTGCGGTACTGCCCCGGCACCACACCCAGCTCTTCCTTGAAGGCGACGTAGAAGGTCGACTGCGAGGCGAAGCCCACCGCCAGGCCGACCGACAGCACCGAGGCGCGCGGCTCGTCGATCAGCATCTTCTGGGCGTCGCGCACGCGGTGCTGGCGCACCAGCTTCGAAAACCCGATGCCCAGACGCGCATTGACCAGCTCGGAGAGCTGATGCGTGCTGAGCTCCAGCAGCTCGGCTGCGCGTGCCAGGCTCAGGCCTTCGTCACGGTGGATGCGCTCCACCTCGAACAATCGCGTCAGCGCGGCCAGCTTGGCCTCGACATCGACCCGACCCAGCGTGCTCTGCGCATAGCTCTGCGCCACCGCCTCCTGCGTCTTGCTGGCGAGATCCGGCACTGCCAGCAGCAGCCACAACACACCGAAGTAGCCGAGCGCGATCATCCAGGTGTAGACCTGCGCATAGGCCGCCCAGCCCAAGCCGAACGGTGCCCACACGCCGGCGATTCCGATCGTCATTCCCATCAGCGCGAACACCAGCACCACCGGCAGCTCCAGCCGGAACCAGCGGCGCAGGGCGCGCAGCCGGTACAGCAGCAGGGCGAGGTGCAGGGCGAACGCGGTGCCCATGCCCAGGGCCAGCGGAATCGCCCAGGCCAGCGGCACCAGCAGGCCGGCCGCGAGCACCAGCGGCGGCAGCGCCCACTCCCAGCGCCGCCAGTCCTCGCTGCGCCGGAGCAGGCCGAGCAGCAGCCAGTAGAAGCCGAGCGACTGCAGGAACAGCACCGCCACGTAGGTCCGGGTCAGCGGCATCGCCTGCACCGACTCGACGATGCCCAAGTGGGTCCATTGCGTATGGGTCAGACCCAGCAGCATCACCCAGCCGGCGATGCGCGACTGCGGCGGCAGATCGAGCCCGCGGTAGGCGGTGGCAAACGCCAGCATCAGCAGGGCGCCGGCGCCGAGCGAAAAGCCAAGCAACAGAGGAAAGAGTGTGCTCATGGGTCCCGCAGGAAGGGCTCAGCGCCGCACAGTATGCGCAGCGCACGGGCTGCGCCAGCAGGCGAGGACGGCAACCCCGCGAAGCGCCGAGCTACAGCCGCACGCCACCGCGCACGCGCCGGGCCCTCGCCCGCCGACGCTTGCAGGGAGGCCTCGTGCACGGTGCGCCCCTCGGCGTGCAGTCAGTGCCGCAGCAGCTGCCGTAGCACGGCCGCCAGCACGCCGTCGTCGGCGGGCATCGGCTGCGCCTGCGCCGGTCGGGCCAGCAGCGCCGCGAGCGCGGGCGGCACCGGCACCGCGTGGCCCACCAGGGGCTCGACCACGCTCTCGAACTTGGCGGGATGCGCGGTCGCGACGGCGATGAAGCGGCCCGCGTCGCCAGCGGCGCGGCGGTCTTCAATCACCGCAAGCGCGGCCGCCGTGTGCGGGCACAGGGTGTGGCCGTAGCGCTCTTCGGCCTCGCGCATCACCGCCGACAGCCGCGCATCGTCGATCGAATGCGCACTGACGGCGCCGCGCAGCGCATCGATCGCGGGCAGCCAGTGGCGCAAGCGTTCGAGATTGCTGGGCGCGCCGACGTCCATCGCATTGGCCAGCGTCGACACGCTCGGGGCGGGCCGGTAGTCGCCGCTGTCAATGAAGTCGGGCAGCACGCGATTGGCGTTGGTGGCCAGCACGACTTCGCCAATCGGCAGACCCAGCCGGCGCGCCCACAGGCAGGCCAGCGCGTTGCCGAGGTTGCCGGTAGGAATCACATAGCGCGCGGGCTCACCGTAGCGGGCCTGATGCGCGAGCGCCGAATGCGCGTAGTAGCTCATCTGCGGCAGCAGGCGGCCGAGGCTGATGCTGTTGGCCGAGGAGAGCGGAATCGCCGCGCGCAGCCCGGGATCGGAGAAGGCCGACTTCACCATGCGCTGGCAGTCATCGAAGCTGCCCTGCACGCGATAGGTGTGAATGTTGTCGCCGAAACAGCTCAGTTGATGCGCCTGGCGCGGGCTGACCCGACCGTCCGGATACAGCACGACGACGCGAAAACCCGGTCGACCATGAAAGGCCGCGGCCACCGCGCCACCGGTGTCGCCCGAGGTGGCGACCAGGATGGTCAATGGCTGTGCATGCGACTCACGCGGCAGGCGCGCGAAGCAGGCCGCCAGAAAGCGCGCGCCGACATCCTTGAAGGCGGCCGTCGGGCCATGGAACAGCTCCAGCACCTCGATGCCTGCATCGTGCGTCGGCAGCACCGGCACCGGGAAGTCCAGCGCCTCGGCGCAGATCGCCGGCAGCTCGGCTTCGAGCGCATCGCCGGCGAAGAAGGGCGCGATCAGAGCGCTGGCGGTCTCGGCAAGACTGAGGCCGGCCGGCGGCAGTGCGGTCAGGCTGGGAAAGGTTTCCGGCACGAACAGTCCGCCGTCCTCGGCCAGGCCCAGGGCCAGCGCGTTCGAAAGCGTCTGCGGGGAGCCGCCGCCGCGAGTGGAGAGGAAGCGCATGGTTCAGTCCTCCAGCAGGCGCGCGCCCGGCGCGTCCAGCGGTGAGATGTAGATCTGGCTGTCGAGGTCATGGCCGGCGAAGGCATCGCGCATGGCCTCACCCGCGCGCGCCGCCGCGTCGCGGCCCAGACACCAGGCGAACACACTGGGGCCGGCGCCCGAGATGCTGGCGCCGAGCGCGCCGGCGTCGAGCGCAGCCTGCTTGACGTCGGCGAAGCCAGGGATCAGGGCGGCACGGCGCGGCTCGACCAGGTCGTCGCGAAGGCCGGCGCGGATCAGCTCAAGGTCGTTGCGATACAGGCCGGCAATGAAGCGCGCGAGATGGCCGTTCTGGACCACGAACTCGTGCAGCGCATACGGCGTCGCCAGCGCGGCGCGCGCGCGGCGGGTTTCCAGCACGCAGTCCGGATGCACCAGCACGGAGTACACGCCCGGCGGCGTCGGCAGCTTCAGCGGCGGCGCATCGCCGACCGTGAGCACCAAGCCACCGAGCAGCATCGGCGCGACGTTGTCGCCGTGGCGGCCGCCGCTGGCCACGGCTTCGCCGTCCAGCGCGCAGGCGTACAGCGCCTCGACATCGAGCGGCGATTCCAGCAGCGCATTGGCGGCGACCACGGCAGCCACAGCGGATGCAGCCGAGCCGCCCATGCCCGAGCCGTAGGCGATGCCCTTGTCGATCTCGACGTCGAGCCCGAAGCCCGGCTGCGCGCGCTCCAGCAGCGACAGCAGGGCGCGGCCGGCCGTGTTGTCTTCCGGTTCCATCGGCAGGGCGACCTCGGAACCGCGGATCGCGCGAATGCGCACGCCGGGCTCGGTGCTGCGGCTTACGGTGACGGTATCGCCGGCGCCTTCGATGACCAGGCCCAGCAGGTCGAAGCCGACCCCCACATTGCCGATGCTCGCGGGTGCGAAGGCTCGCGCAACGCTTCGACTCACAGGCGCGTCCCCAGACCTTGGGCCACCCGCAGCAGATCGGCGAACACGCCCGCGGCGGTGACTTCCGGGCCAGCGCCCGGGCCCTGCACCACCAGCGGATTGCCGCTGTAGCGCGCGCTGGTGAACTGGATGATGTTGTCGGTCGGCTTCAGATGTGCGAAGGCGTGGTCCTTCGGCAGCTCGACCAGACCCACCGAGGCGGTTTCGGCGTCGACGTGGGCGACGAAGCGCAGCACGCAGCCGCGCGACCGCGCCTGGGTGAACCGTTCAAGCATCGGCGCATCCAGCTCGGCGGCGCGGGCGAGGAACGCGTCGCGATCGATCTCGCTGAGCTCGGGTGGCACCAGCCCGATCAGATCGACATCGGCCAGCTCGATCTCGCGACCCCATTCGCGCGACAGGATCACCAGCTTGCGGGCGACATCCAGGCCGGACAGGTCATCGCGCGGATCAGGCTCGGTGTAGCCGAGCTGGCGCGCTTCCAGCAGCAGCTCGGAGAAGGGCCGCGCGCCGTCGTAGGCATTGAACAGGTAGGAGAGGGTGCCGGACAGGATGCCGTCGATCGCGCGCAGCTCGTCGCCGGTGTCGATCAGGTCGCGCAGGGTCGAGATCACCGGCAGGCCGGCGCCCACCGTGGCCTCGTAGCGCCAGTGGCCGTGCCGCGCGGCCTCGCGCACCCGCCGGTAAAGCTCGAGCGGAGCGGCTCCGGCCTGCTTGTTGGGCGTGATGATGTGGATGCCCGCCGCCAGCCAGCGCGGGTAGTGCGCGGCGACGGTGGCGCTGGCGCTGCAGTCGATGATCAGGGCATGCGGCAGATGCGGCGCGCGCACGTGGCGGGTGAAATGCTCGAAATCGAAGTGTTCCTGGCTGGCGGCGTACTGCGCGCGCCAGTCTGCGAGATCGAGACCACTGTCGGAATGCAGCCAGCGCTGGCTGCCGGCGATGGCCCGCACGCGCAGATCGAGATTGTTCTGTTCGCGCAGCTTCGGTGCGACTGCGGCAAGCTGGTCCAGCAGGGTCGCGCCAACGTTGCCCGGGCCGATCACGCCGACGCTGACCGTCTGCGGCGACAGGTAGAAACCGGCATGCACCGCACGCAACGCGCGCGCGGCATCGACATCACGCACGGCCACCGAAATGTTGCGCTCGGTGCCACCCTGGGCGATGGCGCGCACATTGACCTCGGCGCGCGCCAGCTCGGAGAACAGACGCCCGGCGATGCCGGTGTGGCCGCTCATGCCGTCACCGACGGCCGCCAGCACAGCGATCCCGCTCTCGACATCCACGGCCTGCAGCAGACCGGCGTCGAGCTCGCGCGCGAACGCACGCCGCAGCACTTCAGCGGCGCGCGCGGCGTCGACCTCGCGCACCACGCAGCAGATCGAATGCTCGGAGCTGGCCTGGGCGATCATCACCACCGACACGCTGGCATCGCGCAGCGCGCCGAACACCCGCTCGGCGGTGCCGGGCACGCCGATCATGCCGGTGCCTTCCACTTCCACCAGGGCCATCTCGCGGGCGATGGTCAGGCCCTTGACCGGACCGGCCCCGACCTCGTGCTCGGGGCCGATCCGCGTGCCCGCACAGCCGGGGTTGAAGGTGTTGCGCACCCACACCGGAATGCCGGCTTCCAGCACCGGCCCCATGGTGCGCGGATGCACGACCTTGGCACCGAAGTAGGCCAGCTCGAAGGCCTCGTCATAGCTCATCCGCGGCAGCAGGATGGCCTCGGGCACCAGCCGCGGATCGGCGCTCAGCACCCCGTCGACATCGGTCCAGATGTGCAGCTCGGCTGCCGCGAACAGGCGCGCGAAGATCGCGCCGGAGTAGTCGCTGCCGTTGCGGCCCAGCGTGGTGATGCGGCCTTCGGTATCGCGGGCGACGAAACCGGTGACTACCACCCGCGGCGCGCTGTGGCGCGCGCGCCAGGCGGCGAGACGCGCAGCCGATTCGGCCCAGTCGACCACGGCACCCAGGGCCGAGGGGCTGATCACCAGTACGGCCCGCGCATCCAGCCAGTCAACCTGTTCGCCTTCGACGCGCAGGCGCGCAGCCAGCAGCTGGGCCGACCACACCTCGCCCAATCCCTGCACGTACTCCAGCAGATCGCCCGCCGGATGACCCAGCAGGGCCACCGCGCGCAGCAGGGCGTGCAGGTCTTCCCAGTCGCGCTCCAATGGCGCCAATGCGGTGTCAGCGGCATCGCCCAGCAGTGCGCGCGCGGCCTCGCGATGGCGCGCGGCGAGCGCATCCAGCTCAGCCTGCGCCTGCGCGGGGTCCTGGCTGGCCGCGTGCACCAGGCCGATCAAGGCGTCGGTGACGCCACCCATCGCGGAAACCACGGTGATCTGACAGGTCTCGGCGCGACCTCGCAGCAGTCCGGCCACATGGGCGATGCGCTCCGCGGTCTTGAGGCTGGAGCCTCCGAACTTGTGCGCCACACAGGTCTGCTGCTGGTCTGCCGACACGACGATTCGCCTCGTGAAATCCAAGTGGAGGGCGAGCATAGCAGCGGCTCCACGGCCTGCTGCAATGCGTCAGGGCGGCTTGTGCCGAGGCGGCATGGGCAGCGCGGCTACCCAGGCGGGAGGACGCCGGGCCCCTCGTCCAACCCGTTGGTCGACTTTCGTCCATCCCAACACAGGTGTAATGTCGGTGAACCGTCTCACGATCGCCACGGACAGGCTGATCGCGGCGGCAGACATCACTCGGGGAGACAACTCATGCTTACTGCACTCCGGCCACGCGGGCGGCTGTCCGCGGGCTTCGTTCTTGCAATCGTTTTCGCTTCGCCGTTCGCACTGGCGAACGTCGACCCACAGGCACCGCATGCCCGCTATCTCGCCGGGCTTGATGCCGTGCCGTCGAAGAGCTTCGGCAAGCTCGACCTCGATACGCTCGCCGCCGAGGACACGCTGCGCGATGAGATGCCCGGCTTTCCCAAGCGCTTCGCGGTCGCACGCCCGGTCGACTTCAATCCGTCGAACAGCGGTGAATGGTCGCAGTCGCCCGAAGGCGACTGGATCTGGCGCCTGCGTATCAGCGCAGAAGACGCCGCTCACCTGAACTTCGGCTTCCGACAGTTCGCCCTGCCGCCCGGCGCCGAGCTGAACATCGTCTCGACCAGCGGGCTCAACAAGGTGGGCCCGTTCACGGTGCAGGACATGCTGCCGCACGGCCAGCTGTGGACGCCGGTCGTCCTCGGCGAGGAGGCACTGCTGCACCTGCGCGTTCCGGCGTCTGGACGGAGCCAAGTGACGCTGGAAATGCACTCGGTGAACCAGGGCTACCGCGGCTTCGGTTCCAAATCCAAGGCCTGCAAATCCGGCGCCTGCAACACCGACGTCGCCTGCCTGTCCGAAAACGACCCGTGGAACCTCCCGCGTCGCTCGGTAGGCGCCTGGTCGCGCGGCGGCACCGACGCCTGCACCGGCTCCCTGGTCAACAACACCGCCAATGACCGCCGCATGCTGTTCGCCACCGCCACCCACTGCGGTGTCGCCAATGACACCGCTGCAGCCACGGTGCTGGTGTACTGGAACTACGAGTCGCCCACGTGCCGTGTGCCCGCCGCGAGCGGCAGCAGCCCGGTCCTGCCCAAACCCACGACCACCACGCCCGGACTGCGCTTCCTCGCTCAGACCGGCAATCCCTTCAGCGGCAGCGCACCCGCTGGTGACCGCTCCGACTTCACCCTGCTGGAGCTGGCGACGCCGGCCCCGAACAACACCTTCAACCTCTACTGGGCGGGCTGGGACAGGCGCGCGCCTGGCCCGTCGGCGATGCTGTGCTCGGCGCCATCCGACCTCGCCAGCACCGCCGGGCTGTGCGCTTCCATCCACCACCCGGGCGTCGATGAGAAGCGGATCACCTTCGTCGAACAGAACATGGTGCTCGACAACATCTCTGGCGCCTCTGGCGTCCACTGGCGCGCCGACTGGGATCCCACGCCACCGCGCCTGCCGAACATCACCCCCATGCCGGCCACCCTGCCGCCATCCGTCACCGAACCGGGTTCCTCAGGTTCGCCGCTCTACAACGCCGAACAGCGCCTGGTCGGCGTGCTCTCGGGTGGCCCCTCCGCCTGCGGCGCCACGGGCGCAAACCTCAGGGACCAGTACGGCGGTCTGTTCCATGCCTGGGACGGCCTTGGAAGCGCTACGACCCGAGTACGCGACTACCTCGACCCCTTGGGCCAGAATCCGGTGTCGATCGACGGCATCGGCGGCTGCAACCCGCCCGCGGCGCCCACCGGACTGACCGCAACGGCCACCGCAGCCAATCAGATCTCGCTGGCCTGGACGGCAGTCGGAGGCATCAGCACTTACCGCGTGCTGCGCAGCATCGGCACCTGTCCCGGAAGCGGCTACGTGCAGATCGCCGAGGTCACCGGAGCCACCAGCTATGTCGACAACGCCGTCTCCGGCGGCAGCAGCTACGTGTATCAGGTCGTGGCATTCGACTCGGTGGAAGAGTGTCCCTCGGCGCCCAGCGCCTGCTCGAGCGCCACTGCAAGCGGCACCTGCGCGTTGCCGCCGAGCTTTGCCGGCCTGACCAGCGCCACCAGCGCCGGCACAGCGTCCTGCGGTATCGCCCTGAGCTGGCCGACGGCTGTCGGCAACTGCGGCGCCGCTTCGAACGTGCGTTACAACGTGTACCGCGGCAGCAGCCCGGATTTCACGCCGGCCCCGGCCAACCTGCTCGAGTCCTGCATCAGTGCGACGGCGCTGGCGGACATCGAAGTCGAATCAGGCGTCGCCCAGCACTACATCGTGCGTGCGGAGGACCTTGGCGCCACGCCGGCTGCTGGCCAGTGCAACGGTGTCGAGGAGACCAACCTGATCCGTCGCAGCGCTGCCGCCTTCGGCCCGGATACGGTCGCGTTTTCCGACGACGTCGAGTCAGGCCCGGGCGCCTGGGCGGTGGCAGGGACGGGTGCCGGTGCCAACTTCGCGATCGTCAGCACTGCGGCAAACTCGCCCACCCGGAGCTGGTTCGTGCCGAATCCGACCACGGCCTCGGACCGTCAGTTGACCCTTGCAAACCCGCTGAGTCTCGCGGTGGGTAGCAATGCGACGCTTGAGTTCGCGCATCGCTATCAGACCGAAGCCAGCTGGGACGGTGGCGTGCTGGAGTACTCGCTTGATGGCGGGACTACGTGGACGGATATTCTCGGTGCGCAGGGCGGCGTGCCTGCAAATGCCAGCCGCTTCCTGGCTGGCGGCTACGTCGGTCCGCTCAGCGTGGGGGGAGCGACCAACCCGCTGAACGGCCGTGCCGCGTGGCACGGCAGCATCGCCGGGTTTGTTGTCAGCCGGGTCAACCTGGCGGACTTCGGCGGGCGATCGGTGCTTTTGCGCTTCCGTGCCGGCAGCGATTCTTCAGTCGGCGGCAACGGCTGGTGGATCGATGATGTTCGCGTGTTCGAAGGCACCACCTGTGAAGCAGCCAATCTGAACTTCATCTTCGCTCACGGCTTCGAGGGCAACTGACCCGCCAAGCCAGGAATCACGCAGTTCCCCCGCGAAACGCCCGGCTTATCGCCGGGCGTTTCGTTTTGGCGAGAACGACATCCATCGACCTATTGGCGCCGCAGCGGTGCGAACAGGCCGAGGCTCCAGGGCCGCTGCGCCAGCACCAGGCTCACGCCCGTGCGTTCACGACTGGGCAGCAGCCCATCCTGCGACAGCAGCGCATCGAATTCCGTCGCCAGTTCCTGCAGTCGAGCCTGCATCTGCCGCGCCGACGCCGGCGACAGCATGCCGCTCAACAGCAGCAGCTGTTCCTGCTCGCCCTCGAAGCTCTGACTGAAGTACTCGGGCAGCAAGCGCTGCTGGAAGAAGCGCTGCATCGGCCCGCCGCGGCGCCAGCGGAAATTGCGCGCCGTACGCGTACGCGCACGATTGCCGGGCTGCAGCTCGATGATGCCGAGCCGGTCCAGGCGCGTGAGCAGCAGGATCCAATCCGGCTCGCTGAAGCGGTAGCGCGCCATCACCTCGTCGCTGCGCCAGCGGTTCAGCACCAGATACAAGGCCAGCAGCAGGGCAGGATCGTCGACCAGCGCCTGCTCCTGCGCGGCGCTCAGCTCCGCCAGCGGTGGCGTGCGGCGCTGCGCTTCCTCGGCCAGCTCGGCGAGGCCGATGTGCAGGACGGCGCAGACCTGTTCCAGCCTTTCCAGGGTCAGCGTGCGCCGCGAGAACATGCGCTTGACCGTGGGTTCGCTCACCTTCAACTGCGCGGCCAAGGCCGCATAGGTCAGGCCCTGCGCCTTCAGCAGGCGCTTCAGGGCATCCACCAGCTCCATCCGCAGCGCCATCGAAATCCCCCAAGCGGTATCGGTGAACGATACCCGAAGCGGCTGAATCTGCACCTTGGTGGATTCAGATTGCACGACGACGCCACCTCAGCCGAATCTCGACCTGCCCGCCACTGCTGGAGCGCCCCATGCGTCGTCTGCCGATGTCCCCGCTGTCCGTTGCGATTCTTGTCCTGGCTCTTGCGCTGAGCGCCCATCCGCTGCGGGCCCAAGCCCAGAGCGAGGCCAGCCGCGCGTCCGTTCGACTGTCCGAATCACTGGGAGCGCTGCCGCGCGCGAGCGTCGATCTGCTCGCCGCGGGCAGCGAGTTCAGCGTGGCGGCACTGCGCCCGGTCGGCGCGAGCATGGAAGTCGTGCTGCTCGGCGCCGTGGACGGCGTGCGGCTGAGCTTCGTGCTCGGCCGTGAGGCGCTGCAGGCCAGCGGCGTGGTGGTCGGCACCACCCTGGTGGCGACCGCGGTCAGCGGCGGCTTCCTGCTCTGGGCAGGGTCCGAAGCGATCGCCTTCATCGCCGACGAAGCCCTCGCACCGCACATCCACCGCACGGAGCTGCGGCGATGAGCAGGCTACGTGCGCTCTCTCTGTGCCTCTGCTTCTGGATCACGTCGCCCGCGCTGGCCGGTCGCGACTGCGAAGCCGTCGAGCTCTCGCCGCAGGGCTGGGCCGCCGCGGCCGAGAGCGCGCTGCGCGTTGCCGCCGCACTCGACGATCGCGAGGCCGAAGTCGCCCTGCTGGCGCGCGCCGGCACCGACCTGTCCAAGCACGGTCTGCACTACAGCCACGTCGGCTTCGTGCTGCGCGATCATCCGCAGGGGCGCTGGACGGTTGTGCATCTGCTGAACCACTGCGCCAGCAGCCACTCGGCGCTGTTCGCCGAAGGGCTGGTCAACTTCTTCGCCGATGACCTGCACCGGCAGGACGCACGGATCGTCTGGCTTGAGCCCGCGTTCGCCGAGCGCGTCGTGAACCTGCTGCGGTCCGGACACGTTCACGCCCTGCACGAGCGCCGCTACAACCTGATCGCCCGCCCGGACAGTCGCCACACCCAGAACTCCACCGCCTGGGTGCTGGAGCTGCTCGCCGCCGCCGACTACGGCGCCGCACTCGACCGACGCGCAGCACAGGCGCACGCGCTCAGCAGCGGCTTCGTTCCTGATGAAGTGCGCATCGCCTACCGCAAGCGAGTCGCTGGCGGCCTGCTCGCGGACAACCTGGTGTTCACCGACCACTCGGTAGCGACGCGACTGTCCGGCCGCTACCCGGTGGTGACGGTGCGCGCGATCCTGCGCTTTCTGGAACAGCGCGGCGCGATTGATGCCGAACGCGAATGGCGGGGCGGCATTGAAAGCGCGCGGATGGGACCGGCGTGAGAGCGAACAGCGAATCAGCGCTTCAGAGAATCGGCGCCAGCCCCGCGCCAAAGGCAGTGAGGATGCGGGTGTTCATGGCCTTGAACGGAATCTCGACCTGCGGGAAGTCGCCGACCGGCGTGTGGCAGTTGACGAAGGCCGGGTCAAAGGGCGACATCGGCTGGCAGCCGGGGCCGCCGGTGTACTCCCAGCTGGTGGCGTAGCGCCACGGCCAGAAGTCGAACAGCGGCAGGTACTCGAAGGCCTTGCCCAGGCTGTAGTTCAAGCCGCGAACCAGCCGCGGCGCGCGCGGCCGCGGCGCGATGACCCAGGCATTGGCGGGACTCATGTCTTCCAGCAGGGTGTCGCGCAGCTCCTGGGCGAAGGCGCGGTCGTGGATCATCACCAGTGATTCGGTGTTGAGCCGGTCCGAGCGCGGGTCGAAGTTGTGGCTGCCGATCACCGCCAGCTCGCCGTCGATGACCATCGACTTGGAATGCAGGCCGATGCGCATGCCGAGCGTCTGCAGTGGCAGCGGGCCGCTCAGGGCCAGTCGACCCGGGGTGTCGGCACCGGAGCCCGCGGCGGATCCGAACACCCGCGTTGACTCGCTGCGCAGAAAGCGCGGCGGCAGGCTGATGGCGTCGTTCTCGGGGTCGAGGTTCAGGGCGATGGGGGCGTTTTCGGGGCGCGGCTTGTACTCGTGGATCTCGAACTTCAGCTCGCGCAGATAGGTGCGCTTGTACTTGTGGCTCAGTGCGTACACCGGGAATGCATCGGTCGAGGCGAGGCTGTTGGTGCTGATCCGCACGCGCGGCGGCGACGGCCGCTGCTGGAGGCGCTGAAACGTGCTGCGGGCCTGCCGCGACAGGACCAGGTAGGGCGTCTGCAGAACGATTTCCTCGCGGGCGCGCAAGACCGCGCGCCGCAGGCTGTCGCTGCTGTCGCGGCGGCCTGGCTCGATCCGCCCGAGCTGCTTTTCCGGACCGTCAGAGTAGAAGTCGACGCGGCCCACACGGTGCAACGGCGCCATCAGCACGGCGTGCAGCCGCACCGGGTCATCCAGCTCCCTCTGCATCGCCTCGCTGCGTGCGGGCTGGCGCAGGGGCAGCGTGGCCAGCACCTCGCGTCCGCGCGCTGCCGCATCGAGGAGACGGCGCACATCCCGCAGACCGGCCACCGGTAGGCTGCGCTCGGCGTTCCAGAACTGCTCGAAGCTGCGCTGCATCGCGGTTGCCACCGGGCCGCCCACCAGGACATCGCGGTCGCGGTAGTTGAAGCCGGGATCGAGGTCGAAGTAGCGCTCCTGATAGTTGCGGCCGCCGGTGATGCCGATCAGGCCATCGACCAGCAGCAGCTTGTTGTGCATGCGCTGGTTGAACTGGGTGAAGCAGCAGAGGATGCCGCCGACGAATTCGAACTTGTTGGTCGCGCCCTTGCCGAAGGTGGGGTTGTACATGCGCAGTTGGAAGTTGGCATGGGCCTGCGCCAGCCCGGCCTGCAGCGTCACGTTCTCGATCGAGAACAGCTGGTCGAGCAGCACGCGCACGCGCACCCCGCGTCGGGCCGCGCGCAGCAGTTCGTCGAGCACCAGGTAGCCGGCGTCATCCTCGGCGAAGATGAAGCTCTGCACCTCGATGCTGCGACGCGCGGATCGAATCAGGTGCAGGCGCGCCAGCAGTGCATCGTGTCCGCTCTCGAGACTGAGGGCGATGTGACGCGGCGCTTCGGCGGTGGAGTCGCGCACGGCCTCCGCAGCAGCCACCCGCAGCGGCGAGCGGACGGCGCAGCGGTCCGGTCGTTCGCAGTCAAGCGAATGGTCCTGATGCGCCGCCGCGCGATCGACGTCGATGCGGATGCGCTCGCGCGAGGGCGTGCAGGCGATCAGCAGCAGGCTCAGCAGGGCAAGCAACACAGCGGTGGCGGGGCGCGCGTTCATGACCGGTGGATGCCCGTTCAGCCGCGTCCAGGCGGAGCCGGCTCCGGCGCGCGCAGGCGGACGTCGAAGCTGAGCTTGACCCGATCGCTGACGAACACCCGGCGCGCGGTCATGCCGAATTCGCTGCGGTCGACCTCGCCGCGGGCCTGCACCGGGCACTGAAGCCCCGGCTCGGCGCAGTCCGCCGGCAGCAGTTCGAAGCTGACCGGTCGGCTGATGCCCCGCAGGGTCAGCACACCGTCGATCGGGCCGCCAGTGCGCAGGAGTGCGCCGGGAAGTCCCGCGGCACGGAATTCGATCCATGGGTGCCGGGCGGCATCGAAGAAGTCTGCCGAGCGCGCCCATTCTTCATGGCTGCTGCGTTCCATCAGCACGCTGCCGGACGCGATCCGCACTTCCAGCACGAAGCGGTCGGCCGCTTCGGGTCGGACCACGCCTTCGATATGGGCGAAGCGGCCCTCGATCCGCTTGACCCAGGCCGCACGCACGGAGAAGCCGGCCAGCGACTTCGCGGTATCGATGCGCAGACCGGGCTCGTCCGCGGCGACGACGCTCGCGGTCGTGGTCAACACCATGGACATCGAGACCCGCAGCGCGGCGGCGAGGAAAGCGGGTGTACGCACGTCGATCCGGCAGCGCCTCAGGGGGCCCAGAACGCGGAAAGCCGCCCGGCGCCCGGCTCGATCTCGGCGCCGGGTTCGAAGTCGAGCACGGCGATCCCTGCCGGCGGCATGCCGCGATGGTCACCGCTCTGGCCGGTCGACAGCAGCGCTGCCAGCGACTCAAAACCCGGGTTGTGGCCGACCAGCATCAGCACTTCGACCTCGGCGTGGCTCACCACCACATCGAACAGTTCGCCGGGGCTGGCCTCGTAGATGCGTTCGTCGCTGCGCTGGTCGATGTAGCCGGTCTGCGCCAGTACGCGCTGGGCGGTGGCCTGGGCGCGCTGCGCCGGCGAAGAGACCAGACGCTGCGGCAGCGGCGCGTGCTGCTGCAGCCAGCGACCGGCGGCATCGGCCTCGGCTTCACCGGTTTCGGACAGCGGGCGATCACGATCGAGCTGGCCGGGCTGCTGGGGCTGGGCATGGGCGTGGCGCAGCAGGATCAGGCGGCGCAGGCGGCGTTCACTCATGGGTTGTTGTCTCCGAAGGCCTGGATTTCGACATTGGTGCGGTTCCACGTGCCCGACAGCGGCGCGGGCAGGGTGATGCTGGTGCCCATCGTCGCGCGGATGCGCGAGGTGTAACTGCGGTTGAGCGTACCGCCCGGCGTCGCCAGGCTGGCGTAGTCCGGGTAGAAGGGACAGCCCGGGCAGTGGGTACGTTGGCTGGCGAGCTCCACGCTACCGCTGCTGGCGCTGCGGCTGGTGCCTGTAAGCCAGCGTGATTGGCCTGCCGCATCGAACAGGTAGACCCCGAAGAACTCAAGCGGCCCGTCGCCCAGCTGAAGACCCTCGACGGCGAGGCCCCAGCCGCTCTGGCCGGTCTGAATCCAGGCATTGGTATGGTCAGGCGAGGCGTAGGGCAGGGTGCCGGCCGTGTTGCTCAGCAGTTCGGCGCCGCGCTGTCCGCCGCCGAAGTCCCACGCGAACAGCTGCGTGCGCGCGTCGACCGTGGCCAGCCAAGTGAGACCAATCTCGGTGGTGACCGGCGCGAATCCGCTGGGCTGGTTGTTGCGCGTGCGGAACAGCGGGCTCTCCATCAGGCCCCCACGCAGGGGTCCGGCAAGGGTGTACCAGTCGCTCAGATAGCTGCGATCACCGGTGTACCAGATCGCACCCACCACAGGGTTCGCGTTGTCGCCATAGGTGAAGACCGCGAGACCGTTGCCGCCGCGGGCCGGGTCGCTGAAAAAGCCGCGGCGCGGCAGCGGGCGGGAGGTGGCAGGGCAGGTGCTCACCGCCGCGCAGCTTGACGCCACTTGGGCGGCGAACACGGTCGCCGGTTGCATGCTGTGCTCGCCGCTCAGCGCGGTGGCGAGATAGTCGACGCCGACCGGGGCACCGCAGGCTGACGATTGGGGCACCTGCACGCTCAGTTGGACCGTCGCGCTGGCGCCAACCGCCAAAGCAGGCACGGACACCGTGGGCGACTCAAGCAGCACTGGGGTGGACGCCAGCGGTAGATTCTGCGGATCGAAGACGCAGATCGCCGATTCAGCGGGCGCCGAGTTCTCCGCGTTGCAGGACGCCAGCAACTGATCGGCACCGCTGGCGTTGATCAGGCCGATAGTGGCGCCGGCACCGGCATTGGTGTTGGCGCGACGGTACTGGTACACCACCTGGCCGTTTCCGGGATAGGCGATCGCCTGGAAGGAGGCATTGCCGGTGGGAGAGGTTGCCGAGTAGACCTGCATCGCATCCCACTGGAACACATGGCAGGACTGATCCGAGCCACCGATCGGCGCGCGCGGGCAACTGGCGAAGTAGCGATAGCGCAGGCCACCGTTGGAGGCGACCACAAGATCGTCGTGCAGCACGTGCAGCCGCGGACCGGCACCCCCATTGTCCATCAGCCCCGTGCAGCTGTTGTCGTAGTCACCGCCGCTGTCGTTGGCAGAAAACGACACATAGCCGTTGGTGGACATGATGGCCGCGGTGTAGGTCTGGCCATACAGCCTGAAGCCCGACCCACCCAGAGCGATGAGGCTGCTGCGTCCGTCGTCGGCCGCCGCCAGGTTACCGGCTGCACTCAGGGCCAGTGCTGGCGCATCGCCGATGTCGACGAAGCCGTAGCCGCAAAGACCAGGATCGGTGGCGCTGTTGGTGCCGCGGTAGCCGAAGGCATCCGGCCCATACAGTTCGGCGCCACCGCTGCCCTCTGCGTTGGCGAAGAGAGCATGGGCACCGGCGGGCAGGGGGGCGGTGCCGCTGTTGGTGAGCGTCACCGGGATCCGCCAGCGCTCACCGGGATCCAGTCCGGCGTTGCCGTTGCCGCAGACCTGCTGCGGCGCCTGGGCCGTGGCGGTGATTCGTGCGGCCTGTACGTCGAGGGCGCGTGAGGCCACCGTTGCACAGCCCGAGCCGTCAACGACCCGTACGCTGACCTGACCACTCTGCGCGCGCGCGTAGCGGAGGCTGACGCTGTTGCCGGCGCCGCGGCGCTCGAAATCGCCATCGCCGTTGAGGTCCCACTCGAAGACATAGCCGGAGCCGCTGCCGCCGCTGGCAGCGGCGCTGAACGCGACCTGCTCGCCGACGCGGGCGCCGCTGCTGAAGGCATTGGAGCTCAAGCTCACCGTCGGTGCTGCGCAACTGCCGTAGCCGTCCTGGGTCTGCGGGCTGCCGCCGGCGCGCACCATCCAGTCGCTCATGCGGGTCGCAGCCGTGCCGCCGCCGGTCCAGCCCTTGTCCAAGGCTCCGTAGCAGTCGAACTGGTCGCGCGCGGCACAGGAGGCCTCGCCGCCGCTGAGCACACCGATCAGGCGGCCCGTATCGCGCCGCCACAGGCCGGAACCGGAAGAGCCTCCTTCAGTGGTGCCTTCATCCCAGGCGCCCACGTACCAGTGGGTGGTCTGGGTGGCGTTGGTGATGATGCAGCTTGGGCCGGTGCTCGGCGCATTGTTGTCGATGCTGATGCGCTTTTCGTGGCCCGCCGGGTGGTGGATGCCGACGGTGCCCGTGGGGACGCCGGTGCCGCGATCCCAGCCGGTGTACCAGGCGTCCGCGGCGGCAGGAACGGTCGCGTTCAACGCGACGATCGTGAAATCCGTTTCGCGATGGGTGGCCAGCAGGCTGGCGCCGCTCTGGGTCGCCGCGGTATTGCTGTCGCGAGGCACCTGCTGTCCGCTGGCCGTGCTGCCGGGCGCTCGGCAGGTCGGGCTTTCGTATTTCCAGTACAGGGTCATCGACTGGACTTCAGCCGCGGTGCTGACGCAGTGGTGGGCGGTCAGAAAACGCGGGTTGGAGCGGTCCTGCGCCTGACTGCCGGTGGCGACGAGCTGGCCGGTGCAGACAAAGCTGCCGCTGCCGCTGTTGAAGGTGTAGTGGGCCACCGAACGGATCTGCGGCCGCCAGGCATCGCCCTGCGGACAGGCCACGTCGATGTTGCAGCTACCGGACTTCACCTGGGCCAGGGCGACGAAGGGGTCGCGATAGCCTTGCACCACGCTGCCTAGGTTCAGGCGCGTGAAGGCGCGTTTGTCCTGCGGCACGAGTAGCTCGATCCGCAGGCTCTGCCCTTCGAGCATCGGCGTCCGCAGATCGCCCTGGGACGTGTTGTCGGCGTCGGTGTAGACCAGGCTTGGAGTCTTCTCGCCAGCCGCGTACAGCCTGAGCTCAGCGCCCGCCGGCAGCCGGAACTCATCAAAGTGCAGCGCCAGATTGCGCGCCTGCGCCGCCTCCACCTGCAGCCACCAGCGGCCGGCGCCATCGCTGGCTTCGGTCCAGCTGCCGCCCGCCTCAAGCCCCCGCTCCGGCAGGCCGAGGTGCTTGTTGCCGAACGCCTGCACCTGGCCGTAACGCAGCGGCACGCCGGCCTTGCCGTCGCTGACCCGATCCTCGGCCGCCAGCTTGGGAAGATCGAGACTGGGCAGACTCAGGCGCTCAGCCTGGGCCATCGGGGCCAGCGCAAGCGCGCACAGTGCCGCCAGCACCTGTGGGCGGGAAAGCGGAAAGGCGGTTTTCATCGAAGGCACTCCCGGGCGCGTCGGCCCGCTCAATCCAGAGGAATGGGTGGTCGGGCGAGGATACACCCGAGTCTGCAGGTGACCGCGCAGTCGACTCGGGACATTCAGTCCGGCTTCGGCCGCTACACTTGCGGCCCTTGCTGCTTCCAGCGATTGCACGCCGCGCATGTTCGAACCCCGAGACCTGGCTGTCCTGTTGCGCTCCGGCGCGCCGCTTGTGGTGGTGGAAACCCACGAAGAGGGCCTGCTGCTCGACGCCTTCCGCCACGTCGTCGCCGAGCTGCTGCGGCCTCTGTTCAGCTGGAGCATCACCCAGGGTCTGCAGCGCTTGGACATGGACGAGGACGGTCTGCCGGCCTGCAATGACTCCAGCCAGCTGCTGGAGCTGATGCACGCGGATGCGCGCCGCTCGATCTGGCTGCTGTTCGATTTCGGCCCCTACCTGCGCTACGCGATGAGCATCCGCCGCCTGCGCGAGGTGGTGCTTGGCCAGGCCGCAGGCAAGCACAGCGTGGTGCTGGTCGGTGCCAAGGTGGAGCTGCCGGAGGAGCTGGAATCGCTGGCCACGCGCTTCGAGGTTCGGCTGCCGGACGAGGCGCGACTCGGCCAGATGCTGCGCGAAGAGGCGTTCGCCTATTCGCGTGAACACGGCGGCAAACGCGTGCAGGTCGAGGCGGGCGCGCAACGTCAGCTGCTGCGCCATCTGCGCGGGCTGTCGCTGCTGGACGCGCGCAAGATCGTCCGTCAGCTGATCCACGATGACGGTGCGATCCGCGACGACGATATCGCCAAGGCGCAGCAGGCGAAGTTCAAGCTGCTGGGCTCGGGAGGCGTGCTGCATTTCGAACCTGACGTGGCGCGCTTCGATGAAGTGGCCGGGCTGACGCGGCTCAAGCGCTGGATCGAACAGCGCCGGCGCATCTTCATCGAAGGCAGCGGCCCGCCCGGCCTGGATCCGCCGCGCGGCCTGCTGCTGCTGGGCGTGCAGGGGGCAGGAAAGTCGCTGGCCGCCAAGGCCTGCGCCGGCGGCTTCGGCGTGCCCCTGCTGCGGCTCGATTTTGGTGCGCTCTACAACAAGTACCACGGCGAAACCGAGCGCAATCTGCGCGAAAGCCTGCGCGCTGCCGAATCGATGGCGCCCTGCGTGCTGTGGTGCGACGAGATCGAGAAAGGCCTGGCCACCTCGAACAGCGACGACGGTGTCAGCCGTCGCGTGCTCGGCGCGCTGCTCACGTGGATGTCAGAGCGCAAGCCGCCCGTGTTCCTGGTCGCCACGGCCAACAGCATCGAACAGCTGCCGCCGGAGCTGCTGCGCAAAGGACGTTTCGACGAGATCTTCTTCGTCGATCTGCCGGGCGCAGCGGCCCGCGGGCAGGCTTTCGCGATTCATCTGGGCCGCCGCCAGCAGACCGTCGAGAGCTTCGACCTTGCGGCGCTGTCGGCGGCCAGTGCCGGCTTCTCGGGGGCGGAGATCGAGCAGGCCGTGGTGGCCGCGCTCTACGAAAGCCACGCCGACGGGCAAGGCCTCGATCAATCGCATCTGCTGGCCGCGCTGCGCGGCACCCGCCCGATCTCGGTGGTGATGGCCGAGAACGTCGCGCGCCTGCGGCAGTGGGCGAGCGAGCGCTGCGTGCCCGCCGACGATCCCGAACCCGAACCCGTGTGAACCGATCCGGCCGCTGGCTCTTCACCTGCGTCGATCCAAGTCGCTGGCCATGAGGCTTGCCACGCCCCGCCCCAAACGAATCACGAATCCCCAATCCCATGCTCGTAGACATCGGCGCCAACCTCACCCACGAGTCCTTTGCCCACGACCTCGACGCCGTACTGGCGCGTGCCGCAGCGCATGGCGTGGCGCAGATGGTCGTCACGGGCGCCAGCCGCCAGGGCAGTGCGGATGCGCTCGAACTCGCACGCGCCTATCCGGGCCGGCTGTTCGCCACCGCCGGCGTGCATCCACACCACGCGGTCGAATACACGGATGAGGCCGACCGCGAGCTGCGCGCCCTGCACGCGCACGCGGAGGTGCGCGCGGTCGGCGAGACCGGGCTCGATTACCACCGCGATTTCTCGCCGCGACCGGCGCAGCGCCGCGCCTTCGAGCGCCAGCTCGACATCGCGGTCGAGCTCGGCAAGCCACTGTTCCTGCACCAGCGCGATGCGCACGGGGACTTTCTTGCGATCCTGAAACAGGTCCGCGACCGCGTGCCGGCGGCGGTGGTGCACTGCTTCACCGACACCCGCGAGGCGCTGTACGACTATCTCGACCTCGACTGCCATATCGGCATCACCGGCTGGCTGTGTGACGAGCGCCGCGGCCAGCATCTGCGCGAGTTCGTCCGTGAGATTCCGGCCAACCGGCTGATGATCGAGACCGACTCGCCCTACCTGCTGCCGCGCAACCTGAAGCCGATGCCTTCGCACCGCCGCAACGAGCCGATGTACCTGCAGCACATCGCCGAGGAGCTGGCGCGCGATCGTGCGCTCAGCTACGCGCAGGTCGAAACCGAAACCACCGCGAGCGCACGTGCCTTCTTCCACCTGCCGGAGCTGGCCGTGGGCGCGTACGCTCGCGCTTCCTGAGCAACCGGGTCACCGCGGCGAGACTTTCCATGACCGAACCTGCTGGCCGCACCACTCCACTGCTCGCACTGGGCGGCCAGGCGCTCGAGTTCGCGCTGAACCGTGCGCTGGTGCTGGATCCGGACCTGCCAGCGCAGCTGCAGGCACTGGAAGGCCGCAGCATCGAACTGACGCTGGCCGCACCGCGGCTGGCGGCGCGCATCGAGGTGCGCAACGCGCGCCTCACGGTGGGCCCGACACAGGCAGAAGCCGAGCCGGACCTCAGTCTGCGGGCCACTCTGGGCGCGGTGCTGTCGCGGGTGCTTCCAGGCGCGACCGCAGCTGCACCGGGCAGCATGAAGATCGCCGGCGACATCGAGCTGGCGCAGGCGCTGCAGCGCATCGCCCAGCGTTACAGCCCCGACCTCGAGGCAGCACTGTCGGCGCGCCTCGGTGAGGTCGTGGGCGTCCAGGTCGCCAAAGGCTTCAAGGCCGCGGTGGACGGCCTGCGCCGCAGCTCGCGCGAGCTGGCCGAGGCCAGTGCCGACTATCTCCGCGACGAGGCCGGAGTGCTGGTGGGTCGCGCTGAGCTCGATGCCTTCTGCGAGGACGTCGACGGCCTGCGTGATGACATCGAACGCAGTGAGCGTCGCCTCCAGCGCCTGCGCCTGCGGACCGAGCCGGGCGCCTGAATCGCAGCGATGTCGGCGCGCTCAGCGCGCCAACTTGAACTCCAGCGTTCGCCGCGCGCGAAGGGGGGCGGCGGGCGGCGCGAAGCGCCAACGTTGCATCGCTGCAAGAGCTTCCCGATCGAACATGCCTTCGGGTTCGCTGCGCAGGATCTCGAGCTCGGCAACGCTGCCATCGGCGTCGATCGTGAATTCGATTTCGACGAAACCTTCGATGCGCCTGCGCTCTGCCATCGGTGGATAGCGCAGGGCCGGTCGGTAGACCACCTCCGGCACTCTTGCAGGGACTGGTGCCGCCGGGGGCGGCGTCACGTCGACCGGGGCGGCAGCGGGCGGATTGGCAGGTTCGGCTGCGGCAGCCGACAGCGGCTCTGATGTGCCTGCAGCATCCGCAGCCGTTTCGGCCGCGCGCTCGGGCGGAACGCTCGGCGCCGACTGCGCGGGGGCGGCAATCGTCCCGGCTGAAGCCGCCGGCGGTTCGGCCGCGTTTCGCGTAGCGCCCGTAGCCGCCTCAGCCGCGGTTTCGGCCGCGAGTCGCTGAGTGGCCTGTCGCGCCTGCAGAGTGACCAGCCCGTCCTGCAGACGGGGCAAGGCAGGCGCATCTGCAGCGGCACGCTGCAGCAAGGCGAGCAGGCGCGCCGCCTCGTCGGCATCCTCGGCTGCAAGGCGCTGTTCGATGTGCAGGACGGCGTAGGGCACAAGATCCAGCAGGGCGAGACGCGCCCGCTCATTGGCAGGGTCCGCCGCGAGCGCACTCAGAAAGTGCTCGAAAGCGTTATCGGAGACGGGCAGGAAAAGCCGTTGCTCGCGCAGCGCCTGTTCACCCGCCGTCGTCGCCTTCGTCACCGTGTCCGCGGGTGCGTCCGCGGCTTGCCCGGTGTCGCCCACAGGGAGGGCATTCGCGCTTTCCACGGTCGGCGTCACCGGTTCGGGTGGTGTTCCGCCACCGCATCCCACTGCCAGTACCGCTGCACCGAATGCAAGCCACCACTGCCGGAAGCCTGCAACCCTGAACCGCCCCGCTTGCCGGGTTTCGCGCATCTTCATCGCCATCGTCCGAGCCCCTGTCGCTTCAAACGCGCTGCATCGCAGCAAGCCGAGCAGGATGCCAAGCGCGCATTGCGCTTTGGTGATGCACAGGGCCCGGGCCTCCCGGTCTGCGACAGCGTTCACAGCAGCGCGGCGCCAGCGAAACCGTCAGAACAGCCCGAGATCTCCTGAAGTTCGCGCTACGGATCTCAGGTTTGTGTGCGCGTGCGTCGGCGGAGGCACGAACCGTCTGGTGCGGTAGAGTCGACGTGAGGCGGGCTGTCAGGTGAAAACCTCAGCGCTTTGCAAGCCCGGGTCTGTACGAGGCCAAGTCGAGGATTGTCCACACGTCACGAGTCCGGCTTCAGGCCGGACTCGCGCGGCCGCAGCGTTGCGACGCCTTTGCTGTGCTCGGTCCGGCTGGATCAAGCGCTGTCTAGATCTACCTGTGGGTGCGGCGTCTCGCGCGCGTAGAAGGCTCCGATGAATCAGGGCTTCGTTATCGACGTCCCGAAAGAGAAGGGCGTCAACGCGCAGCCGCGATCGACATCAACGATGCCCGTCCGTTGTCTGCGACTGAAACGGCAGATGTAACCCGGCCATGGGCCCGATCTTGCGACAGCAGCCGCAGGGGGATCCACCCCTGTTCGTGCTGGACGCGTCCGATGGAACCGACGCTCAGCGATCCATGCTGAATTCAATGGTGCGGCGGGCGCGGACGGGCTCCGGTGGCGGCTCGAAACGGGTCCGACGCACCACTGCCAGGGCTTCGCGTTCGAAGACACCCTGAGGTGTGGCTTCCTGCACCCGAACGTCGGACACGCTGCCGTCGACGTTGATCTGGAAGTCGACAATCACTCGCCCCTCGATCCCCTGACGCATGGCCTGCTCCGGATATCGCAGCGGCGGTTGGCGGAGCACCTTGGGCTGTGGCGGTGTGGCAGCAACGCGTGCAGGCGCGGGTGTCGGGGCAGCGGCAGGCGGCGGTACCGGTTCCGGTGCCACCGCAGCGGGTGCGGGTGCGGGCGGCGGCTCTGCGACGACTGGCTCAGCCGGGCTCGGGGCGGGAGCGCTGGCCACGGGCGCCGGTGCCGGCGTGGGTGCGGGGGCTGCTGCGGTGCGAGCCGCCGCCGCTTGCTGCTGGGCGACTTCGGTGGCGAGACGGCGCTCCAGTCTCTCCAACTCTCTTTCCAGGCGCTCCAGCGCGGGGGCGTCGGGCTGCGCCCTGGCCATTAGGTCGAGTACGCGGCGAGCGTCAAGGGCGTCGCGGGCGGCGGTGCGCTGTTCGACATGCAGTACGGCGTAGGGGAACAGATCCGTCAACGCGTCGCGCACGCGCTGCAGGCCCGGGTCCCGCTCGGACGCGAGTAGAAACAGCTCGAACGCGTTATCTCCGGCAGGCGTAAACAGCCGCTGCTCGCGCAACGCGGCTTCGGCCACCTCCACGCTGCCGGCCCCCGCCACCAGCTCGGCCGGTGCGGAGGTCTCCGCCACCGGAGCGGTGGGTTCTGCCGCGGGCGCAGCAGCGGCGGGAGCCGCGCCTGCATCAGCTGCCGGCGGCGCCGGCGCGGGCGTCTCACCGCCGCCGCAAGCAGCCAGCAGAACCGCAGACAACACCATGACGGCCGCGCCCCCGCGCAGTCTTCCCATACCCATTTGGTCATCCCCTGATTCGAAAGTCAGTCCGCCGCGTCCATCCCTGGGCGCAAGACTCAGCGGTCCGACGAAGTTCTCATTAGCCACAGCGCCGGGTCAGGGCGCAAGTCGGGATGGGCCAGCGTTGCAAAAAGTGGCCTTGAGCGGTCAATTCCGCGATGCGCTTCACTTTCCGATGCAAAAACTGCCGAAGATCCGACCCAACAAATCGTCAGCGCTGATGCGACCTGTGATGTCTCCCAGGGCATCCTGCGCGGCGCGCAAGTCTTCGGCGGCGAGCTCGCCGCTGGCCTCGGCAAGGCGCTCGGCAGCACACTCGAGCTGTGTGTTTGCGCGCACGAGGGCGTCGACATGGCGCGCTCGGGCGCTGATCGCGCCTTCGGCGGCCTCCCCTAGGCCCGCCGCATTCCGGAGCGCGGCGCGCAGGTCGTCGAGGCCCCAGCCCTGGCGGACGGACAACCACAGGTGAAGGCCATCCGGCCTTTGTTCGCAGCGCACAGGCTCTGAGGCCAGCTCGCACTTGTTGTGTGCCCAGAGCACTTGCGGCAAGGCGCCTAGCTCCGCCTTCAATGCTGGGATCTGCTCCCTCTCCGAACCGCATTCAACGACAGCCAGCGCAAGATCGGCGCGGGCGAACTCGGCACGGGCGCGGCGCATCCCTTCCGCTTCGACGGCATCCATGGAATCTCGCAGTCCCGCCGTATCGACCAAGGTCAGCTCGATGCCGTCGATCACCACGGCCTCGCGCAGCAGGTCGCGGGTGGTGCCGGCGATCTCGGTGACGATGGCGCGATCGGCACCCGCCAGCGCATTCAGCAGCGAGCTCTTGCCGGCATTCGGCGGCCCGGCGATCACCACGTGCAGCCCGTCGCGCAGGCGCTGGCCGCGGCGGGCCTCGCGCAGCAGGCTCTGCATCTGCTCGCGCACGTGCTGAAGGCGCGATTTCAGTTCAGGCCCAGCGAGAAAGTCGATCTCCTCTTCCGGGAAATCGATCGCGGCTTCGACATAGATGCGCAGCGCAGTCAGCGCGCCGGTCAAGGTATCGACACGACGGCTGAATTCGCCATCGAGTGCGCGCCGCGCGGCGCGCGCCGCGGCTTCGGACGAGGCGTGGATCAGATCCGCCACCGCTTCTGCCTGGGCCAGGTCCAGGCGTTCGTTCAGGAACGCGCGTTCAGTGAATTCGCCGGGTCGCGCCAGCCGCGCGCCGAGCTCCACGCAGCGCGCCAGCAGCAGGCGCAGCAGGGCAGGGCTGCCATGGGCCTGAAGCTCGACCACGTCCTCGCCGGTGTAGGACGCAGGCGCTGCGAACCAGATCAACAGGCCGTCATCAATGACCTCCTCGGCCGCATCCCTGAATCGAACGTAGTGGGCGTGGCGTGGCTTCGGCTCAATGCCACTCAGGCGGAGTGCGATCGGGAACGACTCAGGCCCCGACAGGCGCACCACGCCCAGGCCGGCGGGGCCGGCGGCGGTGGCGATGGCAGCGATGGTGTCGATGCGCGCGCGCGGCGATGGGCTTTCGGTCGCCGCGATCGGGGGCGCGGCAGCAGCGTCCCGCATGGCGTGTTTCCTCCCTCCGGATAGAGCAGCGGCCGCGCGCTTTCGCGCCGCGGCCGCTGGTTCAATCGCCAGTTTCGACAGCGGGATTCTGCCTCAGGCGGCCTTCGGAGTGGCCGTACCACCATGGCGACGCAGGATGATCCACTGCTGCAGCAGACCGAGCGCGCCGTTGGTTGTCCAGTAAAGGACCAGGCCTGCAGGGAAGAAGGCGAACATCACGCCAAATGCGATCGGCATGATCTGCATGATGCGCTTCTGCATCGGATCCATGCCGGGCGTCGGTGACAGCTTCTGGGTCGCCCACATCGAAAGCAGGTTGAGCACGGGCAGGATGAAGTACGGGTCCGGCGCAGTGAGGTTGTTGATCCACAGGATCCACGGCGCGTGGCGCAGCTCGACGGCCTCGATCAGCACCCAGTACAACGAAATGAAGATCGGGATCTGGATCAGGATGGGCAGGCAGCCGCCCATCGGGTTGATCTTCTCTTTCTTGTAGAGCTCCATCATCGCCGTCTGGAATTTCTGGCGATCCTCGCCATAGCGCTCCTTCAGCGCTTCGATGCGCGGCTGGACGGCACGCATCTTGGCGAAGCTCTTGTACTGGGCCTCGGACAGCTTGAACAGGGCCAGCTTGAGGATCACCACCAGCAGGACGATGGCCCAACCCCAGTTGTTGGTGAGGTCGTGCAGCCAGCCGAGCAAGATCGCCATCGGCTGGGCCAGGATCGTGAAGATGCCGTAGTCCATGGTCAGCTTCAGTCCGGGCGCAATGTCTTCCAGACGCCCCTGAAGCTTGGGGCCGACGTAAAGTCGCGCGCTGCTTTCAAGCTGCCCTTGCGCGGGCAGGCTCAAGGTGGGTCCGAGGGTACGGATGCGGTGGCGACCGCCGTTTTCGGTGGCTGTGCTGAAGGTCTGCGCTTCTTCGGCCTCGGGAATCCAGGCGGCGAAGAAGTAGTGTTCCACCATCGCCACCCAGCCCTGGCTGGCCTTGGTTTCGGTCGGGCCGTCACTGAAGTCCGCGAACTTGCGCTTTTCGAACTTGGTCTGCGGGCTGTACCACGCGGCCCCGACAAAACTGAAGGCAGCGGGATTGGTGAAGCTCGACCCCGGGAGCGGAGGCGGCGTGACCCGCACGAGCTGTCGGTAGGCGTTGAGTTCCACGGGCGCGCCGCCAGCGTTTTCGAAACGGTCCTGCACCAGCACCACATAGCTGCCGCGTTCGAAAACAAAGGTGCGGACGAGGCTCAGTCCATCTGCGGAAGCCCAACGCAAGGGCACCTCCAGGCGCTCGCGGGTGCCAAGCTCGAAGCTGTCCGTCTCGGCCTGGAACAGGCTGAGATGATTGGGCAGGTCTGCGCGGTCGCCGACATAGCCTGACTGACCAATGAAGTAGCGTGCGCCCTGTGTGTTCATCAGCCGGACCGGCGGAGAGTCGGGTTCGGGTTGCTGGGTGTAGGCCAGCAGATCGGCCTGCACGAAGCTGCCGCCCTGTGTGTCGATCTGGAGCTCCAGGACATCAGTGCGGACGCTGAGCAGGCGCCCTGCGTTACCCGCTGCCGTGTTCGACGTGGTGTCTGCCGCCACTGCGCTCTGGCCTGGGTCGCTGCGCTCAGGCTGGAATTCCGGCAGTTCGCCCGTGGTTGGCGGCGCCGTCGATTCGCTCTGCGCCACCGCCTCCGGCCGGGGACGACTGTAGTCCTGCTGCCAGGTATCCCAGGCGAGGTAGATCACCATCAGCCAGGCTATCAACAGGAAGGTGCGCGCTTGGTTCATTCGGACACTCGGTCGTCGCCGGGACGGGAATCAAGCCCGGCTGTCGTCTGGGGAAGGGGTTTGGCGCCCGCCGCTGAGGGTTTCGGGGCAAAGCTGGGCGCTGACGCAGCGGGCATTGTGACCTGCGCGGCAGGGGCCTTCAACGCACGGACACGTGACAGCAGGCGTTCGAGATCCCGACGCAACATCTCGGGCGAAGTCTGGGCCGCTTCGCGCTTGCCCATCAGTACGTAGTCACCAGCGGGCAGAGAGCCGCGCAGAGCGCGGAAACACTCGCGAGCGATGCGCTTGAGCCTGTTGCGGACGACCGCGCGCTTGTCGACCTTGCGGGAGATCGCGAAGCCGATGCGCGGCCCTGGCGCCAGCGGGTCAAGCAGCAAGGTCAGGCGGTAGTAAGCCCCACCCATGCGCTGCCCGGAATCAAGGCAACGGCTGAACTCTCGGGGCAAACGCATGCGCGCTTCGGGTCGCAGACGAAGTCGCTCAAGGGACAACGGATTCATGCGATATGCCAAGCCGGAAACGCAGCAGGCCCGGCGAAAGCCAGGCCTGCGAGGACCGGAGCGCACGTGGGAATGTGTCCCTGTGTGGGCCCGGTATGCGCCGCAGCGTGAAAAACGCTGTCGGTTGACGCGTCCGCGCTTACGGGCAGAGGCGTTTGCGACCCTTGGCGCGACGGGCTGACAGGACCTTACGTCCATCGGCCGTGGCCATACGGGCACGGAAACCGTGTGTGCGGGCGCGCTTGAGATTGCTGGGCTGGAAGGTGCGCTTCATGACAGCGGCCTTGATGTCTGGGCAGAAAGACCGCGGAGAATACGTGGCGTCCGCTTTGTCTGTCAACCCTGCCGCGGTTGGCACTGCGTTTACTGCGGCGTAGACTGACGGGCCGCCCGCCGCATCCGTGCTTGAGGCCTTTCGGAAGCTTGCTTGAAACGCCGCACCACAGGACGCGTCGCCGACCGTAGGGGGTCGCTTCGGCGCCGCGGCTCGCGCGGTGGTTCAGGTCCTCTGTCGTGACACCTGCCGGTGGCTCGTCGGACGCCCTCGTTTTCGGCAAGGACATAAAGGGTTTCAAGTCGAAGCCGGGTCAGAACCTTCAGTCCTTTTCTCCGCCTGCTTTGCCTGCCTCCAGCCGCGTGCGTTGGGTGCGCGGGCAAGCGGCCCCACTCGGGAAGCTGCATGTCGCCCTGGTTGCGTTGCCTGGAACGTCTTGAAGCCGAGTTGCCGGCCGAGAGCTTCTACACCTGGATCAAGCCCCTGCATGCCGAGGTCAGCGACGCGGGTGTGACCCTGTTCGCGCCCAACGCCTTTGTCGTGGAAACGGTCCGAGATGACTATTTGCCCCGTATCGCGGAGCTGCTGCGGCACTACGCGGACGTTCCCATGCTGTCGGTTGAGCTCGGGCTGGGCGCCCCTAGGAGCCGCGATCGCGAGGCCGCTGCCGAACCACGCAGTAGCGTGCCGAGCAGCCTAGGCGTGCGTGTTTCGGCCAGCGGCGGCAGGGAACGGCCCATCACCAGCAATCTCGATCCCAGTTATACCTTCGAAACCTTTATCGAGGGCAGTTCCAACCAGCTCGGCAGGGCGGCCGCCATGCAGGTCGCCACCGACCCTGGCAAGGCTTACAACCCGCTCCTGCTATACGGGGGCACTGGCCTCGGCAAGACCCACCTGATGCATGCGGCGGGTAATCACATGCTCTCGCGCAACCCCGGGATGCGTGTTCTGTACCTGCGCTCCGAGCAGTTCTTCGCTGCAATGATGCGAGCGCTTGCAGACAAGGCGATGGAGCAGTTCAAGCGGCAGTTCCATTCCGTGCATGCGCTGCTGATCGACGACATCCAGTTTTTTGCTGGCAAGGACCGCACGCAGGAGGAGTTTTTCCATACCTTCAACGCGCTGTTCGAACTCAAGCAGCAGATCATCCTGACCTGCGATCGTTATCCGAAGGAAGTCGACAACCTCGAGCCTCGCCTGAAGTCGCGCCTCGGCTGGGGCCTGTCAGTTGCCATCGAACCACCCGATTTCGAGACCCGCGCAGCCATCCTGTTGGCGAAGGCCACCCACAAGGGACTTCCACTTCCCGAGAACGTCGCGTTCCTGATTGCGCGACGAATGCGTTCGAACGTGCGTGATCTCGAGGGCGCTCTCAACACCCTCGCCGCGAGAGCCAACTTCATGGGCCGCGCGATCACCGAGGAGTTCGCCCAAGAGGCGCTGCGTGATCTGCTCCGCGCCCAGCAAGCGGTGATCTCCCTGACCAATATCCAGAAGACGGTCGCGGACTACTTTCAGCTACGCGTGTCCGACCTGCTCTCGAAACGTCGCACGCGTTCGCTGGCGCGACCTCGGCAGATGGCGATGGCTCTCGCAAAGGAGCTCACCGAGCACAGCTTGCCGGAGATTGGCGACGCCTTTGGCGGTCGCGACCACACCACAGTCATGCACGCCTGCAAGGTCGTGCGTGCACTGGTAGGTGACGATCCGAAGTCGCGCGAAGACTGGGACAAGCTCGTGCGGCGCTTGACCGAATAGCGAGACCCGAGATTCGGGCGCTGTGGAACCAAGTTGGTAAGCTGTGGATAAGCTGGAGACCAAATTGGGCGGGGCTACAGACGAGCTTTTTATCCACACGCGGTGCACAGCCCGGAGGGGGCTGACCCACAGCCCTCTATGCCTGGAAAAATCGTTGGATGTCAGTGAGTTGCATGGTTTATCCCGGAGAACCCGTGACACCATCATCACCAACATTCTTTCAAAAGCTTTAAAAACATGAGGGTCGAGGTATGCGTTTCAGTCTGACGCGCGAAGTGTTGCTCAAGCCGTTGCAGCAGGTGGTCAGCGTGGTCGAGAAGCGCCAGACCATGCCGGTGTTGTCGAATCTGCTGGTCGTGCTCGACCACGGAACGCTGTCGCTGACAGCGACGGATCTCGAAGTCGAACTGGTTGCACGCGTCGCTTGCAGCGACGGAGAGTCGGGGGCAACGACTATTCCGGCGAGGAAGTTCTTTGAGATCGTCCGCGCGCTCCCGGACGGCGTCATGGTGACAGTGAGTACGAACGGCGATCGCATCACCGTGACCGCGGGGCGAAGTCGCTACACGCTGGCCGGCCTCAGCGCCGATGAATATCCCTCGACGGATGAAGGCGAGATTGTCGACCGCTTGCGGCTTCCGGAGGGCGCATTGAAGAAGACCTTCGATGCGACCGCGTTTGCAATGGCGCAACAGGACGTCCGTTTTTACTTGAACGGGCTGCTCCTGGACGCTGACGGCAGTCTGTTGCGTTGCGTCGCTACGGATGGCCACCGTCTCGCCTTGAGCGAGAGCGAGCTGATCGCAGGACCACAAGCGCGGCGGCAGTTGATTCTTCCGCGCAAGGGCGTTCTGGAGCTTTTGCGCTTGCTCGAGAACACAGATCGCGAAATCGAACTTGAAGTGGGCCGGTCGCATGTCCGTGTCCGCCGCGACGATGTGTCTTTCAGTTCGAAACTGATCGATGGTCGTTTTCCGGACTATGAAGCCGTGATCCCACTGGGCGCCGACAAGGAAGTGAAGGTCAACCGCGATGTTCTGCGGGCTGCGTTGCAGCGAGCGGTCATCTTGTCGAACGAGAAGTACCGGGGTGTTCGCATCGAGGTCGATCCGCAGGTGTTGCGGGTGTCTGCACACAATCCCGAACAGGAAGAAGCAGTCGAGGAAGTTGAGGCCGACACCTCGATCAGCGGTCTTTCGATCGGGTTCAACGCCAGTTACCTTCAGGACGCGTTGGGCGCATTGACCGAAGAGGATGTGTTGTTGCTCTTCCGCGACTCCGGGTCCAGCGCGCTCGTGCGTGAGCCGAGTCATGGTCGCAATCGGCACGTCGTAATGCCGATGCGGCTGTAGTCCATTCGATGCGTCTGTGTCACGTCAGCCTCGGCGGGCTTCGCGCGTTCGCCGGGGCTGAGTTTTTTCCTGGCCCAGGAGTCTCTTGGTTACAGGGTGTGAATGGGGCTGGTAAAACGACGGTGCTTGAAGGCCTGTTCCTGGTTTCGCACGCACGGTCCTTTCGAACAAGTCAGATCGAGACTGTCCTTAGCGACGGGTCGAGTCGCGGTTTCGTTTTCTCTGAATGGCGTTCAGCTGCAGGTGTTCCGGTCCGTCTGGGAATCGCGCGAGAGCGCGGTAACGCTTGGGAGTATCGGATTGACGGTGAGAGGGTCGGGCGAGTGCTCGAGCTCGCTTCGCGGGCGCCGATGCTGTGTTTCGAGCCGGGATCTCACGCTCTGGTTTCAGGGCCGGGTGAGCGGCGGCGGCGGCTTCTCGATTGGGGCGTGTTCCACGTGGAACGTGAACCCTTGACCTTGTGGTCGGAGTGGCATCGCACCTTGCGTCATCGAAACGAGTTGCTGCGACTCCGCTCCGGTGATCAGCTCGATGCTTTTGATCCTGTTCTGGCGGCCTTGGGTCAGCGCCTGGATCGGACCCGGCGGCACTTCTCGGAGCGATGGTTGCACCGTACCCGCGTCGTGTTGGCGTGGCTGTCGCCACCCTTGGCCGAGATGGACTTCGAGTACCGCTCGGGTTGGGGCAAGGCGTACCCCGAGTATTCCGAAGCGCTGGCAGCAAACCGAACGCGCGACCTGTCCGCGGGTTTCACCGGCAGCGGCCCGCAGCGCGCGGACATCCTGATGCGTATAGACGGTTCGTTTGCGCGGGATCGCTTGTCCCGTGGCCAGTCCAAGATAGTTGCCCTGTCTCTGGTGCTCGGCCTGGCTGAGATGTTCCTCAATGCGCATGGCGCACTGCCGCTACTGTTGTTGGACGATCTCTGCAGTGAGCTCGACACGCATCATGCTCAGGCTGTTCTGGGATATCTGCGCAGCCATCAGGCACAGGCTCTGGTGACTGGAGTTGAGCGACCAGAGTGGGCGCAGGCTGCAGCAGAGATGGTGTTTCACGTGGAACGGGGCGCCATCACCCCCCTGCTATAATTCGCGCCTTGCGCCAGCCGACACGGTTTCCCCTTGAAGCCAAGCTGCGCTCCGCCAAGCCAGGGATCCCATGAGCGACCAGACCCCGAACGACTACGATTCCAGTCGAATCACCGTACTGCGTGGCCTGGAAGCCGTGCGAAAACGACCTGGCATGTACATCGGCGACGTGCATGACGGCACGGGACTGCATCACATGGTCTTCGAGGTCGTCGACAACGCGATCGACGAAGCCTTGGCCGGTCATTGCGACACGGTGCTCGTCATCATCCATGCGGACGGCAGCGTCAGCGTGCAGGACAACGGGCGAGGGATTCCCGTTGACATTCACCATGAAGAGCAGCGCTCCGCCGCCGAAGTCATCATGACTGTGCTGCACGCGGGCGGAAAGTTCGACGACAACAGCTACAAGGTGTCGGGCGGCCTGCACGGGGTTGGCGTATCGGTCGTCAACGCTCTGTCCGAGCATCTCACCCTGCGGATCTGGCGCGACGGTTTCGAGCACCTGCAAGAGTATCGGCTGGGCGACCCGCTGTATCCGCTGAAGCAGGTGGCGCCTTCGAGCAAGCGCGGCACCGAACTTCGGTTTTTGCCAAGCAAAGAAATCTTCAGCGATGTCGAGTTCCACTACGACATCCTGGCGAAACGCCTGCGAGAACTCTCGTTTCTGAACTCGGGTGTGCGCATCGACCTGACCGATGAGCGCAGCGACAAGCGCGACCAGTTCCGATACGAGGGCGGCATTCGCAGCTTCGTTGAGCATCTTGCGCAGCTCAAGACGCCCTTGCATCCTGCCGTGATTCCCCTGTCCGGGGAGGAGAACGGAATCGTGGTGGAAGTGGCGGTCCAATGGACCGATGCTTACCAGGAGACGATGTTCTGCTTCACCAACAACATTCCGCAAAAAGACGGTGGTACGCATCTTGCCGGCTTCCGCGCGGCGCTCACCCGGACCCTCGGCGCCTACATCGAGCAGTCCGGCTTGCTGAAGCAAGCCAAAGTGGGCATGAGCGGCGACGACATGCGAGAAGGCATGGTCGCGGTTCTCTCAGTAAAAGTGCCGGACCCTAGCTTCTCTTCGCAGACCAAGGAAAAGCTGGTCTCCTCCGAGGTCAAGACTGTTGTCGAAAGTGTGGTCTCGAAGCGTTTCGAAGAGTTCTTGCAGGAGCACCCCCAGGACGCGCGCGCGATCGCGGCAAAGGTGGTCGACGCTGCGCGGGCACGCGAAGCGGCGCGTAAAGCGCGCGACCTGACCCGACGCAAGGGTGCGCTCGACATCGCGGGCCTCCCCGGAAAACTTGCCGATTGCCAGGAGAAGGATCCGGCGCTGTCGGAGCTGTTCCTCGTCGAGGGTGATTCCGCGGGCGGGTCGGCCAAGCAGGGGCGAAATCGCCGAACGCAGGCGATCCTGCCACTGCGCGGAAAGATCCTGAATGTCGAGAAGGCGCGCTTCGACAAGATGCTTGGCTCTGCCGAGGTCGGCACGTTGATCACTGCGCTTGGCTGTGGAATCGGCAGAGAGGAGTTCAACCCCGACAAGCTGCGCTACCACCGCATCATCATCATGACGGACGCGGATGTTGACGGTTCGCACATCCGCACGCTGCTGCTGACCTTCTTCTACCGGCAGATGCCTGAACTGATCGAGCGTGGGCATGTGTATATCGGCCTGCCCCCGCTGTACAAATTGAAGCAGGGCAAGCAGGAGATCTACCTGAAAGACGATGCGGCACTGACGGCCTACCTGATCAGCCATGCCGTGGAAGGCGCCGAGCTTGTTTGCGGCGCGGAGCAACCCCCGATCAGCGCAGCCGCGCTGGAGCATGTCCTGACTCTGTTCGGGAACGCCCAGGATTCCATCCGTCGATTGAGCCACCGTCACGACCCGGCGGTACTCGAGGCGCTCCTCGAATTGCCGCCGCTGACATCCGTGCTCGTCGCAGATCGCGCGCAGGCCGAATCCTGGCTGGCAGCTGCCCACAGCAAGCTCGCCCGTTCCGGCTTGGGCAAGCCTCGCTATACCCTCGACTGGACCGAGGCAACCGACAATCATGCCGCTGCTCTCCGCATCAAGCGGCAGCACCATGGCCTTTCCCTCGAGCACCTGTGGCCGCTGCCCTTGTTCGAGTCTGGCGAGCTGAAGCCGGTCGTCGATGCGGCTCGCGAACTGCACGACCTGCTGCAGGATGGCGCCCGGATCAGTCGCGGCAGCCGAAGCCAGCCAGTCACCCGTTTCGCGGATGTCCACCACTGGCTGTTTGAGGAAGCCAAGCGAGGCCGCACGATTCAGCGCTTCAAGGGCTTGGGCGAAATGAATCCGGATCAGCTTTGGGACACCACCGTCAATCCCGAGACGCGGCGTCTTCTGCGCGTCAGGATTGAAGACGCGGTCGCCGCTGATCAGATCTTTTCGACGCTGATGGGCGACGTTGTCGAGCCGCGCCGTGATTTCATTGAAGAGAACGCGCTGAAGGTCGCCAATCTGGATATCTGAGCACTCGTCGTGCGGAGCCGCCCAACGCTGACGCCATCACCGCTTTTTGCGTCGCGACGAAACGCGCGGACCCTTGCCCGGACTGCGTGGGCCTCTCCGATGCGCTGATTGCCTTTGGACAGGGGTCAACGCGGCCTAGCTCCGTGAGAGGGTTCGCTTGAGCGAGCGAGCCGGAGGACTTCTCGGCCCTTCTGTGGGGCCTTGAACGATCCGGTGAGAGCACCTCGCGTGCTCCTCACCTGCGTGCGCAACAGGCCCGAAGGCCCAGGCCTCAGCCAGACCGCCAGACCGCCAGACCGGCTGAGCGCAACTCGCCGCGCTCGCGGCGCTCACCTCCGAACAGGAGGGGAACATGGCCTGCGCAAAATCGCTCCGCACAGGGGCAGCGAGCCTACCCAAAGTGCCGCTGCCGTCGGCAGAAGGCACCGAGCTTGGCGAGAAGCCCAGACGAAAGATGGATCCGCGAGAGTCATGCCCGGCTCGCGAATGTCCCGGCTAGCTATACTGCGGCTGAATGCGGCCACCGTGGCTGCCTAGCCCTGCAAGCGCCCACATCCAATGAAGAAAGCCCATCTCTACCTGCTGGCCCTGGCGCTGAGTCTGATCGGTGGCGGCGCGATCTACTACAAGTGGAGATACCTCGACTTCCCTCTGCAGCCCAATGCGGAGGTCGAGGTCTGGACCCTGCAAGCGCGCATCCAGTATCAGCCGCGCAAGCCAGCCAACACGGTCGTTCTGCAGTTGCCGTCGGTCACGCCCGGCTTCACTGTCCTCGACGAACGCTTCGTGGCGCGGAACTACTCCAAGCTCGACGAGCCCCGTCGCGACAGTCGGGAAGTGCAATGGTCAATACGGCGCGCAACCGGTCGCCAGGCGCTGTACTACCGGGCGACTGTGGTGCGCGACAGGCAGAGCGAACCCCTAGGCGGTGCCCCGCGTCTTGCGACGCCCCCGACCCTCGAGGAACCCTTTGCCACCGCAGCGCAGACCCTGCTGGACAACGTTCGTCTTGGCTCGTCCAACGTGCCGACCTATGCAAAGGAGCTGGTGCGGCAGATGAACGTGGCGGCGCCTTCGGAAGAGGTCGCACTCCTGACGGAAAGCCTTGTCGATGCGGACGCCAAGGCGAACTACATCACCCAATTGCTAGCGATGCGCCAGATCCCGGCACGAGTTGTGCGCGGCCTGCTGCTCGCCGACAGTCAAGCCGCTGCACCGATTCGCCCCTGGCTGCAGGTGCATGACGGAAAGGGGTGGACCACCATCGATCTGGAAACGGCGGTCGACGGTTGGCCCGAGAACCTTTTTCTATGGACCTCCGCGAGCGCGCCATTGCTGCAGATCGAAGAAGCCGGTCGGCCTGAACTGACCTTCTCGGTCAGCCGCAATCTCGCGGATGCAATCGCCACAGCCGAGCGTCGTCTTGAGGTCCAGAACGCCGATCTGGTGCGCTACTCGCTCTTGAGCCTGCCCCTGCAGACGCAGTCCGTCTACAAGGTGCTGCTCATGGTGCCGATCGGCGCCTTCCTTATGTTGCTGCTGCGAAACATCATCGGCATCAAGACATTTGGGACGTTCATGCCCGTGCTGATAGCGATCGCCTTCAGGGAAACGCAGCTCCTGGCGGGTGTCACCCTCTTCGTTCTGGTGGTCGGGGCTGGACTGCTCGTGCGCTTCTACATGGAGCGCTTGCGCCTCCTGCTTGTACCCAGGCTTACCTCGGTGCTGATTCTTGTGGTGCTGCTGATGGCCGCGGTCTCGATTCTCGCCAACCGCCTGGGAATCGAAGTCGGCTTGTCAGTGGCGCTGTTCCCGATGGTCATCATGGCCATGACCATCGAACGCATGTCGATCGCTTGGGAAGAGCGCGGTCCGGGTTTCGCACTGAAGGAAGGCATCGGATCACTCATCGTTGCCTGCATGGCTTATCTGGCCATGAGCTGGGAGCCCCTCGAACACTTCGTCTTCGTTTTCCCCGAGGCCCTGCTCATCCTGCTCGCCCTGACTCTCGTGATCGGCCGCTACTCCGGCTATCGTCTCAGCGAACTGTTTCGTTTCCGAGCATTGGCCCGTGAGGTCCAGGCGACCGAGAAAGCGAACGCAGCCCAAGCCGGCAAGGCCTGAGCCATGCTCAATCTGTTCTCGATAGCGCGCCAACTCCGAAGCATTGGTCTGATGGGCCTCGGGCAGCGGAACGCCGAGTTCATCCTCGCGTACAACAAGCGCCGCTTCTATCCACGCGTCGACGACAAGTTGATCACCAAACAGCTTGCAATCGAGGCCGGGCTACCCGTCCCTGAACTCTTCGCCGTGGTACGCGAAGAGCACGAGATCAGTGAGCTGCACCGGAAGATCGAGCACCGGGAACAGTTTGTCGTGAAACCGGCGCACGGGTCGGGCGGTGATGGAATTCTGGTCATCAACGGTCGTCGCGGGGACAAGTACCGGCGTTCCAACGGCCAGCTCATGAATCGCGAAGAGTTCGAACACCACCTGTCGAATGGCCTGTCCGGCCTTTTCTCGCTTGGGGGACACCCCGATCACCTGCTGGTCGAATACTGCGTCCAGTTCGACCCGATCTTCGACCAGGTGAGCTACAAGGGCGTGCCGGACGTTCGCATCATCGTGTTCCTGGGATACCCCGTGATGGCGATGATCCGTCTTCCAACCCGGCTCTCCGACGGCAAAGCCAACCTCCACCAAGGCGCAATCGGCGTCGGGATCGATATCCCCACCGGTCTGACCCGCCGGGGTGTATGGGGTACAGAGCCGGTCAAGGAACATCCCGACACGGAGCACAGCATCGTCGGATTGCAGATTCCACGCTGGAGCGAACTCCTGGAAATGGCGTCGCGCTGCTATGAGCTGTCCCAGCTGGGCTACATCGGTGTCGACTTCGTTCTTGACAAAAACAATGGCCCCATGATCCTCGAGCTCAACGCCCGGCCTGGCCTGGCCATTCAGATTGCCAACGGCAACGGTTTGCTGCACCGGCTCAGGAAGATCGAGGAGCACCGTGACACCGTCGGTCTCAGTACCGATCCCGCGGAGCGGGTCGCATTCGCCCGGGAACACTTCGCCACCACCTGAGCCGCGCCCAGCGTTGCCCGTCCGGGTCGCCCGTACTGTTTCGCTGCCTTTCAAACGACGGCAGGCCTTAACGAACGAATCGATTCCACAACGCGCAATTCGCGCGACGCTCCTTGAGTCCTTGCTCTAACTGCGGTTAGGCTTGCAGGCCACCGGCGATGCACCGACCGCTGAGAACTCTCCCAGGAACACACTGATGCGCAGCTCTCCCGTCATCATGAAGGCCAGCCTCTTCCTCGCGCTCGGTCTCGCTCTCGGCGTCTCCTTCGACTCGCAGGCCCAGAGGCGTGGCCAGGCCGAGCCCGAAGAGGTCCTTTTCCCGAACGCCACGCGCGAAGAGCCCAAGATCAAACCCGCGCAGCGAACCCAGCGGCAGCTCCAGCGCGTGTTTGATCTCTCGCAGGAGGACGGCAAGGATGCCGAAACAGAGGAAGCTGCCAAGGCGCTGCTGGCCAACGGCGGAATCGGCATCTACGAGGTTTCGATCCTCAACCAGATCCTTGCGCAGATAGAGCTCGGCCGGGACAACTATCCAGCTGCCATAGGCTATTTCCAGGCGGCTTTGGACGCGGGCGGCATCAAGAACAACCAGTACTACCAGATACTGCAGAACGTTGGGCAGCTTCAGTTCCAGGATGAGCTGTACGCCGAGGCCGCCGCCACGTTCACACGCTGGATCGACGAGACCCGATCGGAGAACGCGCAGATCTTCGCGCTCAGGGGCAACTGCTACTACCGGTTGGAAAAATACGAAGAAGCGGTAGCCGACCTGCGCAAGGCGAGCGCGCTCCAGGAAAAGAGCGACAACTCGGTTTCCCAGATGCTGATGGCGAGCCTCTTCGAACTGGGCCGTCCAGCCGAGGCAGCGGAGATCGCGACTCAGCTGCTTGAGCGTGACCCCACTAACGTCAGTCTGATTCGCAATCTCTCGGCGATCTATGTCAACGCAGACCTGATTCCGAACGCCATCCAGACCATGGAAGCGGGTATCGCCAGCGGTGTTCTGGTCGAGGAGCGCGACTACGTAGAACTCTCCAAGATGTACAGGTACGCGGAGCAGGATCTGAAAGCGGCGGAGCTGCTCGACAAAGCAGTGGCTGAGGGCAAGGTGCAGCCGTCCATGGAGATCTATCGCGGGCTCGGCGAGGCCTACTATTTCTCAGAGAACATCGAGAAAGCGGCGGATGCCTTTGGTAGGGCGGACGCACTCGCAACGGACGGCGAAATGGCGCTGAACCAGGCCCGGGCTCTCGCCGAACTGGAACGGTGGTCGGAAACCAAGGCTGCGGCCAACCAGGCGATCACCAAGGGTGTGAAGCGACCGGGAGATGCGTATGTGATCCTGGGAGCAGCGGAGTTCGGACTTAACAACCAGCCCGCCGCGCTGGCGGCATACAGAGAAGCCGCGAAGTACCCGGAAACCAAGACCATGGCAGAGACCTACCTGCGTCAGGTCAACCGTTGAACTTCGTTCACCGGGTGGGCTTAGGCAGAACAGATCACTTGGTATAAGCTATGCCGTTCCCGTGTCGTTCAGCTTGTCTAGGCAAGCGGGCAGACAGCGTGGTTGCATCGACTCAAGACCTCGACATCGCGCATGACAGACAAGCAAGAAAATCAGGAAACCAGTGGCCGCAAGCTCAGCTGGCTGCGCATCGTCGGTCTGGCTACGGCCGTCAGTGTGCATGCGATGGCGCTTGTGCTGATGCTCGTTCCGGTTGCCCCGCCGCAGATGGACGAGCGCCCGCCGGAAATCGTTGAGGTCACTTTCATCGAGCCGCCGCCGCCGCCGCCGCCACCGCCGCCGCCGCCGCCGGAGCCGCCGAAGCGCCCACCGCCCAAGATCGTTGAGCGTCCACGACCGACGCCGCCGCCGCCCGAAGCACCGCCCCCGGTGATTCTGGAAGAGGCGACACCGATGTCGATTCCGGCACCGCCGCCTGCTCCTCCCGCGCCGGCGGCACCTGCTCCGAGCTATGGGGCGACCGAAGACAGTTCCTACCGCCGCATGCGACCGCCGCGATATCCGCCGCAGGCCATGCGACGTCGGGAAGAGGGCGAAGTCCTCTTGCGGGTTCTCGTCGGAACGGACGGTCGTCCGGTTCAAGTCGAGGTGGAAAAGTCCAGCCGCTCACGCCTGCTGGATCAGGCCGCCATCCAAGCGGTCCGTGAGTGGGTGTTCAACCCAGGTATGAAGGAAGGTGTCCCGGTCCAAAGCTGGGTCATCGTGCCGATCAAGTTCTCCCTCAGTGACTGACGCCTAACTAGCAAAAGGGTAAGCAAATGCTCCAAGAAGCCTCCAACACGCCGGCAGCCGCGGCTGCTACCCAGGCTGCCACGCCGGCGCCGATGGATCAGATCATCGGTGGCGTCGTCGCAGACACCAATGCAGCAGCGCTGAAAGAGATGGGTATCTCCAGCCTGCTCAACAACATGGTCGCGAACCCCGGTGAATTCGCCGTCACCTGGGTGGTGGTCGTCACCCTGGTGGTGATGTCGATCGCCTGCTGGTACTACACCGTCGTCAAGACCATCCAGAATCAGGTCATCAGGGCGCGCGCCAACCACGTCATCCGGACCTTCTGGGAGACCAGCAACGCGCAGGAAGCGATCCGCTTCATGGAAGAGCAGCCTGCAAATGAGCCGTTCTCGAAGATCGCGCTTGACTGTGCGATCGCAGCGGCACATCACCAGAAGAACGAAGGTTCGCGTCTTGCTGAAACCCTGAGCCGCTCGGAGTTCATCGACCGCGCGCTGCGTCAGGCTGTCACCCGCGAGAGCTCGCGGCTGGAAAACGGCATGACCATCCTCGCGACCACCGGTTCCGCCGCACCCTTCATCGGTCTGCTCGGTACCACCTGGGGTATCTACAAGGCCCTGATCAAGATCGGCGCCTCCGGCTCCTCTTCGCTGGACGCCGTTGCGGGTCCCGTCGGTGAGGCGCTGCTGAAGACCGCGCTGGGTCTGGTCGTCGCGATTCCGGCGGTGATGGCCTACAACTTCTTCAACCGTGCGAACCGCACCACCAACGCGGCGTTTGACGCCTTCGCCCACGACCTGCACGACTTCTTCGCCACCGGCTCTCGCGTCGGCGAAGGTTCGTCCAAGCGTTGAGCCGACGGTTGAACCGGGAGTTCTAAGTAATGGCCTTCAGCAGCGGTAACGATCAGCAAGCCGGGCCGATGGCGGAAATCAACGTCACGCCGCTGGTCGACGTGATGTTGGTGCTGCTGATCATCTTCATGATCACGGCCCCCCTGATGTCCCACAAGATTCAGGTGAAGCTGCCTGAAAACCGTCTCGAGGTGCCTGAAGCTGCGCTCGTGCCGGGTCAGCCGATCACCATTGCGATCCGCGACAACGGCGCGATGTACTGGAACGACCAGCCGATCCAGCGCAGCCTGCTGGAAGCGCAGCTGGCCGTCGAAGCGCAGAAGAAGCCTCAGCCGCGTGTCGAGATCCGCGCCGACCGCACGACGCGTTACCGGGTGGTCTCGGACGTGGTCAAGATCGCCAAGGATGTGGGTGTCGCCAAGGTTGGCTTTGTGATCACCCCGGAACGGTAGGAGGAGGCACGCATGGCATTTACAACTGGGGGTGATGGCGGCGACATGGCGGACATCAACGTCACGCCGTTGGTCGACGTGATGCTGGTCCTGCTGATCATCTTCCTGGTCACAGCGCCCATGCTGACCCGGGAGATTGAAATCGATCTGCCGCAGCAGAGCCAGAAGCCGCCGGAAAACGTGGTGGATCCGCCCCTGCCGATCCGTTTGCGGATCGACGCCGATGGCGGCCTTTTCTGGGACAACTCGCCCATGCCCAAGGCGGCGCTGTTGCCGTCGCTGAAGGTGGAAGCCAGTCGCGACCCCCAGCCGCTGCTGGAGATCGAAGCGAACCAGGAAGTCCAGTACCACGTTCTGACCGATGTGCTGTCCACCGCAAAGAACGCGGACATGAAGAAGATCGGCTTCGTCGAAACGCTCTGAACCAACAGCACAGCAGCATCGAAGTTTCGCTAGAGGCCGCCCACAAGGCGGCCTCTTGTTTTGGCGGAAGCGCATACGTCCAGCACGACATGTCATCAACGCGGGGTTGCCAAGAGTCCGCCCCAGCGCGCACTCTCGAACCAGCGGCGGCCGCCGTCGCCGGAGAGGAAATCCGGCCCGCAAGCGAAGGAACGCCCGATCGGGAGTTCGATCATGGCCTTCATGAATGCAGGTTCGGCGGAACACGCGGACAAATCAGAGATCAACATCACACCGCTAGTCGATGTGATGCTCGTACTTCTCATCATCTTTCTGGTCGCCGCGCCAATCATGGTTCGGCAAATCGACCTGCCCCTGCAGCCGGGTCCGCCGCAGATCACACCGATCGAACCAACCGTCATTCGGCTAAGCATCGACGCCGGAGGCGAAGTGCTGTTCGAAGGGCAAGCGCTGGGCATGGCGGCTTTGGACCGAGTCCTGCGAATGGAAGGCTCCCGCGCTGACGCCCCGATCCTGCAGGTCGAGGTGTCGCAAGACGCAGCCTACGCTCGCATGACCGAAGTGCTCGCACTGGCCCGCAACCACGGACTCAACCGCTTGGAGTTGCAGACACCCTGAAGTGGGCCACGCCGTCCCCCTCGCTGCACTGACGGCGTTCTGAGCCGCCCCCAGCAAGCTAAAACTCCACGCGCGATCCCGAAAAGCGGATTCGGGATCCAAGCGCTTCCCGAAACCGCCAGCTCGACGCACGCCTGGCGAGCTTGCGGAACGACCATCCGATCAAAGCCACCCAAAGACCCACCTTTCGCCGTAGGGACGAGGTCAGTGCTTGAGTGCCGCCGACAGGATGCGGAGATAGCTGCGGACCGTGGCGTCAAGGCCTGCGTACAGTGACTCGCAGATGAGCGCGTGGCCAATCGACACCTCCGCGAGCCTGGGCACACGAGCGGCGAACAGCCCGAGATTGAGCTGGTTGAGGTCGTGCCCTGCATTCACCCCGAGCCCTGCTGCCAGGGCGTCCTCCGCCGTCGCGATGCACTGCTCAAGCGCATCGCCCCACTGGCCCGCAGCGAAGGCCTGCGCGTAGGGGCCTGTGTAAATCTCCACGCGCTCGATTCCCCACCCGGCGGCGCTCGCTGCTCCTCTGCTACCGGGATCAACAAACACGCTGACGCGAGCGCCACAGCGCCTGATTCGATCAACAACGTCTGACAGGGTGAGGGCGTCGCGCACGAGGTCGAAGCCGTGGTCGGAGGTGACCTGCCCATCGCCATCGGGCACCAGGGTCACCTGCTGCGGGCGCGCAGCCTCGACCAGCTCGAGGAACCCGGGATACCCCTCTCGCGCGCCTGCGAAGGGGTTGCCCTCCAGGTTCAGCTCCACGTGGGAAGGTCGCCAAGTGGCGATGTCATGCACATCCTGGGGGCGCACATGTCGACAATCCGGACGCGGATGCAGGGTGATGCCGCCGCAGCCGGCATCGACGGCCACCTGCGCTGCATGCAGCAGCGAAGGCTCGCTGCCACCGCGCGAGTTACGCAGGACAGCAATCTTGTTGAGATTGACGCTCAGCACCGTTGTCATCGCCCTACTCGACCGTCACCGACTTCGCCAGATTGCGCGGCTGATCGACATCCGTGCCCTTCAGCACCGCCACGTGATAGGCCAGCAGCTGAAGCGGAATGTTGAACACCGCAGGGCCCACGAGATTGCCCCCGGATTCAAGCCTGAGCAGCGCACCGCGCTCCGGGGCCAGGGGCACCTCGACATCGTTGTCGGCAATGACGAACAGTTCGCCGCCACGCGCGCGCACTTCCTCCAGGTTCGACTTGAGCTTCTCCAACAGCTGATTGTTCGGAGCCACCGCGATCACCGGCATGTGCTCATCCACAAGCGCCAGCGGGCCATGCTTGAGCTCACCGGCAGGATAGGCCTCGGCGTGGATGTAGGAGATCTCCTTGAGCTTCAGTGCTCCCTCGATGGCGATCGGGTAGATCGCGCCACGGCCCAGAAACAGCGCATGCTGCTTGTCAACGAATCGCTCCGCCAGCGCGTGCACCTTCGGCTCCAGCTTGAGCGCTTCACTCACCAAGCGTGGCAGCGTCGCCAGCTGAGCCACCAGGCCGGTGTACTTGGCATCCGCCATGCCGTTCAAGCGCCCCAACTCGAGCGTCAGCAATGCCAGTGCGGCAAGCTGGGTAGTGAACGCCTTCGTCGATGCCACGCCGATCTCTGGCCCCGCACGCGTCATCAGCACGAGATCGGACTCGCGCACCAGCGAAGACTCCGGCACGTTGCACACCGCCAATGCGCCCAGATAGCGAGAAGTCTCCTTGCCGGACCGCAGCGCGGCAAGCGTATCCGCCGTTTCGCCTGACTGCGAGATCGCAACGAACAGAGTGCCCTCGGGCACCACCGTGGTTCGATAGCGATACTCGCTGGCGACCTCCACCGCGCAAGGCAGACCGGCCAGCGCTTCGATCCAGTACTTCGCCACCATGCCGGCGTGATAACTCGTTCCGCAGGCGATGATGTGCAGCTGCTTCACGTTCGCCAACAGCCGCTCCGCATCCACGCCGAATACGTTCGGCAGGATTCGGTCGCCGCTGATCCGGCCTTCGAGCGTGCGCGCCACCGCGTCCGGCTGCTCGTGGATCTCCTTCAGCATGTAGTGACGGTACTCGCCGCGCTCGACGGCGTCGGCCGACAGATCGGTCACCCGCTCCTCGCGCTCGGCGGTCGCGCCCTGATCGTCAAACACGTCGTAACCATCACGGCGGATCTCGACGATGTCGCCTTCCTGCAGGTAGATGAAGCGATTGGTGACGCGAAGCAGCGCCTGCACGTCCGAGCCCAGGAAGTGCTCGCCGATGCCTATGCCTACCACCAGCGGGCTGCCGCGCCGGGCGCCGATCAGCCGACCCGGTTCATCGCTGGACAACACCGCGATCGCATAGGCGCCGTGCAGGCGCTGGGTAGCCGATACCACGGCCGCGCGCAGGTCCAGTCCACGCTTGAGCAGCGACTCGACCAGATGGGCGATGACCTCGGTGTCGGTCTCAGAAGTGAATTCGTAACCTTGGGAGGACAGCTCCTCACGCAACTCGGCGTGGTTCTCGATGATGCCGTTGTGGACAACGGAGACCCGATTCTGCGAGACATGCGGATGAGCGTTATGCGTGCTGGGAACGCCGTGCGTGGCCCAGCGAGTGTGCGCAATACCGATCTTGGCCAGCACCGGCTCCCGTGTCAGCAGGGCCTCCAGATCCCGAACCTTGCCCTTGGCACGCCGCCGCTGCAGCTGTCCTTCCTGCAACACCGCCAGCCCGGCGGAGTCATAGCCGCGATACTCGAGGGCATGCAGGCCCGCGATCAGGATGGCGGTCACGTCACGCTCGGCGACGGCTCCAACGATTCCACACATGGTTTGACTCCGCAGTGGGCGCGCGACGCCCGGTGGGTTTGTGGATACAAGGCGGGCCGCTATTGTGAAGCAGCTCTGGCCTCGCGGAACCGCTGACGCCAACGCCATCGCGAAAACGCCACACCGAGTCCGACGCCCGCCAGATTGCTGAACACGTCACGCAGGTCCGACTGACGACTCGGCAGCACCGATTGCATGGCTTCGCTGCCCATCGCCACTGCACTTGCCAGCAGCAGTGTCAGCCGCAGTGCGCCGCGCGCAGGCGCACGCTGCAGAGCGAGCCGGAACAGCAACGCCGTCCAGAATGCGAACAGTGGAACGTGCGCGAGGTTGAGCAGCACGCGCGTCCCGCTGCCCGAATCCGCCAGCGGCAGCAGCAAGCCGAACAGGCCAGCCGCGCTCAGCAGGAGGAAGCCGAACCAAGCCGATCGATCAGCCGGGCGCATTGGTGGCCGCGGAGCGCCGGGCGAGAAGCTGCCGCTCCCACGCCAGCGCGCTGATGCAGATCTGATCGAGGTCGTCGAGGCGCGGCGTCCAGTCAAGAATGGCGCCGATGCGCGCGCAATCCGCCACCAGCTCCGGTGGATCACCGGCACGCCGCGCTTGATCAACGCTCGGCACTGTCCGTGCCGCGGCGCGCGACATCGCCGCGACCACCTGGCGGACGCTGTAGCCATGCCCGTAGCCCGCATTGAGCGTCACCGAGGCGCCGCCGTTGCGCAGGTAACGCAGCGCGGACAGATGGGCGGAGGCAAGATCCACGACATGGATGTAGTCGCGCACGCCGGTTCCATCCAAGGTTGGATAGTCGGTGCCGAACACCTGCACCGCCCCGCGAGCGCCGACCGCGGCTTCAGCCGCGACCTTGACCAGCAGGGTGGCGCGCGCCGTGGACTGGCCGATCCGGCCCAGCGGATCGCAGCCCGCCACGTTGAAGTAGCGCAGAGCAACGTGACTCAGCGCGCTTGCTGCGGACAGATCGCGCAGCATCCACTCGCTCATCAACTTGCTGGTGCCGTAGGGATTGATCGGCGTAGTGGGCCCATCCTCACGCGCGCGGCCGCCGGTCGGAATGCCATAGACGGCGGCGGTCGAGGAAAACACGAAGTGCTCGACCGCGGCGCGGGAGCATGCCTCCAGCAGATTGCGAGTGGCGCAAGTGTTGTTGCCGTAGTAGCGCAGGGGGTCTTCGACCGACTCTGGCACGATGGTGCGTGCGGCGAAGTGCATGACCGTGCGGATTCCACGCGAGCGTAGAAGGGCCTCTACGGCCTCGCGATCGCCAACCTCACCCACCACCAGTTCGGCGCCGAGCACGGCCTCGCGGAACCCGGTACTCAGGTTGTCCAGCACCACGACGTCCTCGCCCGACTCGACAAGCTGCAGCACGACATGGCTGCCGATGTAGCCGGCGCCGCCGGTCACCAGGATAGGGCTGCGCTGCATGGGAATCCTCGCGTGGTTCGAGCGTTCAAGGCCGAGCGAACCGGCTCTGCGTCCAGGTGCAGAGCTGATCGATCAGACGTGCGCGGTCGGCAGGTCGGTAGAAGAGATGGTCGACGTCGGGCCAATACTGGAACTGCACGTGGGGATCCGCTGCGGCGTTGCCAAACGTGTCCGCAAACTGCCGCGGATGCAGGAAATAATTCGCGACACCGCCGGTGTAGAGCGCAAAGACCTCGACCCCGCGAGCGCACAGTATTGTGAGCTGGGGGCCCGCTTCCGAAGGCTTCGGCCAATCCCTGTAGTCCGATTCCACCGCCAGCTGCCCGCGCGGCGCCCGGGTCGCAAAACCAGCCAGACGCCGCTTCAGCGCTGCCAGTATCGATGCGGGTGATCGCAGTCGCAGCAGCCTCCCGAAGCGGAACCAGCGCGGGCTGTACGCAACCGGATCCAGCAGCAGCAGTCCGCACACCCGCGGATCCGTGAGCGCGAGTTGCCAGGCGGCGTCGGCGGCGCTGCAGATGCCGCCGACGATGAATCGCGCGCAGCCGGTTTGCGCCTGCAGCCGATCGAGCACCTCGCCGACGATCTCGCGCTGCGGGCGCTCCGCCGCCTGCAGGGAATCGCCGATGCCGGGCTGATCGAAGCGAAAGCTCCTGAAACCGATCGCAGCCATCCGTCGGGCAAGCTGAACGTACAGCCGGAAGGGCCCTTGGCGGTGCACCGCGCCCGCGCTCAGCAGGACCAACATCACCGCAGCCGGATCCTGCGAGCCATGCAGCACACCGAAACGGCCGTGTCCGAGATCGACGATCGACTCGTTCATGCGCCCGATCCCAATCGCGATGCCAGGTCGGCAGCCACGCCGCGCACAGCCGGCAGCGCAAACGGAGAGGCGAGGTCGATCTCCTCCGGCCAGCGCCTGAGGCTCTCGGGCAGCGCGTCGTCGACGTTGAATCGGGGCGCGCAGCGGAGCACCGCGGTGCGGAGCTGCGCACGGAAATCGGGGTGCAGGCGATGGCCAAGCAGGCACGAGGGATCCATGCCCCGTCTCGGAAGCTGTGCACCGAAGCGGCGCGGATTGCCCAGTTCCTCCGCCTCGCGCGCATCAAGCCCATCCAGATACGTCGCACCCGAGGCCAGCGGCTGCCAACCGATCCAATCGAGGGAATCGCGGTCGGCCACGGCGGAGGCCGCCAGTGCGCCGGCGCGGACACCCAACAGATGAACCACGCTTCCGCTGTCCGCGCGCAGCCATGCCAGTGCGAGTCGGGTGTCCACCTGAAGCTGCTCGGGACAGAACGCATCATCGTCGCCCGAGGAATCGCCGCAGCCCGTGGGATCGAAGCGCAGGCAGCTGATGCCGTGGCTGGCCAGGGCGTTGGAAAGCAGCGCAAACAGCCGGTAGCCGCGCTGCCACTCGTGTGGATACGGGGGCACGATCAGCAGCGTCGCACGCGCCGGTAGTGCGCGCGAGAAAACGCCAGCCAGCCAGCCATCGGGGCGTGCGATACGCACCGGCTCGATGGTCGTTGCGCTCAACTCACACCTCGGCGACGGGGTTCGGCAGAAACGGGCCGGACCCGCAGGACAGACGCGCAGGACGGAGGGGAGATCGCAGTCACGAGCCGTATCCGGAGGTGGGCCAAGGGAAGCATCGAGGTGGCAACGATAGCAGCTACCCGCTGGAAACGTGAACCAGCGCACAAAAAAGAGGGGCGGACACTGCCGTGGAGCAGCGCTGGACTCTTTGCGAGGCAGACCGTTCGCGAGCCCCAGGGTCGGGCCGGCCCGATCGCTCAAGAGAGAACCAGTTCGCACTCTCGATGTGATCGCAAGTGCCCGTCAGAAAGGGGATTTTCCACACTGCGCGCTGCGTCACTCAATTGTTTCGCAATTGTGCCAACTGCCCCGCGAAACGGCCGGAATCGTCTGCGTAGGCTCGCCCTGTAAACATTGGTGCCACGCCCATGACCCGTTCCCCCGCGTTTCTCAGCTGTATCGCTCTCGTCCTGGCCGCCGCTTGGGCCGCACCGTTGGCGGTGCGCGCGCAATCGACGCCGGAGTCGACGCCACACCCGATCCTGTTTGCTACCCAGATGCCGATCTCGTCGGATTTCGCGGCAATCGGTTCGGTGTTCGCCAATCATCGCGCGAACATCGCAATCACCGGCCGCGGCGGCGATCTGTACATCCGGTACCCCAACGGCAGCCTGCGCAATCTCACTCGTGAGGCTGGATTCGGCACCGCGGCAGCCTTCCAGGGCACGAACGCGATCGCGGTGCGAGATCCGGCCGTCCACTGGTCCGGCACCAAGGCTGCTTTCAGCATGGTGATCGGCGCGCCCAGCCAGCAATACGGCACCGACAACAGCTACTGGCAGCTGTACGAGGTGACCGGGCTTGGCCAGGGACAAACCGCGGTGATCACGCGCGTCAGCCAGCAGCCAGCGGACTTCAACAACATCCAGCCGACCTACGGTTCGGACGGCAGCCTGATCTTCGCTTCTGATCGTCCGCGCAGCGGCGCCCGCCATCTGTACCCGCAGCTGGACGAATACGAATCCACGCCCACCGTCAGCGGACTCTGGAAACTCAGCGCCAGCGGCGAGCTCAAGCTGCTCGAACATTCGCCTTCCGGCTCCTTCGATCCGCTTGTCGATTCGGCGGGGCGCGTCGTGTTTTCCCGCTGGGACCACCTGCAGCGCGACCAGCAGAACGAGAGCAGCGCGAACCCTTTCGGCAGCTTCAACTACAGCTCGGAGGCAGCCAACTCGGTCCGTACCGCCGACCGCAGCGAGCACTTTCCCGAGCCGCGTGTCGCAGTGGCGGGTTCACCGATCGAAGGCCTGCGATTCAATCATTTCTTTCCGTGGCAGGTGAATCAGGATGGCACCGCCGCATTGACCCTGAACCATCTCGGCCGCCACGAGCTGCACAGTTTCTTTGCTCGCAGCTTCACAAACGACGCCAACCTGCGTGACTTCTCTCCCTCGGGCGGCAATGCCTATCGGCTGCTGAACATTCTTCATATGGCCGAGGACCCGACGCAGCCGGGGCGCTTCTACGCGCTCAACGCGCCCGAGTTCGGCACCCTGAGCGGCGGCCAGATCATCCGCTTCAGCGGAGCGGCCGGCGCCAACCCCGACCAGGTCCAGCTGCAGTCCGTGACCCATCCGGACACCGGTGGGACCGTGACCACCGGCAATCACAGTGGCCACTACCGCAACCCCTTGCCACTCTCCGACGGCAGCGTCATTGCCTCGCATGCGCCGGTGACGGGTCTGGCCCGCGAGCTCGGGACACGCGCCAACCCGAATCCGAGCCACCGCTACCGGCTGACCCGATTGAGCGTGGCCAGCAATGGCAGCCTGGCCGCCTCTCCCACACCCCTGCTGGGCAGTACCGGCATCGTGCGCCGCATCGAGTACTGGGATCCGGATGTGCGGGTGGTCTACGAGGGGCCGATGTGGGAACTGGGTGCGGTCGAAGTGCGTGCGCGAACGGCGCCGCCGCAGACCACCGAGACGGTCGAATCGCCCGAACAAGCGGCCTTTGCGCAGGCGGGCGTCAACCTTCAGGCCTTCCGCCAGTTCCTGCGCGAGCGCAATCTCGGTGTGGTGGTGATGCGGGATGTCACCACCCGCGACCGGGCTGATCGCCAACAACCCTTCAATCTGCGTGTCGATGGCAGCACTCACCAGAACCCGCCCAATCCCAGTGGTCCGGTCTACACCATCGGTCACATGCAGTTTCTGCAGGGCGACCAGATCCGCGGCCTCACCTACGGTGGCGCCAATCCGCGGCCGGGCAGACGAGTTCTGGCAGTGCCCATGCACGACGCCACGGCTGTTGCACTGAACACTCCCCGCGCCGGAGCCCCGGTGGGCAGCGTACCGATCGCTGCCGATGGTTCGGTCGCGGCTTTCGTTCCCGCCGGGCGCGCCCTGGTCTGGCAGTCCACGGCGGCCAACGGCCAGCCGGTGGTACGCGAGCGCTACTGGCTGACCCTCCAGCCCGGCGAGGTCCGCTCCTGCGACGGCTGCCACGGCGTCAACACCATGAGCCACTCCGGACAGCCCGCGAGCACCCAAGTGCCGGACGCCTTCGTTGACCTGCTCAGCCGCTGGCAAGCTGCCAGCGCCAGCCAGATCTTCAGCGACGGCATGGAAGGGGGCTGAGCCGGCGCCCGACAGGGGGCGCGGAAAACGCGAACGCGTTCACGGTTTAACATGCGGAGGCTCCGGGCATCCCGGGGTCCTCCCGTTAATCCTCTCTGGTCGACCATGCCCCGCATCGCGCTCGTCACGCCCATCCTGCCGGTTCCGCACGACCCCACCCGCGGACGCTACATCCACGAGACCGCGCGCGCGCTGGCGAAACTCGCCAACGTCCGGGTTTTCTTCGCCCAGGCCGACTATCCGCGCGTGCCAGGGCTCAAGCCGCGCAGCTTTCTGGAGGGGGTGGTCGGGCCGGACTACAGCTTGCCCGGGATCGACCTCGAAGCACTGACCTATCCCGCCGTGCCCGGATTGTCGCGTTTCAGCAACGGCTGGGTCTGCGGACAGGTGCTGAAGCCGCGCATCCGGCGATTCGGCGCGAATCTGGTGCTGGGCTACTGGCTGTACCCCGAAGGCGCCGGCGCGCTGGCCGCGGCGCGTGCGCTGGGTCTGCCCTGTGTACTCGGAGCGCGCGGCTCCGACATCCACGTCCGCGACGGTCTGAACCGCTGGTTGACCCGCCGCGTGGTGCAGGGCTGCGACCGCCTGCTGACCGTCAGTCGCGCGATGCGCGAAGCCGCCATCCGCGACTACGGCGCCGACCCGGCGCGCAGCCGCGCGGTCATCAATGGCTTCGATACCGGCGTTTTCCACCCGCGCGACCAAGCCGCGCTGCGCGCCGAGCTGGGACTCGACGCCGACGCGAAGCTGATCCTCTACGTCGGCCGTTTCGTCGAAGCCAAGGGCATGCGCGAGCTGTTCGCCGCTTTCGAGACGCTGCACCGCGAAGACCCGCGTCGCCAGCTGGTGCTGGTCGGTGATGGCGTCATGCGCGGTGAGCTACTCGCCCTCATCGAGGCCCGTGGCCTGCAGCACGCCGTGCACCTGCCAGGCGCATGCGAACCGGAAGGCGTGGCGCGCTGGATCGGCGCTTGCGACGTGCTGACCCTGCCGAGCTGGTCGGAGGGCTATCCCAATGTGGTGGTGGAAGCCATCGCCTGCGGGCGGCCGGTGGTGGCGACCACGGTCGGCGGCACTGCCGAGATCGTGGACGCCGACAGCGGTCTCCTGGTGCCGCCGAAGGAGGCGGCGGCGCTTGAAGCGGCTCTGCGCGAGGCGCTCACGCGCGACTGGGACCACGCGGCCATGGCGGCGCGGCTGCGCCGCAGCTGGGATGACGTGGCGGCCGACACGCTGGCGGTCTGTCGCGAGCTGCTGCCGGGCTGAATCCGCAGGGTCTCAACGGCGGCTCAGAAGCTCGGCGCGGAACTCAAGAAGCTGCAGGATGTTGTGCCGCCACTGGCGCTCGGCCGCGATGTAGGCGCGCGCGGCCTGACCGACCCGCTGCAACCCCGCCGGGTCACGGCTGCGTTCCAGCACGGCCTGCACCGCGGCGTCGAGATCGCCGGCCTTGAACATCCAGCCGGTGCCGTCTTCGACCAGCACTTCCTTGATTGGCTCGAAGTCCGGCGCAATCGGCGGAATCGCACAGGCCATGAACTCGAACAGCTTCACCGGCGAGGTGTAGTCGCCGGCGCTGGGCAGAATAGCCATGTCCATCGCCGCCAGCAGGCCGGGCACTGCGTCGTGCGGTACCCGCCCGGTCAGGATCACGCGCTCGCCCAAGCCACGCTCCTCGACGAAAGCCTTCAGCGCCGGAAAAGTCGCGCCGTCGCCAACCAGCAGCAGCTTGAGCTGGGCGTCCGCGGCGAGACGCCCGGCAATGCGGTGCACGAAGGCGTCAATCGCATGCCAGGGCACGAAAGCGCCGAGATAGCCGCAGACCACGCTGCCTTCCAGCCCGTAGCGCTGGCGGGTTTCATCACGCTGCGTCTGGGTGAAGCTGAACTTGTCGATGTTGGCCGCGTTCGGCGTCACGATCGCCGGCGCGATCTCGCCGTGCGCGGCGCGGGTGCGATCACGGAAGATCGAGGAAACGAAAACCAGACCGTCGGCACGGCGGAACACCCAGCCCTCGATCCACATCGCCAGCCGCTGGAAGAACAGCGGTCGCACCCGCACCACGGCAGCCGAATCGTTGACTTCGAGAATCAGCGGAATGCGCTTGGCACGGGCGATCAGCACCGTGATGAACATGAACAGCGAATAGCGCTCGTAGATCAGCCCGACGTCGCGCCGGCGCCGCAGATAGGCCAGCAGACGCCAGCCAGCCACGGCGTTGTAGGCCAGCTCGGCCAGTTCGAACAGCGGCTCCGGCAGCTGCGCCACCCAGCGCATGTAGCTGCGGGCCTGCTGAGTGGGGGACATCGCCTTGGGGCTGGTGTACGGGTCCGCGCCCGGCAGGCTGATGATGTCCACCGCCACGCCCTCCGCGCGCAGGGCGTCGGTGACTCCGCGGATATGCACGCCTTCGACCGCCTTGCCCTGGGTCCGGTGGTGGTAGAGCACGCGCTGGACATCGCCGAATTTCTGGGCTGGATTCATGGTTTGAAGGCCTGATTTCACTTGAATAGCGTGAGCGCCATCGCAGTTATTCGCATCGAAACTGCGATGAAAAACACGGTTGAGGTGGAAAGAGTGTGCCAGACATCGGTGACAAAGCGCTGCCCGGCTCCGCTATCATCTGCCGCTCTCGGGCGCGCCGCCCGCTCTGGTCCCGGCTGTACACCCGATGGCTTTCGCCCTGTTCCTGCTGTACGTGGTGTTCACCTTCCTGCGACCCGTCGAGCTGTTCGCGCCGGGGCTGGCCGAAGCGCGGCCGATGCTTGTGCTGTGGCTGCTGGCGTTTGCCGCCGCGGTGTTTTCGACCCTGATGCAGCGTCGCATCGCCTTGCGCCCGGTCCACGCCGGGCTGCTGATGGCGTTCATCCTGGCGATCGCGATGTCCCGCATCGCCAACGGCTGGGCCGGTGGCGCGGTTGACGCCATCTCCGACTTCAGCGCTTCGGTACTGCTGCTGCTGCTGGCAGCCATGAACCTGACAACCCTTCGACGAGTGCAGTGGACGCTGGCGAGCGTCACCCTCTGCATGCTGGTGTTGGCGGCCTTCACCGTCAACGCTTTCGAGACCGGCTACCGCGCAGAAGACTTCGTGATCCGGCAGGGCACCGGCGACGAGGCCGATCTGCTGGCCGCCGGATACACCGGAGTGCCCGCCGAGGACAACACCGGCGAGAACCTCTGGCGCGTGCGTGGGCTGGGCATCCTCAACGATCCCAACGACCTCGGACAGGCACTGATCATGACCCTGCCGCTGCTGGCTTTGGCCTGGCGGCCGCGTCGTCTGATCCGCAACGCTGTCGTGGTTGGGCTGCCGATGGGACTGATGCTGTACTCGATCTACCTGACCCATTCGCGCGGTGCGGTCCTCGGCGTGGCGGTGCTGCTGCTGCTGGGCCTGCGGCGCTGGCTCGGAAACATGCGCACCGCCCTGCTGGGCGCGGTTGGCCTGGTGGTGGCGATGGGGCTGGGACTCGCCGGGGGACGTGAATTCTCGACCCAGGAACAGTCCGCTGGCCAGCGCATCGACGCCTGGTACGACGGCCTGCAGATGTTCCGCGGCCAACCGTTGTTCGGCGTCGGCTATGGTGCGTTCACCGATCACCACCCGCTGACGGCGCACAACAGTTTCGTGCTCTGCTTCGCCGAACTTGGCCTGTTCGGTCTGCTGCCATGGGTGGCCTTGCTGGTGCTGGCCTGGCGCGAACTCTCGCAGGTGACGCAGCTGGCGCAGCCGGGCTCGCCCCAGGCCCGCATGGCCGAAGCGCTGCGCGTTGCACTGCTGGGCTTTCTCGCTTGCGCCTGGTTCCTGTCCCGGACCTACCAGCCCCTCCTCTACCTGCTGCTGGGACTCTGCCTCGCCGCCGCCTGGTGCGCGCGCGCGGCGGCGCTGGCGGGACCGGAGCATGAGCACTGGCCGGCGCCCCGCTGGCAGCTGGCCGCCGTGGTTGCCGCATTCGGCAGCATCGTGGCCGTCTATGCGTTCATCATTCTCGAGCGCCTCGGCGGATGAGCCACCCGATCACACACACTGCGCCCGCGGCCACCGCCGCAGCGAGGACCCCATGAGCCTGACCCTGCTGTACACGCTGCTGCTGACTGGACTCGCGGGTCTGGGGGCAGTGCTCTACCTGGCCCACCGCAAGCACGTACTCGGCTGGCTCACCGCCTGGCTGCGTCAGGACTGGCGGGCGCCCGCACCCACGGGCGCGACCCGACACCTGATGTTCTGTTTCGTCGATCACTACGAGCCGCAGTGGGGACGCGCCGACTACGCCAGCGAATGCGCGCGTGTGGCGCGCTGGCGCCAGGACTACCCCAAAGTCTGCGCAGGCCATCGCGATGCCGACGGCCGCCCGCCTGTCCATACCTTCTTCTACCCGGAAGAGGAATACCGCCCAGAACATCTCGATGCTCTCGTCGAGATGTGCCGCCTGCAGCTCGGCGAGATCGAAGTCCATCTGCACCATGACAACGACACCGAATCCAACCTGCGCGAGACCCTGCGGCGATTCACCCGCCAGCTGGTCGAGCGCCATGACGCGCTGCCGGTCGATCCCGCTACCGGACAGCCGCAATGGGCCTTCATCCATGGCAACTGGGCGTTGGACAACAGTCATCCGGCCGGTCGTGGCTGCGGCATCAACAACGAGCTGATCATCCTGCGCGAGGAAGGCTGCTACGCCGACTTCACCTTCCCCTCGGCGCCCGATCCGACCCAGCCCTCGACCATCAACCGCATCTACTACGCCAAGGACGACCCGAAGCAGCCGAAATCGCACGATCGCGGACAGCGCGTGCGTGTAGGCGGTGCGCCGTGGGGCGACCTCATGCTGATCCAGGGTGTTCTGGGCCTGAACTTCCGTCGCCGGAAATTCGGGCTGCTGCCGCGCATCGAGAATTCGGACATCCGCGCGGTCAGCCCGCCGAGCCCGCAGCGCATCGACCACTGGGTCCAGACGGGCATCCATGTCGAGGGGCGTCCGGAGTGGATCTTCGTGAAGATCCACACCCACGGTACCCAGGAGTGCGACCTCGATACCCTGCTGGGCGCGCCCATGCGCGAGGCCTTCGAGCACCTCGAGCGGCACTACAACGACGGCGAGCGCTGGAAGCTGCACTACGTGTCGGCGCGCGAGATGTACAACATCGTCAAGGCCGCCGAAGCGGGGAAGTCGGGCAACCCTGGGGCCTATCGCGACTACCGCATCGCGCGGCCGGCCTATGCGCCGCGCACGCCTGTCGAGACCGCCTGATGCATTGGCTGCTGCTGTTCGCGCTCAGCGTCGGCGCGATCGCGCTGACCTGGCTCGGCTACCCACTGCTGCTGTGGCTGCGCGCGCGCTCGGCGCCGCCGCCGGAGGCTGTCGGGGTGCCGGCGCACTGGCCGACCCTCAGCATCATCGTGGTGGCCTACAACGAGGCGACGGCGATCACCCGCAAGCTGCGGAATGTTCTTGCGCTTGACTATCCAGCAGATCGGATTGAAGTCGTGCTGGTGTGCGATGGCAGCACCGATGGCACCGAAGCCGCGGCGCGGACCCTGGCGGATCCGCGACTGATCGTGCTCGGCTTCGCCCAGCGCCGCGGCAAGGCGGCCTGTCTCAACGATGCAGTGGCGGCAGCGCGCGGCGACGTGCTGATGTTCTGCGATGTGCGCCAGCGCATCGAGACCAGCGCAGCGGGCTTGCTGGTGGCTCGCCTGCTGCAGCCGGGCGTGGGCGTGGTCGGCGGGGAGCTCGCCTTCGAGCCTGAGGCCCTGGAAGGGTTCGGCCATACGATCGACGCCTATTGGCGCTACGAAAAACAGGTGCGCGCGCTGGAGTCCGCCAGCGGTTCGGTGGTCGGCGTCAGCGGCGCCCTGTACGTCATGCGTCGGGCCGACTACAGCGCCATTCCGGCCGAGACGATTCTCGACGACGTGCTGATTCCGATGCGACGCGCGATGGCCGGTGATCGCGTGCTGTTCGAGGCGGGCGCCATCGCCTGGGACACACCGGTCACCGACGTCGAGCACGAGAGCCGCCGAAAGGTGCGCACACTGGCCGGCAATTTCCAGCTGCTGGCGCTGGAGCCGCGTCTGCTGAACCCGTTTGCGAACCCGCTGTTCCTGCGCCTGGTCGGCCACAAGCTGCTGCGCCTGAGTGGACCGCTGTGGCTGGCGCTGGCGCTGTTCGCGCATCTGATGCTGGCGCGCTACAGCAGCTTCTGGGCGCTGTTGCTGGTGCCTCACCTCGGCGCCTGGGCACTGGGTCTGCTGGCGCCGGCTCTGCCCGCATTGAAGCGATTGCCGCTGGCCGGTCTGGTGACCGGCTTCGTGCAGATGCAGGTGTGCGTCCTGCGAGGGTTCGTCGACATCCTGCGCAAGCCCGCGCAGGACATCTGGAAGACCCGATGAGCACGCATCCGCCCGTCGGCGTCGCCATCATCGGCTGCGGCTTCGTCGCCGATCTCTATCTGGAAACCCTGCGTCGCCACACGAGCCTTGCTCTGGTCGGCGTGTTCGACCGCGATCCCGGCCGCAGCTTCGCCTTCGCGCGTCGCCACGGGGTCGAGGTCTACCACGACCTTGCCGGCCTGCTCGGCGACCCGCGCGTCGAGCTCGTGCTCAACCTGACCAATCCGCATGCGCACTACGAAGTGAGCCGCGCCTGTCTGGACGCCGGCAAGCATGTCTACTCCGAGAAGCCGCTGGCGATGGACGTCGCCCATGCGCGCGAGCTGGTGGCGCTGGCCGAAGCGCGCGGCCTGCAGCTGTCGGGCGCGCCCAGCCGCCTGCTCGGTCGGCCCGCCCAGACGCTATGGAAAGCCCTGCGCGAAGGCCGCATCGGCCGCCCGTATCTGGCCTATGCCGAGATGGACGACGGCCTGCTGCACCGCATGGCCTACCGGCGCTGGATCGGTGCCTCCGGCGCGCCCTGGCCCTACGTTGACGAACTCGAAGTCGGCAACACCCTGGAGCACGCCGGCTATGCGCTGACCTGGCTGGTGGCGATGCTCGGACCGGTCAAGCGGGTCACCGCGTTTGCCTCGCGCGTGGTGCCCGAGAAGCACATGGACGTACCACTTGCGCGTCAGGCCGCCGACTTCTCGGTGGCCGCGCTTGAACACGCAGGCGGCGCCGTGTCGCGCCTGACCTGCAGCATCGTTGCCCCGCACGACCATCGCCTGTTGATCGCCGGCGAGGAAGGGGCGCTGTGGGTGGACGACTGCTGGAAACCGACCTCGCCGGTGCGCCGCCGCGGCCGCATCGAACTGCTGGGCCGCACGCGCGAGGCGCCGTTCGCGCAGACGCTGCCACTGCTCGGCGACGCTGAAGCAGTACGCGCCTCGAAGGGCCGCCGCAAGGTCGACTTCTGCCTCGGCCCGGTGGACCTGGCGCGTGCGATCCGCGAAAACTCCGCGCCGCGCTTGTCGGCGCCGTTCTGCCTGCACATCACCGAGGTCGCCCTTGCGATCTCGAACGCGCTCGACGGCCCGGCTGTGGTCGACATCGACAGCCGCTTCGAGACACCTTTGCCAATGCCCTGGGCGAGCAGCGACACGGAGGCACGCGCATGAGCAGCGTGCACGGCGCCGACGTCGCCGCCTCGGGGGATCTGATCCTCGGCGCCTCCGGCCTGCTCGGCCGGCATCTGGCGCGTGCCCTGCTCGATGCACTGCCGGCAGAGTCGCCGCCGCTGCGGCTGCAGCTGCGCCCCGGCAGCGATGCCGCGCCCCTGCTCGCCCAGCTCGCTGGCATCGCCGCCGAGCGCTACCGCATCGAGCGCTACGAGCTCGACGCCGACGCCGGCCTCGCGCAGCGCTTCGACGGTGCCCGCACCCTGTACCTGCTCGCCGCGGCCAAGCGCGGCCGCGCCGAAGACATGGCCCGCGCCACGCTGGGCGCGACCACCTGCGTGCTCGATGCGCTCGCCTCCTGCACCGCGCCGCCGCGCCTGCTTCACGTCAGCTCGCTGGCGGTCTACGCCACCGCCGACACCGCGGCCGGCAGCCTGATCGACGAGGCCAGCGCGCTCGAACCCGAGCCCTGGAAGCGCGATGCCTACACCCATCTCAAATGTGCACAGGAAGCCCTGGTGCAGCAGCGCGCAGGGCGCGATCACCTCGCCGTGTGCGTGGCGCGACCCGGCATCCTGGTCGGGCCGGACGCGCTCAGCCCACCGGGCCGCCTGGCCATGCCGCTGCCGGGCGGCCTCTGGCTGGCGCCCGGGCTGGATCTGCCGCTGCCGATGATCCACCTGCGCCACGCCGCACAGGCCCTGGCCTTCATCGCGCGTGCGGCGCGTTTCGAAGGCGAGAGCTTCAACCTGCTGGATGCGCCGGCCCTGCGCGGTCGCGAATTCGTCGACCTGCTGCGCGCCGCCAAGCGCGCCCCGCGCCTGCTGCCGATCAGCCCGGTCTGGATGTCGCGCATTGGCGCCCTGCTGATGCGGGCCGGTCGCCTGCGGCGCGGGCCGATCGCCAGCTTCCCCACGCCCTACCAGGTGCGCGCCGCGTGGACCTCATTCGACTATCGCAGCGCACTGCCGGCCTTGGGCTTCGAGGCGTCGGAGGATCTGCGCAGCGCCCTGCGTCGCGATCTGGGCCTCGACGCATGAACCGATCCGACCGCCGCGACGACCGTGTCTCAGCCGCCGAGGGCTTGCCCGTAGAGCGCGGCGTAACGGTCACGCGCGCCCTCGATGCCGACTTCGCGCTCGGCCCATTGGCGGGCAGCGGCACCCAGGCGCAGGCGCTGGGCTTCGTCGTCGAGCAACTCGCTCAGCAGGGCGCGCAGGCCTTCGCCATCGTCGCTGGCGAACAGGCGCCCGCGCTCGCCGTCGGCGACGATCTCGGGGTTGCCGCCGACGCGGCTGGCGACGATCGCGCAGCCGGCGGCGCTGGCTTCGAGCAGGGCGATCGACAGGCCTTCGGTGCGCGAGGGCTGCACGAACACATCGAGCCCGGCCAGCAGATTGGCCACATCGCCGCGATCGCCGGCGAAGTGCACGCAGTCGCCCAGGCCCAGGCCCTGCGCCTGCTGTGCAAGTTCAGCGCGCAGCGGGCCATCGCCGATCAGCAGCAGCTGCAGCTCAGCGAAGCGCGCGCGAAGCGCCGGCAGCACGCCGATCAGCAGGGCGTGGTTTTTCAGCGCCACCAGGCGGCCGACACAGCCCAGAACGGGGGCCGCCAGCGGCAGGCCCAATGCCTCACGCGCCGCCGCGCGCGCCGCCGCGCCGCGGGCGAAGCGCTGCACCGGAATGCCGTTGTCGACGGCGACCGTGCGCGCTGCCGGCAGCAGGCCAGCGCTGACCAGATGCGTGCGCGCCGCTTCGCCGACCGTGGCGATGCGCGCGGTGCGCAGCAGGCTCAGCCGATAGAACCAGCGCAGCCGGCGCTGGCGCAGGCGCGTGCCCATGTTGTGGCAGGTGTTGACCAGCGTGCAGCGCAGGCCCAACGCGGCCAGCGCGGCGTAGTAGTTGGGCACGAAGTTGTGGCTGTGAACGATCTCGATCGCGCGCTCGCGCAGCACGCCGCGCAGGTGTCGGATCAAGGCGCGATCGAAGCCGCCGCGCTTGCGGCCCTGGATCACCTCGACGCCGCCGGCTTCAAGCTCGGCGCGAAAGCCCTCGGTGCGGTTGAGGCTGAACACCGCCACCTGCTGCCCGCTCGCGTGCTGGCTCAGCGCCAGGTCGCAGACGAAGCGCTCAAGCCCGCCGGTGTCGAGCCCGTCAACGACATGCAGAAGGCGAGGGTGCGGGTGCGCTGCAGAACTCATGCGGGCTCGATGGGAGATGCGCTCGGGCCGGCCGCCCGCGGCCAACGATTGTTCCACAGCGCCGCCAGCGTCGTGTACGCGGCCCAGCCGCGGAGGGCCCGCCGATGAGCAGCGCTTTCGGCCGCGTCGCCGCCTTGCGCGGGGCGCTGATGATGACCGGCTCGACCTATGCCGTGTACGCGCTGGGCCTGGTGGTCAGCGCCCTGATCGCGCGCGACCTCGGGCCCGACAGCTTCGGCCACTACGCCTACCTGGTCTGGCTGTCCGGCATGCTCGGCATCATCGCCAACAACGGCCTGACCACCAGCGGCATCCGTTTCGTCTCGGAATCGTTGGGTCGGCAGGACCGCGACGCCGCCGCGCGCGTGCAGGGCTGGCTGTGGCGCCGACAGCTGCTGTGCCTGCTTGCGGTGGCCGCGCTGTATGCCGCCAGCCTGCCCTTCATCGAGCGCAGCGGCTGGCAGCAGGAGCAGCTGCTGCTGTTCACCGCGCTGGCCATTCTCAGCATGAGCGGCAAGAGCCTGTTCATCTTTTACATCTCGATGGCCAAGGGGCACGGCCGCTTCGACATCGAAGCCGGCATCACCGTCGCGCTGGGCCTGTTGAACGCAGTGGCGGTGGTGGTGCTGGCCTGGCGCGGCGCCTCGCTGCTGGCCTACCTGCTGGTGTTCACCGTCACCAGTCTCGCGTTCGGCCTGCTCGGCTTCATCGCCGCGCGTCGCGCCGGCGTGCGCGGCGCGTCCGACGCGCCTGCCCCCGAGCTGCTGGCGCGGCTGCGGCCACACCTGTACTGGACGATCGCGCTGGTGATCGCCGCCGCGCTCGGCAACAAATCGGTCGAGACCTACCTGCTGAACCTGTTCACCGGCGCGGCCGCCGTCGGCTACTTCGCGATCGCAGCGGCGCTGACCCGCGGCGGTGTCGACCTGCTGTCGTCCGGCCTGTCCAGCGTGCTTATGCCGATGATGGCCCACGCCTATGGCGCGCAGGGTCTGCCGCAGGTCAATCGGGTGCTCGGCAACGCCGTGCGCATCTTCCTGTTCTTCGGCCTGCTTCTCGCCGGAAGCGCCGCCCTGGCCGCGGACCTGGCCGTGCAGGTTCTTTACGGCAGCGCCTACACCCCGGTCGCTGACGTGTTCCGCTGGATGGTCATTGTTGGCGGGCTCAGCCTGAGCGAAGGCGCCTTCGGCGCCCTGCTGTCGACCACCGACCACCAGCGCCTGCGCGCCCTGATCGCGGCCAGCTCGATCCTGCTCACCATCGGCCTGGCCCTGTGGTGGATACCGCTGTACGGCCTGATGGGCGCGCTGGCAGCGCACGCGGCTTCGCGCATGCTGCTGATGCTGGTGCTGGTCACCGGCTCGCGTATTGCGCTGGGCCTGCGCCTGCCCTGGCGCCAACTGTCGCGGCTCGCGCTGGCTGCCCTGTTGGCCACCGCACCCGCGCTGGCGATCGCCCTGAACACCGCCGACCCCTGGCTGCGCTTCGGCGCCGGCGTGCTCTACGCCCTGCTGTTCCTCGGCCTGACCCTGCTGCTGCGGGCCTGGCGCAGTGAGGATGCCGACACCCTGTACGAAGCCCTGGGACGATTGCCGAGGGCGCGAGCGATGCTGGGCCCGCTGCTTCAGGGCTGGAGCCAGCGCATGCGCGAGCGCGAAGCATGAGCACGCGGCGCGACAGCCGGCGCGACATCGCGCCTTGCCGCGACTCAAGAACACCGCGGTGCGCCTGCGCGCCCGCGTCCACGGGGCCGCTGTGCGGACCCCACACATCGCGGACTCTGAGGGGAGAAACCGCATGAAACGACTGCTGCTGGCAAAAGTGCTGAGGCACAGCGGCGCCCTGGCTCTGTTGCGCAAGGTCTATCGCCCGCCTGGCCTGCTCTGCCTCAACTACCACCGCATCGCGTCAAAGCTGCCCCGCTACTGCGACCCCGGCGTGATCAGCGCCAGCGCCGAAGACTTCGCCGCACAGATCCGTTTCCTCAAGCGCCACGCCGAGCTCATCACCCCCGACCAGATCGAAGACGCCCGCCGCAGCCGCGGCCGCTTCGTGCTGGTGACCTTCGACGACGGCTACAGCGACAACTACCACAGCGCCTTCGAGGTGCTGCGCAGCGAAGGCGCCTGCGCCACCTTCTTCATCGCCACCGGCTATATCGACAACCCGCGCCTGCCCTGGTGGGACGCGATCAACGCCCTGATCGACAGCACTACCGCACCGGCAATCGCCCTGCCCGAGTACGACCTGCCGACGCTCGACCTGAGCCCGGACCAGCGGCCCGACGCCGTGCGCCAGCTGCTGCGCCTGTACAAGCGCCTGCCCGGCGAACGCGCTCAGGCCCTGCTGCAGCGCCTGGCCGAACTGCCCGGCGCCGAGCAGCCCGCCGCCCGCGAACAGTGGATGAGCTGGGACATGCTGCGCGACATGCAGGCCAAGGGCATGCATATCGGCGGCCACACCATGCACCACCCGGTGCTGTCGCGATTGCCGATCGAAGAGCAGCGCGAAGAGATCCTCGGCTGCGCGCAGCGCCTGCACACCGAACTCGGCCGCCCCTTGCGCGCGTTCGCCTACCCGGTCGGCAACCGCGACAGCTTCAACGCCGATACCCGCCAGGTGCTGCGCGAGGCCGGCGTGCGCTATGCGTTCTCGTACTACGGCGGGTTTCAGGGAATGGACACAGGGGACGACTACGACATCCGCCGAGAGCCGATTGAGCCGTATGTGGCGCCGGCGTTGTTCGAGGGGATTTTTGGGTTGCCTCGGGTGTTTTGTACGAGGTGAGGCTTGGTCCGATTGCGTGCGAAACAAGAGCCGCGGCAAGCAGACTGTCCATCAGGCTCGCACCCGATCAGAACCAGGAATCCCCGGCAGAACACGCGGACGCGATGGATGGGAAGACTGATACGCGCATCTGATCTCTCGGGAAGCTTCGAAAACCCCTGGTGTTGGCGAAGAGGACCCGGAGGTGCCGATGAGACTTGTCGTAGCCGTTGAAGTACGGTCTGGCGGACGCAACGAAGATCGTGCTGCCTGGTTTGAACTGCGGGACGCGTGCGTAGTTGTCCTCGCTGATGGCGCTGGCGGGGTCGGATCCGGAGCTGAATCTGCTGAAGCCGTAGTCCGAGCGGCGCAAGACTTCGCGTCGGGCCTGCACTCATCTCCGGAAGAAGCCCTGGCCACCGCTGATCTCGATATAGCAGCTTTGGGTGGCCTCTCCACTGGTGTTATTGCCGAGATACGAAACGGACAGATTCGGGGCGCGAGTTGTGGCGACTCGGAGGCGTGGCTCGTGGACGACGAAGGGGCAGTAGAGTTGACGCGGCTGCAGTCCCGAAAGCCACTCCTGGGCGGTGGCGGACGCGTGGTGGCCTTCGGCCCAGTGCCCCTGAAGGGGCGTCTCCTTGTTGCCTCAGATGGACTCACCAAGTACGTCGAATGGTCCCGCGCGCTGGCCTGCGCAGTTGAGGGTTCGCCGCGGGCCGCCGCCTGCGCTCTGGCTGAAATGCCCCGGCTTCCTGGCGGGAAGCTTCAAGACGACGTTAGCGTTGTTGTCGGTGCCAAGGTGGCAACGGGGTGAGACATCGCCTTGTGGCAGCTTGCGCCGGATACCCCAGCGGCGGCTCGGAAGGCCTGACCCGGGCTCGCGCGCGCGCTGTGATGGGAAGCGCGATCTACCGATGCAGAAAATGAGCCACGCGCTGACTTGCGCTTCAATTGGAGTCTTGAATGAAAGCCATCGCGATTGCACTGATTCTCGTCGCCGCTGTCTGGTCTCAATGCGCGCCCGCTGTCGAAGCGAAGACCGACTCGCCCTTGATCGGAACGTGGGCCGTCGACACCTCGCGGCTGCCCATGGCGCCGGAAGCACACAGACGGGGTCAGGTCTATACTTTAGACCGCCACTCGGCGCGCAGACGGGGTCACGCGCAGACGGGGTCACACGCGCAGACGGGGTCAGGTCTATACTTTAGACCGCCACTCGGCGCGGATTTGCCCCGATGACCCGCGATACCGCATGGCAGCTTCGTTATGGCAGCAGAAAGTTCGCTCAAGCGGACCGATCAATTGCTTGGCGATTGATGTGGTCGTTTAGCTCCGCAGTTAGGCCTGATTGACAGCGCTCATGAACACCAAACTTGATTCTTCGATACCGGTCTGGCAGCGAGTCGTTTGCGCCGTGCTCGCCATCTGCGCTGTGTTTCCGCTTGGTTTCATGCTGTCGAGCATCCTGGATGCGTCACAGCCGTACTCGCGGGTGCTACCCCTCCTTCTGCCCGCCGCATATGGCGCATTTCTGTTCGCATTCGCGGCGCTAAAGGGCCGCCTGCCTCGGTACCTTCAGCGCCAGAAGCCTTCGCAACAAGGAAAGGGGTCAGGTTGATTGGTTCTTAGGGAAGCTCTGAACAACGCAACCGATTGACCCCTCGGTGTCCCACCAGTCGATTTTTTGAGCTTCGACCCGAGATCGCGCATCTTTCGCGACCTATCCACTC
>JBIJCA010000355.1:0-4016 GCA_044344935.1 Aquimonas sp. | reverse complement strand
TGCTGGGCTGGGGTGTTGGCGGCATCGAGGCCGAAGCGGCCATGCTCGGCCAGCCCAGTTCGATGCTGATTCCGCAGGTGGTGGGCTTCCGCTTGAGCGGCAGCCTGCCGGAAGGTGCGACCGCCACCGACCTGGTATTGACGGTGACGCAGATGCTGCGCGCCCACGGTGTGGTCGGAAAGTTCGTCGAATTCTTCGGCCCGGGGCTGGCCGGGCTGCCGCTCGCCGACCGCGCCACCATCGCCAACATGGCGCCCGAGTACGGCGCGACCTGCGGCCTGTTTCCGATCGACGAGGAGACGCTGGCCTACCTGCGCCTGTCCGGTCGCGGCGAGCCGCAGATAGCCCTGGTCGAGGCCTATGCCAGGCACCAGGGCCTGTGGCGAGATTCCACCGTCGAAGCCGAGTACAGCAGCGTGCTCGCGCTCGACCTCGCCGACGTGCGGCCTTCGCTGGCGGGCCCGAAGCGACCGCAGGATCGTGTGCTGCTGGAAGACGTCAAACAGAACTACCGCGAGCACGTGGCGCCGGTGGCGGCCGCGCGCGGCAAACGATCGGCCGAAGCCAACGCGATGGTCTCGGAAGGCGGCGGCGCAGCAATCGGCAACCATGAGGTGCTGCAGAACGGCTCCGTCGAGATCGAGCTCAAGGGGGAGAAGGCGCAGCTCAAGGACGGCGCCGTGGTGATCGCCGCGATCACCTCGTGCACCAACACCAGCAACCCGGCAGTGATGCTCGGCGCCGGGCTGCTGGCGCGCAACGCGGTCACGCGCGGGCTGAAGGTGCAGCCCTGGGTTAAGACCTCGCTCGGCCCGGGCTCGCTGGTGGTCACCGACTATCTGAAGAAGGCCGGCTTGATGGACGACCTCGAAGCGCTCGGCTTCCACGTGGTCGGCTACGGCTGCACGACGTGCATCGGCAACTCGGGGCCACTGCCGCCCGAAGTCAGCGCCGGCATCGCCAAAGGCGATCTCAGCGTGGTCTCGGTGCTCTCGGGCAACCGCAACTTCGAGGGCCGCGTCCACGCCGAGGTCAAGATGAACTACCTCGCTTCGCCGCCGCTGGTGGTCGCCTATGCTCTGGCCGGCAGCGCCGACATCGACCTGACCCGCGAACCGCTGGGCACAGGTAGCGATGGCGAGCCGGTCTTCCTGCGTGACATCTGGCCCAGCAACAAGGAGATCGGTGATCTGATCGCCGCCACGGTCGGTCCGGAACTGTTCCGGCACAACTACGCCGACGTGTTCCGCGGCGACAGCCGCTGGAACCGGATCGAGGCGCCCGAGGGCCAGATCTACGCCTGGGATGCAGCCAGCACCTACATCAAGAATCCGCCCTATTTCGAGGGCATGACGATGGACGTCGGCGCGATCGAAGACCTGCACGGCGCGCGCGTGCTCGGTCTGTTCGGCGACAGCATCACCACCGACCACATCAGCCCGGCCGGCAACATCAAGGCCAGCTCGCCGGCCGGCACCTACCTGCAGTCGCGCGGCGTGCAGCCGGCCGACTTCAACAGCTACGGCAGCCGCCGCGGCAACGACGAGGTGATGCTGCGCGGCACCTTCGCCAACATCCGCATCCGGAACCAGATGCTGGGCGGCGAAGAAGGCGGCAACACCCTGCATCAGCCCTCGGGCGAGAAGCTGTCGATCTACGACGCCGCCATGAAATACAAGGCCGAAGGTGTGCCGCTGGTGGTGATCGCCGGCAAGGAATACGGCACCGGCTCCTCGCGCGACTGGGCGGCCAAGGGCACCTACCTGCTTGGCGTGCGCGCGGTGATCGCCGAGAGCTTCGAGCGGATTCACCGCAGCAACCTGGTCGGCATGGGCGTGCTGCCGCTGCAGTTCCTGCCGGGCGAGAGTGCGGCCTCGCTGGGCCTGCGAGGCGATGAGGTCATCGACGTGATCGGCCTCGACGATGGCAGGGCCAGGCTGGCGGCGGTGCGCGCGGTCCGCGCGGACGGGTCGAGCGTCGAGTTCCAGACGCAGGTGCTGCTGCTCACCCCGAAGGAAGTCGAGTACTTCCGTCACGGCGGCCTGCTGCACTACGTGTTGAGGCAACTCGCGCGGCAGGGCTGAAGGCCGCGCGCGCAACACCCACGGCGGGGCAGGCTTGGCTGAGCGCCCCGCTTCCGGGAGACCACTCGCATGGAGAGCGGTGCGCCGCAGGCGCACCCTACGGGACGGGCTGCCGCCGAAATCGCGCCCTGCGCCGCGCGCCAACCATAGGGTGGGCCCTGGCCCACCAAAGCCTGCCCCCGCGCCAATCATGGGGTGGGTATTGACCCGCCAAACCCTGCACCCCGCCCGGAGGTGTGGGGCGTGAAACCTCCGCGACGCGCACCGACGCTGGCGCTAACACCGCCCTACGCCGCGCGCCAACCATAGGGTGGGCCCTGGCCCACCAAAGCCTGCCCCCGCGCCAATCATGGGATGGGCATTGACCCGCCAAACCCTGCACCCCGCCCGGAGGTGTGGGGCGTGAAACCTCCGCGACGCGCACCGACGCTGGCGGTGGCGGTGGCGGTGGCGGTGGGTCAAGACCCACCCTATGCAGTCGGATCGATCAAGACCCACGAAACTTAGCCACTGAAGGCAGCGGCCACTCGCGCTTGGCGCGCACGCGCCCGACAGTCAGGCCATCCGCTCGCTGTCGGCTTCGAAGTCCGGTCGCGGCGAGGCGGCGGCCAGCGCTTCGCCCTGCAGGTAGTCGATACCGATCGACCACAGCGCGCTGACCGCGCCGACCGCAGCCACATCATCGACCAGCCATTCGCGCCCGAGCGCATGCCAGGCCGTGACCTCATCGTGCAGCGCCTGCGGGACCAAGGCCGACAGCTGCGCATGCGAGATCCGCAGCAGCTGCACCGGCTGCGTCCGCAGCGCCTTCAACACGGCGACATCCCAGCGCTGCAGACGGCAGGCCAGCGACCAGCCGCTGGCGCTGAGTCCAGCCACCGTCTCCGCCCGTGCCGGGTCAGCCACCTGCTGGGCATCGAGCTCAAGCCGGATCTCGGCGACCATGTACGGACGTCGACGGGCTTCAGCCTCCAGCCAGGCCTGCTGACGCGCATCAATGCTGGCCAGGTCGACCGGCACCAACAGCGAGCAGTGGCGCTCCTGGCGCTGCTGCTCGGCCAGAGTCTCGAATGCATGGAACAGGCACATGCGATCGAGCACGGCGAGTTGCTTCAACTCACGCGCAATCTGCAGGTATTCGCGCCGCGGATAGCCCTGCAAGGGCGCGCGCAGGTCGCGCAGCTTGGCGATCAGCGCATAGGCGCTGCGCTCGCCACGCAGGCGCAGCAGCGGCTGGAACTCGAAGCGCAGGCTGCCGCCGCGGGCGAGATCGGTCAATGCGTGCCGGATCACCAGCACCCGTTCCGGTGGCAATGCATCGGGGTCGTTCGACAGCACCCCTTCGGCGCGATTGCCGCCCAGCTGGCTGGCGACGCTGACGGCAGCGAACGCGCTCGCGATCCAGCGTTCGGCCTCGGCATCGGCAAGCTGTTTCGGCGGCGCCGCATAGCCGATCGACAGGCTGAGACTCAGGCTCTGCCCGGCCACTTCGAAGGGCTCCGCCCGCACGGCCTGCAGCAGGCGATCGAGCAGCGCCTGAACGTCTTCGACCTGGCCGCGTTCGATCAGCAGGCCGAAGCCCAGCTCTTCCCAGAGGCAGTAGCAGTCGCTGCCGGACAACAGCGGCTCAAGGCGGGCAGCCACGCCACGTTCCAGCGCGTCGGTTCCGCCCAGACCCAGCCTCTCGCGCCAGTCGTGGGCTGCGTCCACGCGCAGCGAGGCCAGCACCCGCCACTGCTCGGTTGCCAGAGACTGGCGCTGGCGCAGGCGCTGAAGGAAATCACCGCGCCGCAGCCTGGCGCCGAGACGGACCTGCTCGCTGGCGGGGCGCTCGCCGAACAGGCGCGCGCGCTTGATCCGGCTGCGTACAGCCGCGATCAATGCGCGCGGCCGTACGGGCTTGGTCAGGCAATCATCGACGCCCAGTCGCAG
>JBIJCA010000290.1:0-5616 GCA_044344935.1 Aquimonas sp. | reverse complement strand
TGACCACCTCACACAGGAGAATCCCCATGAAGCAGCCGATTTCCGCGTGGCTCGCCCTTGCAGCGGGCCTGCTTGCCGCCCAGTTCGCCTCGGCGGACGCGCAGCCCTTGTCGATCGAATCGCTGGCGCGCATGCCCAACATCCAGTCGATCTCGATGAGCGCCGATGGTCGCCATCTGGTTGCCCTGCTGGGCAAGCCCGGTGCGCAGGAGTTCGACACCTCGCTGGCCACCTGGGATCTGAACGATCTCGACAAGGGGCCCACGGTCACCGCATCCGGCGACCGCATGAAGTTTGTCACCGCCTCGCCGCTGAAGGCCGGCAAGTTCTTCGTCGTCGGTCGCCAGGAGTGGACTGGCGATATCGCTGCCTGCGGCGGTGAAGGCAACAGCGTGGGCTCGACCGCCACCTTTGTCACCAAGGTCTATCTCACCGACGCCGGGCATTCCGAGTTCCAGGAGGGCCTTGCGCCCACCGGCCGCAAGACCGGGATGAGCGAGCGCACCGAGCGCTGCATGGAGATCTTCGGCACCTCGCGGCTGGTCAACGCACTGCCTCTGGATCCCGAGCGCGTCATCATCGCGCAGCTCGACACCTCGAGCTTCCGTGACCGCTACCTGCGCTACAACATGCGCACCAAGGAAAGTGAGCTGCTGTTTCGCGCCGGCGGGCGCTCGCAGCCCGGGCTGTTCGATCCGCGCACGGGTGACCTGCTGACCCGCGTGCAGCTGGAAGCGAAGGACGGTGGCTTCGAGCAGTGGGTCTTGATCCGCAACCCGGAAACGAAGGAGTTCGAGGTTCATGACGCTCTGACCACGAAGGTGCGTGACCGCTACTCGATGGACATCGTCGGACGGGACGAGGAGAGCGGCAAGTTCTACGTGCTGACCGATCGGTTCTCGGACCTCGTGCAGGCACGCCTGTACGACCCGGTTTCCAAGACCTTCGAGGACGAGGCGCTGGTCGCGCATCCGCAGTTCCCCATCATGAGTCTGGTGCTTGGCACGCGCCCCAGCGACTTCAACAAGGTGATCGGTTTCACCGTCGGCGGCCTGGTGCCGGAAACCCAGTGGGTCGAGCCGCGTCTGGCGGGCATCCATGAAGGCCTGAAGAACGCCTACCCCGGTCAGATGGTTTCGGTCCTTGGTTACACAGACGACCGCAGCAAGGTGCTGTTCTCGACCGAGAGCAACCGTCACCCGCCGGCCTACCGCATGCTGATTGACGGCAAGAACGTGGTCACGCTCGGCACCGAGCGCGATGGCATCGATCCGGAACGCCTTGGTGAGCAGAAGTGGGTGACCTACGAGGCACGTGACGGCATGAAGATCCCCGCCATCCTCGACCTGCCGCCAGGCTGGAGCAAGGACAAGGGACCGGTGCCCACAGTGATCCATCCCCACGGCGGCCCTTGGGCGCGCGACTACGGTGGCTGGGATGTCAGCGGCTGGGTGCCGTTCTTCACCTCGCGCGGCTACGCGGTGTTGCGTCCCCAGTACCGCGGCTCCGCGGGCCTGGGCCGCGAGCTGTGGCTGGCCGGCGACGCCGAGTGGGGCCAAAAGATGCAGGACGACAAGGACGACGGCGCGGCCTGGCTGGTCAAGGAAGGCATCGCCGACCCCGAGCGCCTGGTGATCTTCGGCTACTCCTACGGCGGCTTCGCTGCCGCCGCTGCGGTGGTGCGTCCGAACAGCCCCTACCAGTGCGCGATTTCCGGCGCCCCGGTCACCAACCTCGCGCGTCTCGGCAATACCTGGAGCGAAAACCGACTCCAGCGCCTGCTGCAGGGCCGCACGGTCAAGGGCATGGATCCCATGCAGAACGTCGAGAAGGCCAACATTCCCGTGCTGCTTTACGTGGGTGACCGCGACGTGCGCACGCCGGCCTTCCACGCTCGTGACTTCTACAACGGCGTCAAGGACCGGGTCGATGCCCGCTTCGAGCTGATTCCGGACATGGCGCACAGCCTGCCCTGGTATCCGCGCCACCAGCAGCAGACGCTGCAGCTGATGGAGGACTTCCTCGCCGGACCCTGCGCTGCCTAGCGGCCCTCCGCACGTCAGAATCCCGAAAACGGCCGCCCGCGAGGGCGGCCGTTTTCGTTGATGCAGTCGCACCCGGGCTCCAGCGTCCGGGCGCGCCGCCGTCGTGCGCCAGCCATGTCACACTGCCCCTCGATCGCATTCCTGAGGCGCGGTGGTCGCTGCGAACCGGCGCGCGCATCGACCCGGCGTTCGAACGATCCAGTTCGGCGCCATCACGCAATGCGGCGCCGATACGTGCAACGGAAGGCCAAGCCAAGGAGCCCTTCATGAACTTTTCTTTTTTCACCCCTCTGACGTTCGCTGCAGCCGCTCTGGTCGCCTCGGGCGCCCACGCAGCGACCGAGCCGCTTGCGATCGATCTGATCGCGCGCAACGCAGGGATTCAGTCGGTGTCGATGAGTGCCGACGGCCGGCATCTGGTGGCGCTGATCGGCAAGCCCGATGCCACCGAATTCGATACCTCGCTGGCCACCTGGGAGCTCGACGATCTCGCCAAGGGCCCGACCGTCACCGCATCGGGCGAGCGCATGCGCTTCGTTTCCGCCGCGACGCTGAAGGCCGGCAAGGTGCTTGTGGTGGGTCGCCAGGAATGGACCGGCGAAATCGGCTCCTGCGGCGGTGAGGGCAACAGTGTCGGTTCCACCCGCACCTTCGTGAGCAAGGTCTATCTGACCGATGCCAAACATGCGGAATTCGAGGAGGCCTTTGCCAGCTCCAGCCGCAAGGCCGGGATCAGCGCCGCCACCCTGCGCTGCTTCGAGATCTTCGGGACCACGCGGCTGATCAGCGGTTTGCCGCTGGATCCCGAGCGCGTGGTGATCGCCCAGCTCGACCCTTCCACCCTCCGCGACCGTTACCTGCGCTACAACCTGAGCACCAAGGAAAGCGAACTGCTGTTCACCGCGGGCGGCCGTTCGGAGCCCGGGCTGTTCGATCCGCGCACCGGCGACCTGCTCACCCGCGTGCAGCTGGAGCCCGTCGGCGGAGACTTCGAGCAGCGCGTGCTGATCCGCGGCGCTGAGTCCGGTGAATTCGAGGTGCACGACGCGCTGACGACCCTGGTCAGCCAGCGCTACACGATGGCGGTGGTCGGTCGCGACGAGTCCAGCGGCAAGTTCCATGTGCTCACCGACCGGTTCTCTGACCAGGTGCAGGCGCGCATGTACGACCCGGTCGCCAAGCGGTTCGACGACGCGCCGCTGGTGGCGCATCCGCGCTACTCGGTCATCGACCTGACGCTCGGCACGCGGCCCAGCGACTTCAACAGCGTGGTCGCTTTCACCGTGGGCGGGCGGGTGCCGGAAACCCAGTGGGTCGAACCGCGGCTGGCCGGCATCCACGAAGGATTGAAGAAGGCGTATCCGGAACAGAACGTCGCCATCCTCGGCTACACCGATGACCGCAGCCGCGTGCTGTTCAGCACCGACAGCCATCGCCATCCGCCGTCCTACCGCCTGCTGGTCGACGGCAGCCGGGTGGTCACTCTGGGCAGCGAGCGCGAAGGAATCGACCCCGAGCGTCTGGGCGAGCAGCGCTGGGTCACCTACACGGCTCGCGACGGCCTGCAGATCCCGGCGATCCTGGATCTGCCTGCCGGCTGGACCCCGGACCAGGGGCCGCTGCCTACCGTCATCCATCCGCACGGCGGGCCGTGGGCGCGCGACTTCGGCGGCTGGGACGGCAGCGGCTGGGTGCCGTTCCTGACCACGCGCGGCTATGCCGTCCTGCGGCCGCAGTTCCGCGGCACCACCGGCCTGGGGCGCGCGCTCTGGCTGGCCGGTGATGCCGAGTGGGGTCTCAAGATGCAGGACGACAAGGACGACGGCGCCGCATGGCTGGTGAAGGAGGGCATCGCCGACCCCGAGCGCCTGGTGATGTTCGGCTATTCCTACGGCGGATTCGCCGCGGCCGCCGCTGTGGTCAGGTCTGACACACCCTATCGCTGCGCGATCGCCGGCGCCCCGCTGACCGATCTGGACCGTCTCGGCCTGCGCTGGAGCGAGAGTCGGCTGCAGCGACTGGTGCAGGGACGCACGGTGCGCGGCAGCTTCCCGATGGAGCACGTCGAGAAGGCGCGTATCCCGGTGCTGCTGTACGCCGGCGATCGCGACGTGCGGGTGCCGGCCTTCCATGCGCGAGACTTCTACAGCGCGGTCAAGGACCGCGTCGATGCGCGGTTCGAACTGATCGCGGACATGCCGCACAGCCTGCCCTGGTATCCGCGCCACCAGCAGCAGACGCTGAAGCTCATCGAGGGTTTCCTCGCTGGGCCGTGCTCCGTCTGAAATCAGCCGCTGCTGCAACGCAAACGGCCACCCTGCGGTGGCCGTTTGCGTCTGCACGCGTGGAGACTGGACGCTGAGCCGGCGGATGGATCCCGCTCTAGGCCGTCGTGCCGCGCCTCAGTACCAGACACGCATTCGTCCCCCCAAACCCGAAGCTGTTGGACAGCACCGTCCGCAGCGCCGCCTCACGCGTGCTGCCCACAAGCGGTGAAGTGCCGACTTCAGGGTCGGGCGTGTCGACGTTCGCCGAGCCGGCCATGAATCCGCCCTCGAGCATCGCGAGACAGTAGATCGCCTCGTGCACGCCGGCGGCACCCAGCGAATGGCCGGACAGCGACTTCGTCGATGAGAACGGCGGCATGGCCGTGCCGAACACTTCGCGCAGGGCGCGCAGCTCGGTGAGGTCGCCGAGTGGCGTCGAGGTGCCGTGGGTGTTGATGTAGTCGATCGGCTGATCCAGCCCGGCAATCGCCTGGCGCATGCAGGCGACCGCGCCTTCGCCCGAGGGCGCGACCATGTCGGCGCCATCCGAGGTCGCGCCATAGCCGACGATCTCGGCGAGGATGCGCGCGCCGCGGGCCAGCGCGTGTTCGAGCGCTTCCAGCACGAGCGCGCCGCCGCCGCCGGCGATGACGAAGCCGTCGCGATCAGCGTCATAGGCGCGCGAGGCGGCTTCAGGCGTTTCATTGCGTTTGGTGGACAACGCACCCATGCCGTCGAACAGACTGGCCATGCCCCAGGAGTTCTCTTCGCCGCCGCCGGCGAACATCACGTCCTGCAGGCCCCAGGCGATCTGCTGGGCGGCCGCACCGATGCAGTGGGCCGAAGTCGCGCAGGCCGAGCTGATCGAATAGTTGATGCCGCGCACCTTGAAGCGCGTGGCCAGACAGGCCGACACCGTCGAGGCCATGGTGCGGGTGACCTGATAGGGGCCGACCCGGCGCACGCCTTTGCTGCGCAGGGTGTCGGCAGCCTCGATCTGGTGCGCCGGCGAACCGCCGCCCGAGCCCATGATCAGGCCGGTGCGCGGATGGCTGACCTGCTCCAGCGCGAGGCCGGACATCGCGATGGCCTCATCAAGGGCGACGCAGGCGTAGGCGGCCGCATCCCCCATGAAGCGGCGGTCGCGGCGGTCGACTCGCACTTCCAGATCGATGTCCGGCACGCCGGCGACCTGGCTGCGCAGGCCCGCTGTCGCGAACTCCTCGCAGCGACGGATGCCCGAGCGACCGTCGCGCAACGCAGCGCTGACGCTTCCGAGATCGTTGCCGAGGCAGCTGACGATG